>NZ_JBIAFO010000010.1:0-301197 GCF_042869355.1 Streptomyces sp. NPDC007088
CTTGGCCGGCCCCCAAAAAACCCCCGGGGGACCCACCCCGCGGGGGGGGGGGGGGCGGGGTGGCCCCCCCGCCCCCCCCCCCGGGGCGCCCCCGCGCGGGGGGGGGGGGCCCCGCGGGGCGGCCCCCCACCCCGGTGGGAGGCAGTCAGTCGGGCATGCAGGGCGTGATGAGGTGGACGGATCGGGTGATTAGTTCGAGTTGCTCGGGCAGGGGGGCGCGGATCCCCCAGCCGCCCAGGTCCGCGAGGGCCTCAGCGATCAGAGGGGCGAGAGAGAGGGGGTCCGTGTCCGGTGATGGTTGCTGGAGGGCGCTGACGTGGAGCGCGAGCGTGAGCGGTCCAGCGACCTCGTGGAGGTTCGGGCTGAGCGCGCGCAGTTGCGCGATTGCCTGCTGCCTGCGTGGTTGGTCTTGCGCGTTCATCGGGTTGGCCAGGGGGCTGCCGACGGCGTGCAGGAGCAGCTGGCGGCCGGTGTTCCAGCCGTGGTGCACGGATCCGGGTTGTTGAAGGTCGGGGTGGCTGTCGGGCGGGAAGATCGTGTGGGCTGGGGGGATGTGGTCGATACGTGTGATTGCGGGCATGTCGTCCTCGGCGTCGGTGCTGCCGGCCGGTCCGGCAGGGCGAGCGAGGGGACGGTAGGCAGCGCCCGCGCTAGCCGGGCAACGGGTCACACCGGGCTGGGTGCGAGTTCCAGCTCCGCTGGTTCGGGCGTGGTGGAGGTGGTGTCGAGGTGCCGCTTCAGGGCGAGGAGGCCGACGGCCGCGAGGACGCCCAGGGCTAGGCTCGTGGTCCACATGAGTTCTGGTCCGCCGGCTTGGAGGGTGGCGGAACTGATGAGCGGGGCGATGAGGGCGGAGGTGCCCATCGTGGACGCCCAGATGCCGGTGTAACGGCCTCGCGCATCGGCGGGTGCGAGGCGTTCGACCACCGTCATGACGCTGCTGAAGAACAGCACCTCGCCCAAGGACCAGACGGCAGCGGCGAAGCCGTAGCCGATGAGGGACTGCTGGGCGCCGAAGTTTCCGCCCATGCCCAGGCCCAGGGCGATCGCACCGGCGGCGCAGACGACCAAGGGGGTGCGGCGGTCGATCCAGGGCTGCAGGAGCGGTTGGAAGGCGACGACACCGATCGCGTTGATGAGGCTGATGATTCCGTACGCCGACGGATTCATGCCGTCGCGGTCCATGGCCACCGGCAGTCCGAACAAGATCTGCTGGTAGGAGCACAGGTACAGAAGCGTGAGGCCGGTCAGGGCGAGGAACGGCCCGTTGCGCAGCATGGCGCGGTAGCCCGTGGCAGTGCTGCGGGGGTGAAGAGCCAGGGACGGTGGCGTTGCTCCGATCTTGCAGATCAGCACGGTGGCCGCGAAGGCTCCGTTGGAGGTCGCGGCCACGTAGAAGAGCGCTGTGATGTGGGCGTCCGCGAGGAGGGTGCCGACTCCCCCGGCGACGCCCGCACCGATATTGGAGGCCCAGTACAGGCGGGCGTATGCCCGGCCGCGGGCTGCCTCGGGCACCAGATCTGCGACAAGGGCGAGGACGGCCGGCCGAGGCGCGTCGAAGAAGAGCCCGACGGCAAAGGCGGCGATGGTCAATGCTACCAGTGTCTGCAAGGTCGGGAGGGTGAGGTACACGGCGGTCACGGCGGACAGGGCCAGCAGGAGGGTCTTGCCGCGCCCGATACGGTCAGCGAGCCAACCCGCGATGACGGGGCCGATGGCCCAGCCCGCGCCGAAGGCCGCGCTGACCTGAGCGGCGTCCGCCGCGCTGAAGTGCTGCTGACGCACCAGATACAGCGAGAGGAACGGCACGACGATGCATCCGCTGCGGCAGATGGTGAAGCCGACCACCAACATCCAGTACGCGGCCGGCGCCTTGAGCGACGCCGAGTGAGGCTGGGGGGTGGTGCCGTTCTTCCGGGCCACCATTTCTCCTTCGCTGGATGGGCAGTTGGAGGCGCAGGCAGGGTTGCCCGGCCGTGTCGCGCGGCATGGGCCGGGCGACTCGGGTCCGATGATGCGGTGCATCTGGTGAGGCCGGGGGTACCTGGGGCGCAGAGCGCCGCCCGGCGGGAAGCGATCTTCATCTGGGTTCCGCGAGATGGGCCGTTATGGTGATCCAGCGCCGCGGCTCCGGCGCGTGGGTGCTTCGGACCTCAGCCCTCACCTCGGGCTGCGCTGTCCCGTGAGGCGGAACACACCGGCAGATCGCGGCGCCACAGTTCGGGACCGTCGCAGCAGGTGGGCCCGTGTTGTCCGCGGCGGAGAGATGGTGGTGCCGCTACTGGGCCGCCCTGCGCGAGAGATCGGATCTCACCTGATGGACCTGCTGAAGAAATGCCGCGTCTATACGCGGACTGATGAGATTCGCGACGCGAGGCTCTATCCCTACTACCCCTCCTTCCAGGGCCCCTCCGGGGGTGGGCGGGCCGCGCTGGACGGCGCCGAGGTCTGCATGCTCGCCAGCAGCGACTACCGGGCGCTGAGCACGAACGTGGAGGTGGTCGGAGCCGCGCAGGACGCGATCGCCCTCTACGGAACGTCCGCGGCCGGGACACGACTGCTGAGCGGAAACCTGGACCTCCACGAGGAGCTCGAAGCCGACCTCGCGGGCTTCTTCGGCTATGAGGCGGCCCTGGTCTTCGCCACCGGCTACATGACCAACCTCGGTGTCGTATCCGGCCTCGCCGGCGACGGCGATCAGGTGTATCTGGACGAGAGAGCACACGCCTCTCTCGTAGATGGGGCCCGTCTGGCGAAGGCCTCGGGCGCCGCGGTTCGGGAGTTCGGCCACGCCAGCCCCGGTGAACTCGCCCGGCAGTTGGCGAGCGCGCCGACCCGGTCTGTTCTGGTCGTCACCGACGGTCTGTTTCCCGTGGAGGGGTGCTTGGCGCCGTTGGCCGAACTGCTAGCGGTCTGCGAGGAGTACGGCGCCACCCTGCTGGTCGACGACTCCCACGGGGTGGGGGTGTTCGGACTGGGCCGCGGTGTGATCCAACACCTCGGGTTGGAGGGCCGGGTGCCGATGATGACCCTGTCCTTCGGCACGTCCCTGGCCTCGCAGGGCGGAGCCGTCCTCGCCGACGCCAAGACGATCGACTTCCTGCGCCACGTCTGCAGGCCGCAGGTCTTCTCAACGGGGCTGAGTCCTGCCGACACCGCGGCCGCGCACGCCGCGCTGCGCGAGATCCGTCGGCGTGCCGATGGCGAGCCCGACGCATTGGCGGCGGCCGTGCACCTGCGGCGGGCCCTGGACGCGCTCGGTTACGACGTTGCCGGCGACGCCGGCGCCCATGTCCCTGTGCGGTTCTCCGACGAGGTCACGATGCTGGCGGCGCAGCGTCTGCTGGTCGATCACGGCGTGTTCACCACCGTTCGCCCGCCCGCCTGCGAGGGCTTCGAGCTGATGCTCACCTGCACGGACGCGCATAGCCCCGACATGCTGGAGGCGGTGATCGGCGTGTTCACCGCACTGCGCGACGACCTGCTCTCCCACTACCGCCGGGCGGCGTGAAGCACCACGAGTGGTCATCAACGAAAGAAACATCGTGCCCCTTCCCACCCTCACCGACAACGATCGTGACGCTGCACGCCAGAAGGCCATCCTCGCCCGTCAGGCTCGCAGCGCAGTGCGCGCGAGCCTTAAGGTCGACACGTTGACGCTCCATCAGGCACTGGACCGGTCAGACGTTGTCGTTGGCCGGATGCTGGTACGACAACTGCTGACCGCGCTCCCCGGCATCGGACCGGTGCGCGCCGCCCGGTCGATGAAGGCGCTGGGCATCCCGGAAGGCCGCCGTGTGCAGGGCCTGGGACCGGCTCAGCGTGCCAAGCTCCTGCAGGAGTTCCCGGGCCGCCGCGTAGACCACCTGCCTGGTGGGCGTCGCGGCGCCGGGAATAGTCAGCTGTCCGCCGGGAGCTTGCCGACGGCGCTCTTGATGTGGCGGTCTACCAAGGCGGGCGCCCCTACCAGCATCACCGCGACGTTGCCCTTGCGCACGGCCATCGTCTTGAGGACCTGGGCGCCGGAGGGCAGCTCCATGGTCGAGGTGTAGGCGAACTGTTCGTCCCCGAGCTCCGAGGTGGCCGACTTGGAGACTTTCACCTCGATGAGTGTGGTGCCCGCCGTCATCGTGTAGGTGGGGCACGCCGTGTAGGCCCCGAACAGTTCACGCAACTTGCTCGAGAGCACCGAAGGGCGGTCGCTGTGCAGCTCCTCGCCGAGCGTGGCGTCCGTGTCGTATGTGAAGCTGGTCTCCGCCTTCGCAGCGAACATCTCCTTATCGCCGCCCTGTCCCAGCTTCTCCAGCGAGGGACACCCCTGGACCGAGACATCGTCGTACTTCCCGGTGTCGGCCTTCTCCTGGACCTGTACGTATCCGGCTCCAAGGTCGGCCTGCGAGAGCAGCAGGGGACGCAGGGCGCCTTCGGTGAGCGGCTTCGGCTCGACCGTCGGCTTTGCCTGGGCCTTCGCCTCGTCGCCTCCTCCCCCGCTGCTGCAGCTTGTGATCAGCACCCCGCACACCGCGGTGGCCAGCATCCACCGTCGTGTCCCGGTTGAGATACGCATCAGATGACTCAACTCCCTCCCCGATTACCGGCCATGACCATACTGCCTCGTATCGATCAACGCCTCCCGGGCGCACGCGAAGAGTTGCCCGACACTCGGCGGTGAGTACGCCGAACGTGTGCTGACCCCGAGCACCGAGAAGGCATCGGCACCGCATTGCACGGGCCCGTGGCCCGGCACGCCCGTTTGCAAGGCCTGTCGGGCCCTACCCTGCTGCGCTCTCGCCGGGGTGCCGACCGAGGAGCGGCTTTCGGCGCCCGCCTCGTCGAGCGCCCTTTGCGTGATCTCACCGGGCGAAGGCTGGCGGGTGCCTGGGTAGCCGCCAGCCTCCTCGCGTGGAGAACCCCTTCGTGCTCCCGACGGAGTCTTCGGTGAGACCGCTGCACCTGCGTCGAGATCGGTCACCGGGACCTCACTCGTACCGGTAGCATTGTTCCATTTATGCTCGATACATTGGGTACAGGTCGAGCCACCTGGCTTGAACGCGGACTGGTGTAAGGCGGAGGTGGGCTGGTTGTCCGGGAGCACGCACCTTCACGTCGCGTCGGGCTACTCCGCCCGCTACGGCGCGGCTCTTCCCGGCATCCTGGTGCAGCGCGCAGCGGAGCGCGGCGTGACCGCGTTGGCGCTGACCGACCGGGACACCGTTGCGGGCGCCGTTCGATTCGTGAAGGCCGCTGTGACGGCCGGGGTCAAGCCGCTCCTCGGTGTCGATGTCGCGGTCGCCTCCACTGTTCCGGCCAGCGGGAGGAAGCGGAACCTGCGGGTGCCGGCGCGCGGGGGCGCGCAGGTCGTGGAGGCCGCTTCCGCGTGACGCTGCTGGCCAGGTCGGCGGCCGGTTGGGCGCGGATCTGCCGGATCGTGTCGGCCGCGCGCGTACACCCCGTCGACGGTGCGCCCGTCGCTTCGTGGCCTGTGTTGGAGGAGCAGCTCGGGGACGAGGTGGTGGTGCTGGGACCGGCCTCCGAGCCGGTCGGCGCGCTGACGGCGGGGCGTCCGGATGTGGCGGAGCAACTGCTCGCACCGTGGCGGGTCGCCACTGGCGAGGGTCTACGTCTGGAAGCCGTTCACCTCGGGCGCGCCCGGACCGGGCTGGGACCGGCCCGGCTGGCAGGCCGCGTGGTACAGCTCGGCGACACGGCGTGCCAACCGCGATCGGCGGCGGCCGCTCACCGATGATCGCCGCCATGGCCGCCGCGACCACACCTCCAGGCTGCATCACCGTCATCGACTCCGCAGACCAAGCCGTGGCCGGATTCCTGAACCCGCGCCCCGTCGCCGCCCTGCCCGGCATCGGCCCCGCCGCATCCAAGACCCTGGCCCGGTACGGAATCCAGTCGATCGGGGATCTTGCCGCCGTCCCCCATTCAATCTCGCCCGGCTCCTCGGCACGCACGCCGACCACGAACTCACCGCCCGCGCCCGCGGCATCGACCCCCGCCTCGTCCAGCGCGAAGCCCTCGTGCGCTCCACCGCCGCCCGGCACGACTTTGACACGGACGACCTCGACCCCGACCACCACCGGGCCGCTCTGCTCGGCCTGGCCGACGAGCTCGGCGCACGGCTGCGCGTGGACGGCGAGGTCTGCCGGGCGCTCGCTCTGACCATCCGCTACGCCGACCGCACGCACACCACCCGCACCCGCCAGCTCCCCGAGCCCACCTCCCACTCGCCGCATCTCGCCCCCCTCACACAGCAGCTCTACGACCAGCTCGGCCTCCAGCGCGCCCGGGTCCGGCAGATCACCCTGCGTGCCGACCGCCTCACACCCGCCGACCAAGCTCATCAGCAACTGCTCCTCGGGACCGCCGACGAGGACACCCGCCGCCTCGAAGCCATCTCGGACGCCGCGCGTGCCCGTTTCGGCGACCAAATCATCACCCGCGTCTCCCTCGCTCGCCGTGTACATCGGTGACCACGCGGGCTCCGGGCGTAGAGCGAGATGGTGAGGTGGGCGCCGTCCAGCCGGAGCAAGCGGCGGCACTCGGGGGTGGCGGGGTGGGCTTCGGGCCACCCGCCGGGGAGTGCGAGGATCACCGTTGAGCTGCGGATGGTCGGCCGGACGGCGCCGAGCGCCGTCATGATCTTGAGTATCCGCACGTTGTCCGAGCCGGTCATGATGACGATCGTTGAACAGCCGAAGGTGCGTGCCTGCGTACGGGCGTACTGCACCGCGGCTCTGCCATGGATCTTCGATCATGATGCCGAGTTCGGCCGCGCCGGCTGAGGTTGTCCGGACCAGATTGGTGGCGACGATTTTGTCCTGGACCGTCCTTGAGAAGGGTGACCTAGGTGAGGCTACGGTCGGGGCGGGTCAGGTGATGGAACTCAGCGAGCCGAAGTGACCGCCGAGCAGGCCTGATAGCGGGCGAAGCGCGTGTGGAGCGAGCAGCGTTCGTGCAGCGCGTTCACCGCGTCGAAGGCGGGCGCCACCATCCTCTCCCGAGGATGTCCTGCGCGGCGACGGGGTTGGCGTCCCTTCGCCGACGCGGTCCAGGACCAGCGCCGGGAGGTAGAGAGCCGGGCGGTGACGTCGGATCAGCCCATCGTCTCGGCGAGTTGGCCCAGGTTGCGGAGTTCACGCTCGCCTTCACTCCGTCCCGGGGCGGTGCGATCTGCCGTGGGGCTGGTGTCCGCAGGAGCTGGAGCGTGGAGGTGCGCAGTCGACGAGCGCCTGTCCACGGAGGGAAGGTCGGGCAGTTCGGAGGTGAAGAGGGAGCGCGAGCACATGGGCGCACTTGTAGGTTCTCGCCGCTCATGTCGGCCGTCGCCTTCATGACCTGCGGCTTCGTCCGCAGTCTCACGACGTGTCGGACGCTGAAGTCTCACGACCGTGTCGGATCCTCGACGGTCCGCACGGAGCAGCTCGGGCCGCCGGTCCTCTGACCTGGGCGGTCTCACGGCCGGTGTCGCATTCGACGTCGATCCGACATTGGCCGTCAGATTCCGACACGGGATTGAGATCCCACACAACTCCTTGTTGGCTAGGCGGTGAGGCGTGAGGAGCGCAGTTCGGTGGCGGCGCTCCGAAGGCGGGCGATGCATTGGGGGTAATCGGTACCAGAAACGAGTAGGTGGCCTCTTCTTCGCAGGGGCCCGACCGGGAGCTCGGCCGGGTACTGCTGAAGGGTTGCGTACGGGGTGACGTGGGCGTGTGCCGCCGTTTCCGGCGACGGCAGCGCGGTGGGGCCGGGGCCTTGGAGGAAGCGGACGGCGGTGGCGCCGAGGCGGTTCTCGTCGCCGGGGTGTGTCCGACCGCGGGCGCTGTGGCCGGCCTGAGTGAGGAGGTCGATCCCGGTCACCTGCTCGATCAGCATGCCGATCAGCGGTTCTGTGAGGTGGGTGCTGACGCTGATGACCCGTGGACCTGTCGAGGTGATCCGCATACGGATCTGCGCGGGCCCTGAACAGTGCCCGACAGCTGCGAGCGCCCGGCTCACCGTGTCCTCGATGGCGGGTGCGCACACATCGTCCGCGTCCACGACGACTTCTACCGGGAGCAGGGCGGGTTCGGCCTGCGGGTCGAAGGTGGTGTGGGAGATCGCCACCACTCTGGGACCCAAGGGCGAGTCGGTGGTGTAGGCGGTGGCCTCGATGCCGTCGAGCAGCGGCTCGATCACGGTGCCGGTCCCGGCCCAGCTGGCGGCGGCGGCCGCCGCGAATGCCTCCGGGAGCTCCTCGAGACGCGTCACACGGCGAGCGGCGTACCGCGTGCGGGGGGATGCGGGCTTGCACACCAAGGGAAAGCCGATCTGATGCGCTGCCTCCAGGACCTCGTCGTACGACTCCGCGTACAGGGCCCCGCTGTGTTCCACGCCTGCGCCGGCGAGGAGCTGGGCCGTTTGGTGGCGCAGGGTGCTGGCATCAAGGGTGGCCGCGGGCGGGCCCGGTAGGGCGAGTTCGCGGCGGATCAGCTCGGCGGCGCGGGCATGGGCGGGATGGAAGTTGAGGACACCGGTGATCGGGCATGTGATGGCCAGCTTCTGTGCTTCCTCAAGGACTTGGGGTGGGTCGAGGAGGTCGGCTGTCCGAGCTCCGGCAAGGAGCGGAGCCTGCCAGGACGGCTGCTCCTCATCGATGAGGAGCAGCGGAGAGCCCACGGCGAAACGCTGCATGGCGTACTCCCACTCCGCCTGCGGACCGCTGCCCAGAACGAGGAGATGCCCGGCGAGGCCGTCCTGTTGAGGCGCGTGGGTGTTCACGGGCGGTGCTCCAGAAGGTAGGAAGTGGTGCCTGCGCCACTTTCGCCGGGCGACCGAGGTGAGGCAATGTCTCCTCGCTCCGGTTCCCTGACTGCGGGCGCTATCACGCTCGTCGTGTCGCAGAGCGGGACGTGAACTGAACTTCCGATTGCTGCTGGCGGGACGTGGTCCACACCATGGCGGAGCGGGGTATCGACGAAGGTCAGAGCGCTCGCACAAGGGATGAGAGTCCGCAGGATGACACCGGCAGCTGCAGAGCAGCGCGTCCGACCCTCCTCTGTCGGAACAGGTCACCAGTCGAGAGAAGACAGCCCCTGACCCGCTGTTTCCTCGCTTGATTATGGTCAACCCCCAGCGCTCGAAGTGTGTTTGGGTGGCCACCGGAAGTCCCTCTTCCTGGAAGAGGTAGTTCCTCCTCAAGATCCCGTCCTGACGGTAGAGATATCCCTGACGGGGCCCGTGAGGCGGGATCCAGCCCCGCGCCTACCAGGAAGGGACTGCCAGTGATCGACACCGAGCTCGTCGAGGCCGCCAGCACGGTGGACGACGGCATGACCGCCCACGCACGGGTCTACCTCGTTCTACAGACGTTGAACAGCATGGGCCCCGGGCTCCACCCGCTTCGGCGCATCATCGACGAATCCGGCGTCACCAAGTCGACCGTCCACCGCATCCTGCGGGCCGGCGTGGAGGCCAAGCACCTGATCTACCGCAAGCCGGGCCGCTACGGCATCGCCACCGACGTGGCCAACCACCGCCCGGATGCGAGCGTGCACCTCAACCTGCCGCACGACAGCGCCCTGGACCGCGAGACCACAGTGCTCCAGCGGCAGACCGCGCAGGTCGCCATGGCCTTCAGCGCGGTGCTGATCGACGACACCCCGGGCCGACTGATGCTCAACCACACCTACGGACCACGCAGTGACTTCCAGGGGGCCTTCAACCACGCCGACGTCGACACCAAGGTGGCCCTGCGCTACGCCCCCCTCACCGGAGACGCCGCCGGGCTCGCGATCCTTTCGCACCTCGACGGTGCTCCCCACACCCACCTCATGCGAGAAATACGCTCCGAGGGCTACGTGCTGACGCAGTCGCCGCTGCCGGACTGGAAGATGCTCGGCGTCCCCTTGTGGCGCGGGTCCATCGTGTACGGATCGCTGGCCGTCATGGGGTTGCGCCCGCAGATGGAGCGCAACCGTCGGGAGTACGCCGCGGCCGCGCTGGCCTGCGCCGCCCGGCTGAGCGCCCGCTGCGAGCTGGGAAGCGGTGCGATGCGACTCGCCAGTTGAATCCTGCTGACGCGGCAGAACCGGCCATCGTCGCTGCATGTCGCGCGACGAGCTGTGCCACCGTCGCATTACGGAACCGGGCCTTGGTCACCCTAGTGAGGGGGAGTTCGCCTGAGCACGGGCGAGGCAGGACGTACACCACCGCTCGCCTGGCGCTTCCAGCTGCAACGGCACCTCGCCGTCGGCCCTAACAGGTTGATGCCGTCGTTCTCGCTGAGCGCGCACGCGATGGCGTGAAAGTCGCAATCGCCGTCACACGTCTCGGGCCGGGCCAGCAGATGCCAGACCAGCACCGTGGTCGCATCCCTGAGTGTGCCCGTCCGCACCGTCTCTGCCGTAGCCAGCATGGCCGCTGCTCCATCTGGTCGCCTTCGACTTGAGACGTTATCGCTTCCGATGAGCCAGTACCGGCGCCTCCAGCCATCCGGTGACGCGTGGTCTCTGGCTGCGGAGACAACTTCCGTGCAGCCGTGCGCACCGGTGCGCGGTGCCCTGCGGCTCCCGGGGCAAGCCAGGGGAGCCGCAGGGACGGGAGCCGACTCAGGCGAGCGTGATGTTCTCCGCCTGAGGGCCCTTCTGGCCCTGCGTGACGTCGAAGGTCACCACCTGGCCCTCCTGGAGCTCACGGAAGCCGGAGGCGTTGATGTTCGAGTAGTGCGCGAAGACGTCCGGGCCTCCGCCATCCTGCTGGATAAAACCGAAGCCCTTTTCGGCGTTGAACCACTTCACGGTTCCGCTGGCCATGCTGGTACCTCTCAGTCGGTATCGGGTTCGCACTGTACGGCCCGGGAGGCGATCGTCCTGGTCACGCGCTGCACACCGAAGCGCCAGCGCCAAAGCGCGGGCAGGTTTTGCGAGCCACGACATCTCGACGCGACGCTACATGCTGGGATCGGCTATCGCCAGAGAGCAACGGCTGCTCACGCCGGGGAGTGCCGCCCGGCCACCGCCCTCGTCCCGGTGGCGGTCGGCGCTGGCGGCCAGCTGGGCGGTCACCGGCGCGGAGGTGTGGCGCGCTCCAGCTGTCGTACGGGCCCGGATGCCAGCACCCTCCCGGCAGTGAAGAAGAGGCTGCCGCTCGGTGTGCACCGTCGCCTCTCGTAGGGTGACAGCATCGGCAGCGGGGACCGTCGGCTCACGCTACGGGCGAGGGCATGCCGTCAGGCGGCTTGCTGATCGGGCGCCGTGCAGCGTTCAGGCGAGAGACGGTCGTCGAGGTCGACCAGCACCAGGGTCATTCGCGTGAGTCCGAGCGCCCTCAGCGAGCGCGGGGTCTCCTCGACGAGTCGGCATCCCTGGAGGCCAACGTGCGCGTCGGGATGGCGCAGTTGACGGACCGCGCCTTCGTGATGGACCAGATCGGCGCCGGAGCCCAGGACCCAGTCGGGCATGTCGTTGACGTACGCGTCGCGGAGGCCGGCGTGGAGGTAGACGTCGCGGCGGATGGCCTGGAGTCCGGCGTCATCGTCGTGGCGCTCAAGGCTGGAGGAGAGCTGGGCGAGCATGGCCAGCTGCCACTTCAGATGGTCCACGAGCACGGTCGGGGCGTCTGGGTGGAAGAGGCCGAACCGCAGGAAGTTGTCCGAGGGCATCGCGGCATGGGGCCGGACCTTGCAGAACAGGTCGCGGTAGGCCCTATTGGCCATCTTGACGTCCCAGCGCTGGTCGATGACGAAGGTGGGGAGAGACAGCGCGTCCATCATGACGGTGTAGTCATCGAGGAACGCGGCGACGCCGGGGTCCTGCGATTCGGCGCGGCAGAATGTGGCACGCAGATCGGGTTGCGGCGCGCGGCCGACCGCGTAGAGGAACAGACGCGTGGTCTGATACTCGGACATCTCAAGGACTTCGGCCAGGGCGTACAGCTTCTCGTCCGTCCACTCCTTAACCCGGCCCCGCTCCCAGTTGCCGTACGCGCGGTCGCTGATGGCAAGACGCTCAGCGACCTGATACTGGCTCAGGGCAAGGTGATCGCGACGCCCTTTGAGGAAGTGCTGCAGGCGGTTGGCCTTCATCTCTGCGGCCAGGCTGTCGTTGTCCCCGTGGTCGGCTTCCTGATGAGAGCCCGTGCGCATTGCGCTTCCCCCTTAACGACGCGGTTCGGTCCTCGGCCCGCGGGTGACCGCGGAGCGGTCTCGACCTGATGGACCGTCGTGAACTGTTGCCGCCGGATTCACGGTTGGGCGCCGCCCCAGCGCCTGGCCCTCCGTGCTGTACGTCGTGGCTTCCTCGTCGCCTGTGCCCGGAATCCGGTGGCAGGTGCTCCGGCGCCCGCTGTTCCGGGATGGGCCGAACGCGGGCCTCCTGAGCGCATCGCCACCACCGCCCCCCGCGTCACCGGAGTACCCACGGCGCGATTGCCGTGTACCTCCGAGGGGGGGTGGTGCCGGGCTCATGCAACATCTCCGTGAGTGATGACCGCAGGGGTCGCGCAAGGGCGTAGCGTGGCCAGTTCTGCATCCATCCCTCACGGGCGGGTAGACAGTTCAACCACAAGCAGCGATCATGCTGCACACACACCCCGGTGTCAAGATTTGTAGCCTTGCCACCTACCCCATCGCCGTTACGGCTACAAATTTAGTTCATGAGTTGTGAAGTTATTCGGCAAAGGCGGTAGCGTAACGCCCGCTGTACATCAAGCAGATTACGCAAAGAGCAGGAGACCGCCCATTTATGGACATGCGCGACATGCCCGGAGGGCAGGACGTTGCGGCGGTTGTAGCTGCGCTTACCAAACAGATCGAGCCGCTGGGCACACCCCCCGAGGCTCTGATCGACTTCGATCACATCGAGGAGACGACGGCCATCCCGGCTGGCGTCGTGCAGCGTCTCTTCGCCGGTGAGGTAGTCCCGCCGGAGGAACTCGACCTGTCCTTCCCCGAACGGCTGAAGTTCCTGCGCCGTACCCGCCCGCGGGATGACGGCAAGCCGTACTCCGCGGAGCAGTTGGCTTATCAGGTTGGTATCTCCAAGCCGACGATGACCGCGGTGCTCCGCGGTGACCGTAACCCCAACCTGGAAGTGAACACCGCTCTGGAGCGGTTCTTCGACGTGCCTTCCGGCTTCTTCACGATGAGCGGTGCCGAGGCCTTGGTCAAGGCGCTGGAGCGAGTGAGCGATCAGGTCCTGTTTCTGTGTCGGTTCAGGGGCGTCAAGGTCGAGCACCTGGCGCTGCGCGGCAGCATCGCCACTGGTGACGACGAGCTGTCCCAGCAATTGCGGAAGGCGCTCCTGAGCGGCTTCACCACACCGGCACCGACGCCGCAGCCCGAGGACAGGGAGCTGACGGAGCTTACGAACACGATGCGAGCCCTGCCGGCCGGACGTCGGCGCAGCGTCATGCACGTGGTGCGGGGCGTCCTTGGTCTGGCGCACTCCGACACGGACGAAGGGGCGCCCCCGGCCGCCCGGTAGTTCGCTTCGCCGGCCGAGCGGATGTGGTGTCTACCGGGACCGCCGTGCGGCCCGGTACTGACGTCCCAGTATCCCCAGGAGTGCCGGCACCGCGGGACGCGCCCCTCCGTCGACGAGGTGGCCGCCCTTTCTTCTCACAGCGTTCAGCCGCAACTCCTGTACCTGCAGCATGGCGGTGATGAACGGGCGACTCGCCTGCGGCACCATGCCGGCCAGGCGCCTGCTCGCGGACAGTCGCGGCCGGGCCAGTTCCGCCTGTTCCTGGACCAGTTGTTCCAGTCGTGAGCGGACTGTGTCCGTGGGATCCGCAAGGTTCGCGACGGACAAGCTGTGACGGTCCAGGTCTGCGGCGGGGACGCCGACCTGGCCCTGCGCCGCGTCCTCGGCGAGGTCGTCGAGGAAGTCGACGCGCTGCATCGCTTCGATGAGGTCACGGCAGCCGCGCTCAAACGCGTCTGTGTCCGCCGGGGGCTCCAGGTCCAGCAGACAGGCCAGGAGCATGAAGGCGGGCAGTGAGTATCCGTCGACGTAGGCCTGTAGCTCCTCCTCGGTGGTGAACCCGCTGTAGTCCACTTCGTGGCGGGCCCCCCGCAGAAAGCCCTCGACCCGGTGGACGAGCTGAGGCCGACTGCGCGCCGCGTCCTGGAGTGCGAGGAGTGTCGCGTCGGTGGCGGGATCTCCGCCGAGGGTCTTGCGGGTGGCCGCCTCCCACTCCCCCAGTGCCGTTCTGCGGGCGTCGGTCGTGCCGGTGTCGATGCGGTTGTCCGTCTCGTGCATGAAAGCGACCGCGGCGATGACGTGCGGGCGCAGGTGCGCCGGCAGGAGGAGCCGGACCGTGAGGTACTCCTCCCGCTTGAAGCGCCGGACGAGCGTGCGCTGCCGGCCGTACGCGGCCTGCAGGTCCGGCTCGGTGATGCCGGCCTGTCGCAGCGTGCGGGGCCACGTGGTCATGGCGGTTCCTTGTCGTGCGGGTGGTTACTTGGTCAGGAGTGTGTGGGCGGTGTGCAGCAGGATCCGCGGGCTCGTGAGGGCCCGTGGATGGCGGCGCATGTGAACGACGTCCATGTAGGTGCCGTTGACGTGCCGGTTGACGATGGAGGCCCTGGTCACCTGATCGGCCGCCCATCGAAGGAGGGGGTAGCCGAAGGGGTAGGGCCCGTCGACGTGGGGCTGTGCGAGATCGGCTGTGGTGGACAGTTGCCAGGCGGCGTTGACGATCGCCGCCGTGCGGCGGAAGTAGGGGTGGGCCGGCTTGTGCTTGGGGGTGCCGGAGGCGAGGTACCGGGCCAGCGCGGTTGCCTGGAGCGCGGCCAGAGTCATGCCCTGGCCATAGATCGGGTTGACGCAAGCGAGCGCGTCGCCCATGACCACGAGGCCCCCGGGAAACCGGGGAAGGCTGGTGTAGTGGCGGCGTTTACTCTCGCGGAAATGGTAGGCGGTGGGTTGGCCGTCCATCTCGCAGCTCTCGGCGACGTGCTGAAGCGGCTTAACGCATCGGAGCATTCGTGCACGGAAGGTGTCCGGGTCACGGCCCGGGCGGTAGCCGTCGTAGCCGGCGAGGACTACGTTCCACTGCTGGTTCTCCACGGCGACCAGCGCACCGGGCTCGCACAGGGCGGGCAGGTAGTTGCTGGCCGGCCCTGGGGTGGCGTGCGCGACCACCGTGGTGGGCAGCTCGTCACCGCGGTGGAAGCGAGCCGTGGCGTACCCGAGCGAGATCCGCATCCGCTCGGTGCGTGGTGCGGGCCACCCTCCCTTCTCCAGCCACTGGCTCAGCCGACTGGAGCGCCCCATCGCATCGACCACGAAGTCGGCGGGCAGTTCCGCGGCCCGGCCGCCGGCGTCTCGGTAGGGCACGGCGAAAACGCGCCCGGAGCGAGTCCGCACGCTGAGTGCCTTGCCCTTGAGGAGTTGAACGTTGCCGAGGGCGAGGACCCGGCGGCGGACGTGCTGTTCGATGAACGACCGGCTCGCACCGATCATGCGCGCATCCCTGGAGGGAACCTTGAGGCGCCCGTCGACGTAGAACTGCACCTGCTCGCCAATGCCGATGAGCGCGCCTGCCGTCACCATCTCCTCGGTGATGCCCGGGAAGAGGAGCTCCAACTGGTCGTGTCCCATGGACAGCAGAGCGTGCAGCTGGGAGCGCTGCGGTGCTCCTGCACCTGCGGGTGTGCACGTTCCGTCCGGCTCCAGGACGATGATCTCGTCCGCATGGTAGTGCAGGACCCGGGCGGCGAGGAGGCCGGCGAACGATCCGCCGAGTACAACTGCCCGCATTTTTCCCCCTCCGAGCCGTTCGGCTCTCGTTGTGCGCCTGAGTGTTGCTGTTCCCGGCGGTGTCCGGGCCAGCCCTACTTGCGGCCGCCGGCCCGTTCCTCGCGCGGAGCTGAGGGGCGGTTGCGTGTGGTCGACGTGCGTTCGAGCGCGGCGAGGACGAGCGGGTGGGACATAGCGCGCGCGACGCGCACCAGGCGGGCCCGCTCGTCCTGGGGGGCGGTATCCGTTCCCGGCAGTGCGCCCGTGGTGTGACCGGCGCCGGACGGCGGCCGCACCCAGCTCTGGTCTGACGCTCGTGCGGCCCGGGCGGCTTCCTTGTAGCGAGTGGCAGCATCACGAAGAACGGCCGCGGTGATGATCGCCTCCAGCTCCTCCTCGGGGAGCGTACGGTCCGTCAGGTCCTGTACCGCTCGTGCCACCTCCGCACTGGCCCACGGCTGCACGGCCCGGATGCCGTCGAGGATCTCGATGATCCTGCGGGTCAGCACGATGCGGAGGATCCCCCACACGTGCGGCCTGGCGGAGGTGGGGCTGTACATCAGCTCCTCGTCGAAGTCGCCCACGACGAGCTTCCACAGGGGCTGGAGCGCAACCGTGTCGCGCCGCTCGCGCAGCCAGGCGGTGACGGCGGCGCCGCTCATGCCGTAGCAGGTGCCCAGGCAGCCCAGGATACCGAAGTAGGCCCCGATCACGCCGAGCGTCTGGAACTCCTGGTGGCCGATGGCTGCAAGGAAGATGGCCGGTGTTGAGCACAGCACGTATCCGAAGGTCACCAGCATGCTGCCGCCGAACCAGCGCAGAGCATGGCGGATGCGGGGATCGGTGCCTGCGGTCCGCCTCGAGCGCTGCCAGGTGTTGAGGGTTCCGCAGGTGAGTACAACGAGCAGGATCGACAGGAAGACCAGCACGTGGGGGTCGTCGGCCTGCTGGGTGTTGAACAGGAGCGGGTCGGCCGGACCGTCGAGGTCTGCGTGCAGGAATTCGGTGACCATCGCCGTGATCGCCAGCCCGTAGGCGGCTGTCCACATCGCGACGGTCCTGCGCACGATCCGGCGGGGCGCGTCGCGGGCGGGAGTCCACAGCAGGGCGAGGATGTGGGTGTCGGCGTAGCACAGCAGGATGCCGACGTAGATGAACAGCGTGGCGATGCGCGGTTGGCCGAGTTCCGCGCCCATGAGCCGGTAGCCGGCCGGTGAGGCCATGGCGTAGACGACTCCGCCGACGAAGAACGCCGCCGTGATGAGGGCGAGGGGCAGCGAGGGTTCCCGCAGCAGTGCGAGAGCCTTCCAGTCGGCGATGACCAGGTAGATGACCGTCATCAGCAGGTAGACGGTCGTCGTCGGATCAGACACCGGCCCTCCTGTGAGTGAAGGTGGAGGCGACGGAGTCGGCGCTCTCGTGCAGGAGCAGGTGGCGTTCGAGCATCACGGTTGCGAAAATCTCAACCCGGCGTTCCTGCTTGCTGTCGTAGCGCGAGCGCTTGAAGAAGCTGCTCACCTCGTCGGCCTTGAGCCCGGGGAACAACTGCCGGGCCAGGTCGGGCGCCATGGGTTCGTGCGCTTCCGTGGAACGCTCGCACTCCCAGCTGGGAGCGTCGAACAGGAGGTGTCCAAGTTCGTGCATTTTCGCATGCAGTTGAGTCAGGGCGCTGGCTCCGGAGTCGACGACGATCGAGTCGCTGTAGAGGCTGGAACCGCAAGCCGCGCTGACGGGAAGGGGCTCGGCGCGCACGGTGATCGGCCGTCCTCGCCGGGCGGAGACGAGTTTGATCAGGTCGTCGATGTCACACACCCCCAGCAGGCCCACATCCTTGCGGATGACCCGTGCCGTTCGGCGGGCGTCGCGGTAGATGGCAACGCCGTCGAGAAGGTTTCTCCACCGGCGGGCGGTGCGACGGGCAAGAGCAGCGCGACGGGCCCGGACGTCACAGCCCTTCCCCTTGAGCCGGCCGCCGGCGCCTCCCTCATCCCCGCAGTGCGCTGTCTGATGACCGCACCTCTTCACCCGTCCTCCTCGCCCCGGCCCCGTCGTTCTGGTACTGCCTCCACGCCGTCCCCGTACTGGAGTTCTATTTGCCGTGCGAACCTGCCACCTTCACAGGCTCTTCGGCTACGTTGCGCAGTCCGTGCTTGCGGAACGGCAGGTTCCGGCACCGGAAGCGACCGCATGATCACGCACGGCTCAAACGCAGGCCCAACTATGTCCCGTAGTTTCGGACAATTGCAAGCAACAATTGCCGCTTCTCGCCAGGCGAGAAGTGCAGAGTTCAATCATTCTGCATGGCACCTGATCTTCAACGTGCTCCAGCTCAGGGCTGGCCAGAAAGTCGTCGTTTCCGCGGCTGCCGGCGGAGTCGGCTCCATCGCCGTGCAGCTGGCCAGCCAGACCAGAGCCGAGGTCATCGCCCTGGCGAGTACCGAGAAAAAGCGTGCCCTGACCCTTGAGCTCGGCGCCAAGGCCGCGGCGGACTCCTCGCACACACCGATCTGGGTGCGCGGATCGAGGAGGCCCGCCCGCGGCAAGGCGCACGCCGCCCTGGAGATGACCGGGGTCCCGCCTTCGAGCAGACGGTGAGCGCGCTCGCTCCGTTGGGTCGGCTGGCCGTCTACGGCTACGCAGGCGGTGAGCTCCACAAGGAGCTGCTTGCAGACGATGCTGGAGCAGTCCATCACCGTGAGCGGGTTCTGGCTCCCCTACCTGTACGCCGGCCGCAACACCTTCCTCAACCATTCAACGCCCGTACTGTTCGGGATGATCAGCAACGGCACCCTGCGCGCCATCAGCGGAGGCACCTACGCCCCGGGCGACGCCGCACAGGCCCACCGGGACCTCGTCGGCCGCACGGTATCCGGCAAGCTCAGTCTCGATACCGCCCAGTACGATCCACTGCCATGGGCATATTCGGAGCCGTTCCTCCGGGCCGCCCCGACGAGTACTCCAAGGCGTGGAGCACCCCCAGAGCAGGGAGAACTGGCGAATGATCCCACCGAACGACGCACGGGGGTCCAGGCACGGCGAGCGCGTCTTCCGTGTGCAGCAGGCGTTCGTCGACCTCCGCCGGCAGGGCCCCGGGCCGTTCCGCCCCGCTGACATCGCGAAGGCCAGTGGCCTGGACGACTCGACCGTGGGCCGCATACTGCAAAGTGGCATTTACACCGGGCACTTCGAGCGACCCCTTCGCGGCCGCTACGACCTCGGATCCGCAGCGGCTGATCTCGGATTCGCGGCCCTGAGTAACAACGACTCCCTGAGCGGCCACGAGGCCAAGGAACTCCTCCACACCCTCCGCCACGCCACCAACGAAGGGCTGGTCTTCCTCTACCTCAAGGCGCCCTTCGGCATCGCGGGCCGCCAATGCCTCGACATGTCGGTCGGCGACTCCGACCTCAAGGAACTCGGCATGACGCCGCGCGACGTCCTCTCCGTCACACGATCGCTGCGCACGGGAGCCTCAGGCCGCACGATCCTGGCCTACCTCAGTGAGGACATCCAGCAGCGCGTCGCCGCCGAGCCCATCCCCGCTGAAGCTGGCCCCGGTGTTCTCCGCGATCCGCAGGAATTCCTCGACTCTCTCGCCGAGATCCGTGACGTCGGCTACGGACTCGGTCAGCAGGAGTGCATGAAGGCCTGGAACTCCTGCGCCGCGCCGATCATCCACCGCAACACGGTCATGGGAGCCGTGCTGCTGCTGAAGCCCTGCGACGTGATGCCGAAGGCTCGGGCGTCCGTGATCGCCGCGACGGTCAAGGCCGGCTCCGACCTCAGCTCGCTCGGCGGGTGGACCACCGAGCCCTGATCCCACGCGTCACCGCGCCGACTTCAGCCGAAGCCGCGCCCAGTTCTGTCGTGCTCCGGGGAAGCCGCGCGAGGCGGGCCCGGCCGGACGCGGGCCGGGGCATTAGGCGCGCCGTCGACCGCGGTTCGCGATCACTCGAACGTCAGCAGATCCCCGGGCTGGCACTCCAGTTCTCGGCAGATGGCACCGAGCGTCGCGAACTTCATGCCGTCGATGTGACTGTTCTTGATCCGCGAGACGTTGTTCGGGTGAATGCCGATCCGCTCCGCGAGCTCTGCCACCCCCAGACCCCGACGGGCCAGAAGTTCAGCGAGGTGGACTCGCACCCCCGGTTCCGCGCTCTCCTCGGTGGCGATCTGCTCCGGCAGGCCGCCGGTCATACGATGCCCTGCATCTCGTTGTACGCGGTCCGGCCCTTGCGGTAGGTGCGCGCGAAGGAGCCGACGAGCACCGAGAGGCCGAGGACCACGATGGAGCCGGAGGTCAGCGACCCGGCGGCTCCGGTGCCTCCCAGGTGCAGGGCGCGGAAGCCGAAGGCCTCCAGCGCGAGGAACGCCCACCAGAAGCCCCACAGATACTGCGCTGCTCGGGACAGTACGCGCTGGTCCTTCTCCGTGAAGGGGCGCTGCTGCGGACCGGCCGTCATGTTGATTTCGATCCGCCACAACGCGTACGCGAGGAAGAGCAGGAGGCCGGCCAGCAGGAGCGACGGCCCGGCTGCCACCAGGCGGTCCATCAGGGAGGGGTGGTCCAACTCGACCGTCACCTGGCGCACGGTGGTCGCCGTGTGTCCGCTCACCTCGAACTGCGCGTTCAGCGCCTCGCGCTGCGCGCCCGTCAGGTCGACCTCGGCGCTGGGGTGGATGAGGTTCGTGATTCCCTTCACCAGCGGCAGGACCGGAACGATGGCCAGCATGAGGTTGGTGCCCGCCTTGTAGGCGAACCAGCGGCGCGTTCCGGGCTGGGGCCCGATCGCGCGTGCGTGCGTGTGGCCGCACTCGCCGCAGATGCGGTGCGGCTGGGCCGGCTTGGGCGCAACGGTCTGACTCTGATCGGTCACGGCTGGATCCTCTCCACCACGAAGACAGTAACGCGCTACGTTGTTTATATAACGTGTAACGTTATGCCGCAAGGGTGTCGTGCGGACGGACCGGTCGTCGCGCCGTCACGCTGCGCGGAGTCCCGGGCGGCCGCAGGCACGCGCTGGAGCATCCGGGCTGCGAAGGACCCGGCACGGTCTTCGGGCACGCTTCGGGCAGGACTGCGCTTGGGCCTGGGCGTGCCGGGCGTGGTTGGTACGCCCAGGCCTGCCAGCCGCGTTCGTCTGTTCTCCCCCGCGGTGCCACCGCGGTGCTCCCGGTGCGGGCACCATCATGCCGTCAGCGGGAGCCGGTTTGGGCGTAGCGGTAGTCCAGGATGTCGGGCTGCCCCTTGTCGGGGAGGAGCACCAGGGCCTCGCCCTGGAAGGAGTCGACCATTACTGGGCGCGGTGACTTGTCGTAGACGGAGCCCACCTTCCCCGGGTTGATCTGCAGGCCAGGTTGCAGGACGAGGCTCTCCTCGTGGTGCGCGAGAGGCGCGATCGCCAGTACCCCGTCATGGGTGCCCAGGGCGTACACCGTGTCGTGGAGCGGGGTGGAGGGGAAGAAGCTGACCTTGGCGTGCGGGCCCAGGTCCTCGCCGCGCTCCTTGTAGGTCTTGAGGATGCTCTTCACGTTGTCGCTGGTCCGGGTGAAGGCGGCGCCCTGCTTGGCGCCGCCGGTCGTGAAGAGGTCCTCGACGGCTGCCGTCACGCCGTCGGGCGCAAGCTTTCCCGCTGTTCCGGACGCCGCGGCCGTTTGGGCCACTCCGCCGATGGTGTCCACCGAGGGCAGGGCCTTGGCGGGGAACAGGGACACAACCTTCTTCCACGCGTTGCCCGTGGCCGGCGACTTCTCGAACACCAGCAGCGTGTGGTTTTTGCCGGTGGTCGTCGCCTGGGCCGCGAACCAGTCGCCGCTGGCCGGCAGGTAGAAGGTGCGGTCGGTGAAGGTGAACGGGCTGCTGTAGTCCTTCTGGTCCTTCTTGCTCAGCGTCTCGAACTGCTCGAACTCCGCTTTGCTGCGTGCGTACAGCTGCCCGGCTTCCACGGTGGCCAGGAGCTTGGCGTCGCGGGTGGCGTTCGCGCGGTTGTTGACTGCCTGGTAGTTGTCGAGGATCTTGTTGGCTTCGCTGAGGGTGACCACGCTGTGGGGGACGGGGGTCGAGCTCGCGGTGGCGGAGGGCTTGGGGGAGGCCGGAGCACGCTCGCTCGAAGGCGCGCCGCCCCCGCAGGCGGCCAGGCTCAGGGCTGTGGTCAGGCCGATGGCGGCTGCTGCGGCCCGCACCGCGTAGGAGCGGGGTTCGGCGGTGTGCGGCATGCGGATTCTCCTCGGTGCGACGGCGGCTCCGAGCAGCCTGCGGCCCTGCGAAGTCCCCTGGCGTCCGGCACGTCCAGGTTTCCCGTCCGGTGGGAGACGGGATGAGCACCGCTCCCCCACGGCGGACTCGGCTGCCTACGGCGTGCTCGTGTTCCCTGTGCCCACCTCGCGGTGCGCCGTGGGGTCAGTACGGCTGCGGCTGCGGCGGCGGGAAGGGACTGGTCTGCGGATAGCCGTGAGGTGTGCCGTAGCCGTACGGCTCCGTGTGCGGGGGCGCAAACGGGGAGGCCGCCGGAGCGGCGTGAGCAGGGGCGGGTGGGCTGGTCCTGCGGGTGGTGAAACCCTCGGCGACGAGGGTGCACAGGTCCAAGTATGCCTCGCGGGCCCTGGGCCGCATCAGGTCGAGATCGACTTCCGCTCCGGCTGCCAGATGCTCGTCGAAGGGGACCGAGACGACACCGCGGCAGCGCGAGGAGAAGTGCGCGACGATGTCCTCCACTTTGATCATCCGCCCTTCCTCGCGTACGCCTGAGACCACCGTGAGGCCCTGGCGCACCAGATCCGTGTAGCCGTGGGCGTTGAGCCAGTCCAGGGTGGTGCTAGCACTGGAGGCGCCGTCCACCGACGGGGTCGCGACCACGATCAACTGGTCGGCCAGGTCCAGGACTCCGCGCATCGCGCTGTAGAGCAGGCCGGTGCCGGAGTCGGTGAGGACGATCGGGTACTGCCGGCCCAGGACACCGATCACGCGGCGGTAGTCCTCGTCGTTGAACGTCGTGGAGATGGCCGGGTCGACGTCGTTGGCGAGTATCTCCAGGCCGGAGGGCGCCTGAGACGTGAAAGCCCTGATGTCCATGTAGGTGTTTAGGGTGGGGATGGCCTGCACCAGGTCGCGGATCGTTGCTCCGGTCTCGCGGCGCACCCGCCGTCCAAGGGTGCCGGCGTCCGGGTTGGCGTCGATGGCCAGAATCTGGTCCTGGCGTTCGCTGGCGAGCGTGGCTCCCAGCGCCGTAGTGACCGTCGTCTTGCCGACGCCGCCCTTGAGGCTGATCACGGCGATCCGGTAGCAGGAGTGCACCGGTGTGCGGATGAGCTCCAGCTTGCGCCGTGTCTCGGCATCCTCCCGCGCGCCGCCGAGACGGAAGCGCGAGGGGCGGCTGCCTGGGCGGGCGCTGCGCGCCTTGGGCGGAGCCCCGCGCAGGAGCCGTTCGGACGACAGCTCTGTGGCGGCGCTGTGCCCCAGTGGTGCCTGCGCCTGCGACGGGCCGGGGGGCGGCTGAGGTGCCGGCACGTAGGGCGTGGGCGCCGGGTGCGCGGCGGCGACCGGTGCTGCGGCGGACTGCGGCGGCCATGCGGTGGCTGCGGGCGCAGGCCCGCTGGGCGGGGGGAGGGGCGCGGCCAGGGCCGGGTGGGGGACGGCGGGCGGATACCCGTATCCGGGCTGCGGGGGCGCCGGTTCTGCCAGCGGCTGCGGATAGGCGAACTCCGCAAGCGGGGCGGTGTAGGTGGGGTGCTGGGGTTGAACGGCGTGGACCGGCTGGCCGGACCAGGCCTGGGTCGTTGGAGGCGCGGTGGGCTGGCCCGCCTGGGGGAGGGACGGGTTCGGCGCAAGGGGCACGGGGACGGGAATGGGCTGGGGGACGGCCGGGATGTACCAGTCCGGGCCGGTGTAGGTGATGGCGAAGGGCCCGTGGTCGGCAGCCGCTTCGTCGCCGCTGGTCGGCCGGTTCTGTGCGCTCGGGGCCCAGCCCGCGTCTCCTTCTGCTGGCTGGCTGTGCATGCTTCCTCCTGATCTTGGCAACCGCCGTGCGGCCGGTGCAGTTCGCGACGTCGAGCCTGGGGCCGGGGCGGGACCAGGAGGTGAGCGCTGCCCCCTGCTCGGCCCCGAGTCCGCAGCTTCTCGCTCACGCCCGGCTGCTGCGACGTCGCCCCTGCAGGGCGGTTGCTTCGGTACTGTCGCGCCCAGCGTGCCCGAAAGGCGACTGCGGATCGGTGCCCCACGACGGTTCTTCCCGCCTGGAAGAACACTAGTTGCGATCAGATCCCGCTGGCTGACATCCGTGCGGCCGAGCGTGGTTCGCTGCTGCTCGGCGCGTGCGTAGGTGGCAGGGAGCAGGCCGCGTACGGCGTCGACCGCCGGGGTCCGTCACGGGGAGGCGGAGGATGGAGTGGGTGCGATGGCGCCGCAGGCTGCCCGCCACGGTGGGCATCATCCGGGTCGAGCTGGTCTGCGCGCCGTCGGCGTGGTCGGCCATGCTCACCCGGTGCGTCCGGCGCTTCGGCACCGTGCACTTCTCCGATGCCCAGCAGCTGGCCGGCGGCGGACTCGTGCGCGTGGAACTGTCCGGTCTCGCGCTGGTGGAACTGTTGGACGTGTCGGCTCGGAGCGCTCGTTGGTGGAGCGGGGAGGACCCCTCGGGCCGCGCCCTGTGTCGGGTCGTGTACCGCGCCGCGGCCGCCGTCGTCGACGAGCTAGATGCCGCCCCCGCCGGGGACGCGGTACTCCCGCCGATCACCGTTGCCGAAGCCGTTTGGCCCTGACGGGCGCCGCCCGCACGGTGCATGGGCCTTCCGGGGCGTTCTCTCCGAAGGTCTCGAAAGCCATCGCCTGGCTCACATCCTCGTGGTGGACGTGGGGCGGCCCCGCCCGGCAGGGGACTACACCAGTGACCCGCCTATTTGCGCTTAATGCCGAGCTCATGAGTCACCCATCGCCCCGTCGACGGAAGAAATGACGCGCCAGACGGTGACTATCTATCGACATTTCGCGGAAACGTGAAAATCTCGACACATCTGACAGCGATGACGACGAATGCCCTTTGTAGCTGCCATTTTCCGCGTAAACCGACGGCGCACCCCTCACGATCCGTCACAGGAAGAGGGTCTTCCGGAAGGGGGTGTTCCTGGTCAACCCCGCATGCGTGCAGATAGAGATCATGTGGACAACTCATCAGCACCAACAGCCACGGCTGACATGCTGATTTGCCACATCGGGGAGGAATCGTGGATATCGGTGCACGCAGCTCGCACCAGCGCAGGGGACGGGACCGCACGAACGCCGTGCTCCACGCGCTGCTGCAGCTCGGCCCGGGTCCCCACAAGTCGCGCGACATCGTCGACGCCCTCACCACCATGGACGCGGACGAGGTCCGACGGCGGCTGCTCCAGCTCTTCGAGGCGAAGGTGTGCTACCGCCCTCGCTACGGATACTGGGAGCTCCGCCCCGTGACCGCGACGCCGTCGGACGTCCCCGGACTGGTGCACCCCAACACCACTCCCCTGCTGGACGTCTCCCTCCTCCTGCAGAACCTTCACCGCCGCACCCAGCACGCCGTGCTGCTTCACACCCACTCCCCCGTCACCGGCGAGCGCCTGTGCATCGCCGCCGCCGGAGTCCACGACGCGCGGCTGCGGCAGGAACTGGCCTTCACTCCCGGGGCGGTGGACCGACTCCGCCGGGCTCCCCTCGACTCCGACGCCCCGGGCCTGGCCATGCTGGCCAACCTCGCCGGCCACGACATCCCGCTGCGCCAGGATCTTCGCCGGATCCGGTCCGCCCAAGTGGCGCTCAGCGAAGCCCCGTTGCCCGGCTGGCTCCTGGTCGCCGTCCCCCTCAGGCGCCTGCCCGGTACCCCGGCCATTCCCGGCGCCGAGCCACGGGTAGTCGCCGCCGTCAGCATCATGGCCCCCGACCACGCACAGGGGGACCCGCTGATCGCGTACGGGCGGCTCATGCACAACGCCGTGCAGGAGGCCATCGAGACCAGCGTCGTCATCGCAACCCCCCGCTTCGCCGCCGCCCGGGCCGCATGACCCAGCACCAGCCGCCAGGGCCTTGCCAACGACGCAGCGGCCCCTCCGTCGCCCGCGCAGCAGTCCACACTGCCGGGCGCACACGCACGTGGCCCACCACAGGCCGCACCCAGTCAGGAAGGACGACGTGTCCGTCAGGAACGGCAGAGCACTCCGCAGGGAGCTCCCGATGATCTAGCCTCTCCGCGGCCCGGTGATGCCACAACCACACACGGGCCCGGCCTCGCGCTCGATGCGGTGTGCCACCACCTCATCGCCCGCAGGCCCTTCGTCATCGCACGGCCTGCCAGCCGAGCGAGTCCCGGCGTCTCCTTGCCGAAGCAGCCGGGCGAAATCACTCCTACTCCGGAGCTCACGGCCCAGACAAGGGCCTTGACGTTCCACGAAACCGGGAACGGATCGCGTTCATGATGCAGCAGACGGCTGCCGTTTGTCACCCACCCCTGCCCCAATCATCCTGCTCTGTCCACCGCCCAAAGATCCTTCCGGCCTCACCGCAGGAACGCACACGCACCGGGAACGCGGCGTCGGGCCCCTTCACGCGAAACTTCCCCACCGCGTGCGTCTCGATCGCTGCGGCGGTGCGGTGATCGTGACCAGCGCGATAACCACCCACCCTGCGGCCGGACCACAACTCATACCCGCACTGAGCTACTCCCCCGCCCCGCGAGCGCAGTCGGCGATCCGACAGCCGACGACAAACCCCTCCGGCTTCCACGCCGAGGCCGTCCCACGCTCACAGCAAAGGACCGGACTCCTTGCCGCACTGCCGCCCCTGTCTACGCGCATGCACAAGCTCCTGGTCCTCGGCGACCAGGATGCCGCGTACGCGACCGGGAACCTCCAGCGAGGCGGGAAGAACACGGCGGCCTCCGACCACGCCTGGGCGATGACCCGCGCCCTGGCCGCCGACGCCGTCCGCGCGGGCTGGAGCCGGCCTTCCTTCCTCCAAGTGATGCTCGACGGCCCCTACAAGGCCGGCCAACACGCCCGAGCCCTCCAGCACCGCCGCGGTTACGACAAGGCAGCCGCCTGGCTCCAGCGGGCCTGGGACGGCGCACAGCAGTACGTCCGGTCCACCGACCCCATCAGCACCCGCCAGGACTTCCACGCCGCCCTGGCCGCCTTCCGCGCCCGCATCGAGTGCACGCCCTGGAAGGGCATCGCCGGCAAGACCGACCTGCGCAACCTCATCGTCCGCATGAATGTTTGCTCTCAGGCCGGAAGTTGGGACCACACCGTCTCCGAACGCGACCTCGCCGAGAGGATGGGGTGCAGCCGAACCACCGCCCACAACTCCAACCAACGCCTCCTCACCACCAGGATGCTGCGCCAGCTTGACAACGGCTCCGCCACCGAAGGCGCGCGCTGGATGCTTATTTCCCGTCTGTCTTCCACCACGTCTCAGCACTGGTCCACCCCCAAAGGGCCGAAGGCTGGGGGGGCCATGAGTGGCCCAGCAGTGAGACAAGCCGACACGAATGCCAGCCTCAACTCCATGGCGGCTAGCGGCTTGATGAGCCTTGACGCCTTCGCCCACCACGGACTGAGCGGTAGCGGACTGGTCATTCTCGCGGCCCTTGCCGATCAGGACGGACAAAGCATCACCGAGCTCCAAACAAGCGCCTCCATATCCCGCCCGACCGCCTATCGACAGATCGGCAAGCTCAAGAACCTCGGCCTCGTCCGCCACGAGGGTGAGCTCTACCACCTCTCACCTGACGCGCTTGAAGGCGTTGGAGAGCCGACGCAGCACTGCACCGATCCTGTGGTCAGCTGGGCAGAGGCTGCCGAGAGACTGGGTACGGCGGGAGTAGCAGAACGACGGCGGCGTCACCACGAAGTCCAACGAGGCCACTGGCGACTCCAACAAGTGCGCCTTGCCGAGAAGCGCCGCGCAGCGCAGTTCGCTCTCCCCCACCCTGCGCTTGCCCTCCCTCAGCACGTGCGCGCCAAGGGGTGGGCTATCGACTCCGTCTCCGTAGGGACGATCCAGGCCCCATACAGGGCCTCGGACGGCCGCTGGCTTCTCGTGCCCAGGCCAACTATGAGAGAGCCATATGACGGCCTGGACGCCCTCAACTACTCGCAAAAGGCGGCAGGGCATGACGTCATGGGGAAGAACACCTGATCTCACGAAGGGTCGGCTGGCCATCGTCCTCCATGCGGCACTCAGACCAAAGCCCGCCGTCCTGGCTCATCCTGAGCTCGGAGTCAGGGGTATAGATCACCCACCGGGCGAGCCCTAACACCTCTCCCATTCGCCATGCCCCGGTGCCGTGGCGTGAGGGTTGGTCATCGCGGTCGCGTCCCTTGGCACCTGGGCAGAGGGGCTTACCAAACGCTCCAGACGCACGGCGTCCCCTTCCCGGGCCTCGACACGCTCGTGGCCTGGTGCGATCAGCAGAGCGAGGATCTCATTGATACGTAGTCTCGATAGTGCGCGCGAAGAACGCTTCAACATGAGGGCGTTCGGCAGGAAGACCATTGAGATAGTCAGCCACTACAGCACTGATGATCTCGAACGGCTGGATCTTTATGGCTGGCATGCTGCTAAGCAGGTCCATCATCCTGCTGACCTTCGCATTGACGTCCTTGCGAAGAGTGCAAGAGAACCGCTGCTTCTCCATGTCCGCAAGGTATTGGTTGCTGAGGATGTACCCGCGGTACTTGTAGGCCATATCCGCTAGTTGCTCGACGTGGTCCTTCTCGTCCTCGATCAGGTCCTCGTCCACGCACGTAGGGTCAAGCGGCCCCAGTGCTGCCTCAAGTACTGCGTCGACGTAGTGAGCCGGAGTGAGCTTGTGGCGCTGTCCGGTGAGCGCCATGAAGAGAGCCTTATCGCTGGTCCCTTGATTGGCGAGTTGCTCGAAAGCGGCCCCATAGAGGTGGATGTTCCTGTTCACGCTCGGAACGGTGCTGAGCTGGCCCACCCGATAGGCAACCAGTAGAGCAGAATAGCGTGGAGCGGCTGACTGCAAATCACGCAGAGCGTCCTCGCGACTGGTCTGCTGCTGGCTCGGGTCGAACCGTGCAACACGCGGCCGGCGAACTCGACGAGGTGCCAGGCCCCCCTGCTGAGCAGTGGAGATCGGCTGCCTGCCATAGCTGGCCAATTGCCGAGCCATCTCACTGCTGGTCCCGGCTGCGGGGCGGTAGGCATTCCCCTCCGACTCGGAAGCAGCAGTGGGACGAGGAGCCTCCTTACGGGGTGCGGTGACCGCTGCACTGTGGGCCCGTTCGTGGCTGCCAGAGCTTTCGCCATCCTGGGGTTGCGTCTGCTCCACGGTCCCAGATGCAGCTTGTTGAAGGGGGGGAGCTGCCGATGGACGCGCGTCCGGAGCGTCTCCGCCACCCAAGGGTGCCATGGCGTGAGAAGACGAGTCGGCGGCGCCCCGTGCGGACACGCCGGTGTCCATTTCCTCTTCCTCTCCAGTGCCAGCCGCCGAAGAGCCTTGCGGCTGAGGAGGGCCAAGGATCTCGCCCGCCTCCGCAGAATCCCCTGCCGGGTCTACTGTGAAGCCTGCGATGAAGGCAGCGGCGTCCCCATTCGTCGCTGCAGGGCGAGACTCTGCTTGAGCCTCCCCTGGGGTTTGACTGCCGTTAGAGTCAGATTCTTTCGCTGTCCCAGTGAAACCTCTCAGCGAGAAGCTGGGCATCTGAGCAGCGAGCCTCGTCTTCCGTTCCGCAGCTTCCCGAGCCTTACGTTGCGCAGGAGTCTCATTGGACTTCGACGGCTTAGCAGCAGCCTTCTTGCCGGATCCGTTGCGGCTTGTCATGCGCTTACTCCCTCGAGCTCAATGTTCCGGCTGACAACACGCTTGATCACATCGCCAGTGAAGACCGTCCAGTCGTCAGCCAAGTCAAGTGCCTTGCCAGGCTCCACAAGGCGGCCGTTGGCGTAGCGAGGGCGCGGCACAGGCTTGCCAGACTCGTCCAGAAGCATTTCATTCGCAGCGAGTGCGAGCTCCCTTGCTGGCATTCCGTTGTTGCGGCTGACAGTCGCGATGTGTCGAGCTTCCCGAATATGGTCCCGCATGACCATGCTCGGATTAAGCCCAGCCGCCTCAAGCAGCAACTCAATCTTGGTCCGCACGATGTCGAGCTCTCCAGTCGCCTCACCGGTGACCTTTTTGAATCCCAGGAACCCAATGGCCACGATGCCGAGCTCCGGGTTGATGAGTCGGATTTCAGCCACAAGATTAGCGATTGCCTCAAGGCCACCAAGCATGGCGTCATCGGAATTCTTGACTGGTGTCACGATGTGCGTCACCGCCGCGAGGCCGAGCCGCTGGACATTCACGTCGCCGGGAGAGAAGTCAACGACGATCCAGGCGTAGAGGTGCGAGATCTGCGCGAGGAGCATTGCGAGCATGAGATACGGAGCCTGAGCGTGCTTGCCCGCCAACCGACCAATTTCTGTAGCGAGCTCCGAGTTCGCTGATCCCGCTACGGTCATATCCAGGTACGGCTTCACATTCCGGACGACCGAGAACGCCTTATCTTCAGTAACAGCTTCAACAAAAGCCTTCCCGTCGTCATCCACCTCGCTACCGAGAATCTTCAGATCGAGTCGACCGTTCCCGTTGCTATCCAGTTCGATATAGAGAACGGGCTTAGCTTCGTGACCCTGCTCTGCACGATCCTGCTGCTCCTGGGCGAGCATGTGGCTGAGGTTAACACCTGTCGTGGTCTTCCCTTCGCCCCCCTTTCCGATAGTCACGCCAAGAACGTTGCGCAGCCTAGACCTCAACTGTCCGACCAGATCCTGGAGCCTGTCCGGTGGCGTCATAGCATTGAACTGGCTCACAATCCTAAGCCTCGGTGCCAGCGATTCGAAGGTGTGAAGATGCACTGACTCTCCATTAATGGATGTTCTGATGGTGGGTTAGTCCGGTTCCTTGAACGCGTGCACGGCTACCGACAGGTTGACTCGCACACTCGTCAAGACCTGCGGTGGATGATACATGCGCATCGTCTAGAAAGTCACGCCCCATCAGGCGAACCGAACGCGTTCGGAGCTGATCCAAATGTTGACCTTCTCTCCCAACGACCCCCCAGCCGTGCAGCGAACCGCAAACCAATTCCCCCATTCTCTTCCCTCGCGCCATTCATCTCACTGCATTGCCCGACCGAGGGATTATCCTCCAGCTCTCATCAAAGCATAACCGAATATGCCCCATGGATGATCCTCTGACGGATGTTCACGCAACCCCTTCAACTCGCTTCCCGTGCTCGTCGGAGTGTCCTGATGAGGTGAGTGAGTAAATGATTAAAGTGTGTGAACTTGTGAAAACTGCAGGTCAGGGGCCATTTTGCCATTACCTTGCCATCTCCTGTGACGTGTACGCACGGAGTGGAAACGCTGGTTGCTACGCTCCATGACTAAGGGACCGGCATAAACGCGCGCCTCGCAGGAGGACTTTGTCGGCGATCCGTAGCCTCAAGCAACTTGAAGAGGCGGGGCAGCCAACCCGTGCAATGGCTGACATCCCGGAGAATTGCGGTGCCGGTGCCAAAGATGGCTGTTCGCAAGTTCACGCACTTTCCTCACTTACTCACCAGCACACTCCGTCGGCCACCCGCGACCAATATGGGTTCCATGCAGCATCCATCAGTGACCGGAGCATCACGAACTTGTCATCCGACGTGGACCATCAGCAGTTGCAGCAGTTCATGACCTCGTCGACCTGGCCGGTGGACATCGTCCGCGCCAGGCTGGCCCGCCGGGCAGTGGCGGTGGTGCGGCCGCAGGTGTGGGTGGTGGACGACACCGGGTTCCCGAAGGACGGGACGTCCTCGCCCGGGGTGGCCAGGCAGTACTCCGGCACCCTGGGCAAGGTCGGGAACTGCCAGATCGGGGTCAGTGTCCACGCGGCGTCCGACGCCGCGTCGTGTCCGCTGTCCTGGCAGCTGGGACGGGAGCGAGGCTGCCGGTCGTCGGGCCCGGTGCCGGGTCCCCAAGAGTGAGCATCACCGGCCGAAGTGACAGCTCGCGCTGGACATGCTCGACGAACTGGCCACGGTCGGGCTGCGGCCGGCGGTGCTGGTCACGGACCTTTGCGAGCCGGACAGGATCCCGGGCCGGGATGTCGGCCGGCAGGTTGGAGATCCAGTACGTGACCGGCTCGTTCTCCCCTTCTGGCCACTGGGCGATCAGCCCCGCGAGACTGAAGCGGTACGAGACTGAGCACGAGTGGCTCACCAGCGTCCGGCTTCCGCCGTATGCACCCGACCTGAACCCCGTCGAGGCCGTCTGGTCCCTCGTGCGCAGGGCCATGGCCAACACCGCCTTCGACACACCCGACGACCTCGACCGCACACTCCGCCGCGAGTTACGCAGGATCCAACTCCGACCCCACCGACCCACCGACCCCACCTTGAAAACCTCAGTAACAAAGCCCTACTAGGCGCCGGCCCCACGTTACGGTCGGTCCCGTCGACGGCTTCCGCAGCATCCCGTTGCGTTGTGTTGAGGACCTGGCGCCGGTTCCGACGACCCACCGACACTGCGGACAGTCCTAGGCCCTCGCCTTGCACAAGCAATCTCGCGCAAGGGCCTCTCATCCTGGTCAGATTCTTCAACTGGCGTGGAGACCCAGTTTCGGGTTAGACTAGTCAAGAATCTTAGACGCAGCGAGGCCCCACCTCAGGTGGGGCCTCGCTGTTTTTGGCCTACTGTTGGCGTCCCCGGCGACGCGCGGCACTCAGGTCAGCTACACCTGATGCTGTCGGGACCTTGCCGTGCTTGCGTTCCAGCGTGCGGAGCCGAACTTCCTCCTCGTGCCTTGCGAGGGCTCTGTCGTACCTCTCCTGGTAGTCCTCGACATCGAGCCAGTCTTCCTCGGCCATGCCGTCGATGGCTGCCTTCTGCTCCGCGGGGGTGCGGAAGCCGCTGATCATCGGGTTGAGCTGGTAGAGGCCCTTGGTCTTTCGAAAGACCATGCGAGCAAGCCCCAGATGCAGCAACCCGCGGCCGGCCTGTGAACGATGCACCTTCAGAGCTTCGGCAATCTCCACCTCAGTGGTCTGACATAGGCCACCAGGCTTCTGATCGCCCAGCAGGTGATCGCGTACTCGGTATGCGATGCCCGGCATGCTCGGCGTGTACGCGAAGACGTTGAAGGAGCCCCAGGTGAGTTCCGCCGGGGCCACGTCAGCCATGGGAACCTCTGCCATCAACACTGCCCTCCGGGGAACTCCGCTTCAGACTGCTTGGCCACCCCTCGACGCAGAGGAAGCTCAGCAGCGGGCAGAGCCAGCTGCTTGAAAGCCTTAGGTACTTTCGGATCGTCTAGAAGATCCGCCAGGATACTCAGTTGGTCAACCCTCACACGCACCTTCTCTGTCCGGGCCCCACTTCGCTGTCGCACCGGTCGCTCAAATGTCTGCGTACCGCCTCGCAACGTGGCGGCAGGCTGGAGTTGGTAGTGCCCTCGCTTGGGCATGTGAACCAGGCCAAGTGCGGTGAGCTTCGAGATGGACCGTGAGACTTGGCTTTGATCACGTCGTTTGCGTAGGTCTTCCCACATCTGCTCCGAAATTCCCTGAGCGATCTCGTTCTGGGTGACGCATGCAAGACCGCCTGGCTCCTGGCTGCCAATCAGGAAGAGGAGGACGCAGAGGCTGACGTTGTCGTCGTAGAAGTAGGTAGAAGCCCAACGCATGAAGGCAAGCGAGTCCATTGTGAACCCACCGCCGATGAAACCATCGCTTGTGAGGGGTGGCTCGACGTGAGCTCGGTGGCCATCGGGCAGCTCAACGACGTTCGGACGATGCGCGAGGCTCCCCGGCTGTCGGTAGGGACTAGCTCGTCGAGCTGACTTCTTGCCGGGAACGGGAGATGGCCCGAGGGAGCCGTCAACGTCCGGGCCTCGTGCGGAACTTGCCGACATGGCGAAGAGCACTCCTCATGATCGAATCCTAGACAAAGAGCACCCTACTGATTGCGCACATACTGCGCAACGACGCGCCGTATGTGCGCGTTGGCGTGTTGAGTATGAGCTGCGGAGCATGAACGCATGCCCAAGGATCCGAGGTCTTCCGCCATCGGTCCGTGCGGGCTCTGCCGGGGCTTATGCGCCTGGGGCCCTAACAACGGCTAACACAATGAGCCGAGTTGTCGGTGGGTGATGAGGCAGCAGGCGAGTTTGAGGAACGCTTCGTGGATGTCGGCTCGCCGTTCCCATCGGATGCGCAGCCGTCGGAAGCCGTGCAGCCACGCAAAACTCCGCTCGACCACCCAGCGGTAGGTGCCCAGTCCGGTGCCGTGCAGGGTGCCGCGGCGGGCGATCGCGGGCACGATGCCACGTGCGCTGACCTGGTCGCGGTAGATGTCATGGTCGTAGCCGCGGTCGGCGAACAGCGAGTCCGGCTTGCGACGCGGCCTACCGACTCGGCCGCGGACCGGTGGGATCGCGTCGAGCAAGGGCAAAAGTTGAGTGACGTCGTTGCGGTTGCCGCCGGTCAGCAGGACGGCGAGCGGGGTGCCGTGCCCGTCGGTGATCAGGTGGTGCTTCGAGCCGGCCCGGCCTCGGTCGACCGGCGAGGGGCCCGTATGGATCCCCCTTTTAGCGCTCTGACGTGGGAGGAGTCGACCACGCAGCGGGACCAGTCCAGCCGGGAGGCCGCGTTCAGCTCGGCCAGCAGGACCTCGTGCAGCCGCTGCCACACTCCGGCTTCGTTCCAGTCCCGCAGACGGCGCCAGCACGTCATACCCGAGCCGAAGCCGAGGTCCTACTTGAGGCGGTGGAAGCAGCGTTCGACGACGTTGCGCCGCTGATAGGCGGCCTTGTCGAACCAGCAAGGCTGTTCATGTCGCCGTTTACGGGCGACGAGTTGGGCGACGCGTTCGGGCATGGTCGTTTTGATCCCTCGCCAGCGGAGGTAGGCCCGGAAGGTGCGGGCCGAGTAGCCCTTGTCCGCGACGACGTGATCGGGCAGGGTGCGGGACCTGCCCGGTCCCGGCCCGGGGACGCGGATCAGTCTGATGACGGCTTCGGCTTGGGTGCAGTCGTTGCGGTTGCCGCCGGTGACCAGGAACGCCAACGGCCTGGCCCGGCCGTCGCAGGCGAGTTCGAGCCCCCTTTGGCGACCGCGTGCTGGTGGGCTCGGACGATCGTGCAATCGATCGCGACCAGCCAGTCCACCTCCGCCCGCGTCTGGGTCGCGGTCAGCAGGCGGTCGAAGGTGCCATCGGCGGCCCAGCGGGCGAACCTTCCGTGGACGGTCTGCCACGGGCTGAAATGCTCGGGCAGGTCCCGCCAGGGCAGCCCGGTGCGGAACGCCCTCAAGAACCTGGCGATGGTCCCGCCACCGGCCACGAGCTCGACCAGCAGGCGGCAGTAACGGTCCGATCACGGCCCACGCAGCGTCAGAAATCTCCCTGTCCCACACAACCGGACCAACAATCCGATGATCGAAAGTCTAGGCGTGACGCCTCGTGACGTGGCATCAGGTCAGCGTCCGTAGGCATGAATAGCGCAACACTGCGCGCATGTCGCGCAATCAACACGGTCGAACAGGCTGCTCCGTTCATACGGCGGCAGTCGGTGTATGAGTTACACGTCATGATCGTTCTCAGTTTCAAGTCTCTGACCTGCATAAACAAGAACCCGATGAACATCTAGAGCGTGCGCGCGCGTGATATCCCATCAGTCCCCCACTATGCAAGCACCAGAACACTCTGCACCTCTGATGGAGTCCACCTCTGCATCTTGGGCTACTTGTGCGACTGTTAGCTTTCGTCCTCGCAACTTGGTGTATCCCACTGAACGACCTGTACATCCAGCCCTGAATGCAACATGGGCAGCACTCTGACTACGCAGCCAAGTAACGTCAGGCACCAAGGTTGACTGTTCGACCCCTCTCCTTTCCCGCTTGCCCAAGGAGGGCGCCCAGCGCCCGAGTGGTGCATGGGCGACGTTAGGAGCCGACGCAGGGCATGCGGGGTGGGCTGGTCCAGGCCGCCAAGGGCCTGGCGCTGGGGGGGGGGGGCTGGCGGGCGAGTAGGTCAGTGCAGTTGCGTTAGGCGCCGCTTCGCAGTCTGAGCCTGCACCACGGAAAGTCAGCCCAGGCGGCGGGTGAGCCGACCGAGGAGGCGCACGTGTGTCTCCAGCAACCACTCCCGGGAGCAACCACGCCTCCCGTTTGAAGGCAGGCGCGAACTCACGCTCGCCGATGGTGCCCAGCCACTCCGGCGGGGCACCGCAAGCCCGCCAGGGCTGAGGAGCTACCGACCCGGTGCGCCCGTGCCCAGAGAGCGCCGAACGACGTTGACCTTGAGAGGGGCAGCACAGTGCAGGACAGCGAGTCCGGATCGGGATTCTGACGAAGGTGTTCACCGTCGAGCTGGTCGACGCGGCGATAGCCAAGCACAGCCGGACCGAGCAGCGGCGCCGCCTCCTACCGGCGCGGCTGGTCGTGTACTTCGTCCTGGCCCTGTGTATGTTCGCCCGCGAGTCGTACGAGGAGGTGCTGCGCGTGCTGACCAGCGGCATACCAGGAAGCCGGGCCCTGGCCAGGGTAAACAGGTCCTCGTTATGCCGAGCGCGGTCCCGGCTCGGCGAGGATGTGCTGGAGACCCAGTTCAGGGAGGTGGCTGATCCACTCGCCACCCCGGACACACCCGGGGCATGGTGGCGCGGACTACGGCTGCTCGCTCTGGACGGCACCCAGTTCGACCTTCCCGACTCGGTGAGCAACGGCGACACCTTCGACGGCCCGTCCACCACGGGTGGCCTCCCCTTCAGATTCCTCCAGGTGAGGGCGGTGGTCCTCGCCGAGATCGGGACACACGGAGTGCTCGATGCCCGTCTCGGCGGCTACCGCGGCGAACGCAGCCTCGTCTACCAGCTGGCTGGCTCCACCGGCGCCGGGAACCTGGCCTGGTGATCGCCGACCGCGGCTTCTGGTCGGTCGAGTTCGCGCACGCCCTCTTTGCGACGGGCGCGGACCTGCTGGTGCGGCTCCAGTCCAACCACCTCGGCACCCTCCAGGAGGAGCTTCCCGACGGCTCCTACTTGTCGATGGCGCGTCCGGGCAAGGACGTCCGATTCCGAGCCGCCTGGGAGGGCCGGACCCTGCCCAAGCACACGATCTACCGCGTCATCGCCTTCACGAAGGACGACAAGTTCGCCTTCCTCGGCACGACCCTGCTGGGCCCCGACGAGTACCCGGCGGCCGAGCTGGTCGCGCTCTACCGGGAACGCTGGGAGATCGAGCTGGCCTTCGACGAGATCAAGAACCACCTCGGACCCGGCGGCCCGATCCGGTCCCGCACGCCGGAAGGCGTCCGGCAGGAGCTGTGGGCCTACCTCGCCATCCACCACGCGATCCGCCGGTTCGCCCACGACGTAGCCCTCGCCGGCCCCGCCATCGACGCGGACCGCGTCTCCTACCTCAAGTGCGTCCGCATCATCCGCCGAAGTGTTTCATTCCAGCTCGGAGCCACCATCGCCAAGCTCACCCACTCCCTCCCCGAGGCCGGGCAGGAGGCACGCAGCCGATTACTCCCGCCTCGCCGGAACCGGAACTGCCCACGAGCGATCAAGAAGCCCAACCGGTGGCCCGTGCACCGGATCCGCGCCAAACGAGGAATGGTCGAACCGGGCCGCTGGTCCTGAAACCAGACCAAGAAGCAGAGGAGCAACCGACGGGCGGGGAGACCCGTGCTCAATCCGTCCCCGCCCCCGTCACCGCCTTAAAGCAACTGCATTGGGCGAGTAGGCGCCCAGTACGGGGTTGGAGGGGGCGCTGCCCCCTGCCGGGGTCGGGGGCAGCGCCCCTGGGATGTACGGTCCGCAGTTGACCGTCAAGAGACATGTTGATTTCGAACCTTCCGATGCTGTCAGCCCGCCTCAAGTCCGCGGTGCGGACCACAGCGACAGATTCCTCCTTCATTGGTCCCGCTGGACGGGATCGCCCAGCTCAGACCCGTTTTGAGCTCCTCTCGCCGTCAAGCATCGGTTGCTGGCAGCGTAGGAGGAGTTTCTCTTAGTCCTTTGATCGTTCTGCGCTGCCCACCGGACGTGGGGAGTGTGGACGTGAATCAGTACGGGCGGCTCGCAGAGCGGCACTGGCAGACACACAGGCCCGGGAACATCGCGGAGCTCGATGACCCCGAGACCTTCTTTATTGCCCTCGGCACTGATGTTCAGGTCGAGGTGCGGGCCCGCTGGACCGCCGCACGTCTGGCTGAGCCCGTCGTACCGGGGGAGTCCTACCTCGAACGCCTCGGCCGCCTGCAGCAACTGCGCCACGAGACCGAAGGAGAGGTCCTTCGCGAGCTGGTGTTGCTGCCCGCCAACGATGACGCCGACCTGGCCGATGACCCCCACCTCACCAGCACCGAGACGGCGGAAGAACAATGGCGTGAGCAGCGTCTTCACGATCTTCTGGCTGGCCGTAGCCAGCCGGGGGACTTCACTGCGGCGGAGCGGACTCGGCTGCGTAACGGGGCCCCCGGACGGCTGCTGGAGTTGACGGGGCTCTCGGATGAGGCTCTGGGCCGGCAGGGACTGCTGTGATGGCCGCCGAGGAGGGGGCCTTCCGCCCCGGGAGCCAGAACGATCTTGCGCCAGCTGCGGCGATGCCCCGTCTGGAGGCCAATCTCGCGGCGCTCCGGGTACTGCGTCAGATCCACAGGGAGGAGCGGGAAGCCACCGGCGAGGAGAAGCGGGTACTGGCCCGCTGGTCGTCGTGGGGGTCCCTGCCCAACGTCTTCGATCCTTCCCGGGAGCGTACGAAGGCCCGACGTACCCAGTACGAGGCGGCGCAGGCCGAGCTGCGGGAGCTGCTGAGCGAGAAGGAGTATGCGGCCGCGCTGCGGACCACGCTGAACGCCCATTACACGGACGCCGCGTACGTGCGGATCATCTGGCGGGCGTTGCAGGCGCTGGGCTTCAAGGGCGGGCGGGTGCTGGAGCCGGGTTCCGGCGTCGGGACGTTCATCGGGATGGCGCCCGAGGGCGCGGAGATGACCGGTGTCGAGCTGGACTCGGTGACCGCGGCGATCAGCCAGGCCCTCTACCCGCAGGCCCGGATCGTGAATGAGGGCTTCCAGGACTCCCGGATCAAGACCGGCGAGTTCGACGCGGCGATCGGAAACGTGCCGTTCCATTCCGCGCGGCTGACGGACCCGCGGCACAACCCGGGCAACTTCCCCATGCACGACCACTTCATCATCAAGGCGCTGGAGGGTGTGCGGGTCGGGGGAGTGGCCGCGTTCATCACCTCCACCGGCACGATGGACAAGACGTCCAAGGCGGCCCGGGCGGAGATGGCCGAGCTCGCGGATCTGGTGTGCGCGATCCGCCTGCCCAACGGCGCGCATGCCGCGGCCGCAGGCACCGACGTGGCCACCGACCTCCTCGTGTTCCGGCGCAAGGCGCCCTCCCACAAGCGCCAGGGCGCCGTCTTCGCCAAGACCGAGAAGCTGACCACTGAAGACGCCAAGTCCATGGACGTCAACGAGTACTTCCAGGGGCGGCCCCTGAACGTGCTCGGCACCCTGGTTCCCGGCCGCAAGCGCGGCGGGAAGTTCCGCCCCGAGGTCCGCGCCGGCCGTGGCGACACCGCCGCCCGGCTCCAGGACGCGCTGGACCGGGAGATCTCGGCCGCCGTCGAGGACGGCATGGCGATGACCGCCAACCCCGAGCGCCGCCAGGAGGAACTGCTCGGACCCGACGCGCGCACCAAGTTCGGTGCGGACGCCGAACGGTTCGACGGCCGGATCATCGAGCTCGACGACGGCAGCTTCTGGGCGGCGCGGCTGGAGGACAGCGAGCCGCACCCGTGCGCCAAGACCCAGCGCAAGGAACTGCGGGCCCTGCTCGACATCCGCGACGCGGTCTCCGACCTCCTGGACGCCGAGACCAGCCCGGACGCCGACGAGGCCTACCTGGCGTTCCTACGCGGCGCGCTGAACATGCACTACGACGCCTACGTCGCCAAGTACGGGCCCGTCACCCGCTTCACCCGGCAGGAACGCACCCGGAAGCTGGCCTGGGACGACGTGCCCGAGGAGCTGTCCGAGCAGCTGATGGACGCGGCCCTGGACGTCGACGGCCGGCTGGGGTCCAAGCAGCAGGCCGCGATCGAGAACCTCGGCGACGGCACCCTGGTCGACGACGACCTCAAGGTGCTCCTGGACTGGGCACCCGCCAAGGCCCCGCAGGCGCTGCGCGAGCCGCTGGCCGAGCTGCGCGCTCTGCACGCCGAGCTCAAGGAGGCCGGGAAGCTCATCACCTGGGCGCGGGTGCCCCCGCCCCAGGGCGGTTTCGCCGACGACCCCCACGCCCCGCTCGTCTACGCCCTGGAGGAGTTCGACGAGGAGACGAACACCGCGACCAAGGCGGAGATCTTCACCAAGCGCGTCACCGCGCCCCGCCAGATGCTCGAGCGTGCGGGGACGCCAGAGGAAGCCGCCGCGATCAGCCTGGACATGCACGGCGAGATCCGCCTCGACGTCGTGGCCCGCCTGCTGGACCTGGCCGACGAGACGGCAGCGCGCACCGCCCTGGGCACGGTCGTGTTCACCGAGCCGCACACCGAACGCCTCGTGCCGGCCGCCGAGTACCTGTCGGGCAACGTCCGCGTCAAGCTCACCCAGGCCCAGGACGCCGCCGACATGGACGAGGCGTTCGCCGTCAACGTCCGCGCCCTCACCGAGGTCCAGCCCAAGGACATCCCCCCGCAGGAGATCCGCGTCAAGCTGGGCGCCCCGTGGGTCGCCGCCCCCTACGTGCAGGAGTTCCTGCGCGAACTGCTGCGCGATGACTCCATCAAGGTCGAGCGGGCGGCCGGCTCGACGTGGACGGTCAACTGCTCCACCGAGCGCAACGTCATGACCACCGCGGTCTGGGGCACCGAGGAGATGCCCGCCATCCAGATCGCCCGGGCCCTGCTCAACCAGAAGCCCATCCGCATCACACCCAACTTCCCCGAAGAGGCCACGGCCGCGGAGAAGGCCGCGCTGCGGGCCGAGGCGATGCTCGCGACAACGATCGCCAACAAGTACGCCGACCGCATCAACGACGAGTTCCGCAGGTGGCTGTGGCGCGACGAGGAGCGGGCCGAGACCCTCGCCGACCTCTACAACACGCGGTTCAACTCCATCGTCCTGCGCAACTACGACGACACCCCGGCGATGGCGTTCCCGGGCCTGTCGAACGAGTTCTCCCCGCGCCCGCACCAGCAGGCCGCGGTCTCCCGCATCCTCAACGAACCCTCCGCCCTGCTCGCCCACGAAGTCGGCGCCGGCAAGACCCTCGAGATGTCCATGGGCGCCATGGAACTGCGGCGCCTGGGCCTGGCGAAGAAGCCCGCGATCGTGGTGCCCAACCACATGGCCGAGCAGTGGACCCGGGAATTCCTGCAGGCCTACCCCGGCGCGAAGATCCTCACCGCCTCCACCAAGGACCTCTCCACCCGCCGCAAGCGCAAGCGGTTCGCGGCCAAGGCCGCCACCGGCGACTGGGACGCGATCATCATGACGTACGGCGTCATGAAGGCGATCCCGCTCTCCTCGGCCGAGCACGAGAACTACATCGCCAACCAGCTGGCCGACTTCGAAAAAGACCTCGAGCGGCGCCGCGCCAAGCTGATAGCCGAGGGCAAGGACCCCGCCGACGACGACACCGTCAAGGAGGTCGAAGGCAAGAAGCTGATCCGCGAGCAGGCCTTGCGGGAGCGGATGCGCTCCATCCGCGACGGCGGCCTCTCCTGGGAGCAGCTCGGCATCGACTACCTGTTCGTCGACGAGATCCACAACTTCAAAAATCTGTACAATCCGTCCAATAACGCCGGGCTGTCCATAGCCGGGTCGATCCGCGCGACCGACCTGCACATGAAGCTCGAATACATGCGGCGCACCTACGGGTCCCGCGTGGTCACCGGCGCCTCCGCCACCCCCGTGGTCAACTCCATCGCCGAGGCGTACGTGTGGATGAAACTCCTGCGCCCCGACATCCTCGAAGCGCTCGGCCTGCGCTCCTTCGACGACTGGGTCGCCAACCACGCCGAGATCGAGACGAGCATCGAGATCGCGCCCGAGGGCGGCCTGCAGTCCAAGTCCCGCTTCGCCCGCTTCACCAACATGCCGGAGCTGTTGACCGCCTGGTGGGTGCCCACCGACGTCAAGACCGCCGCGGACCTGGGCCTGCCCGTCCCCGCCGTCTTCAAGGGCGGCCCGCAGATGGTCGAGTGCCCGCCCACCAGCGTCAACGACGACATCGCCCGCGAAGCCAAGTCCCGGGCCGCGGCGATCCGTTCGCGCGCCGTCGCCCCGGACGAGGACAACATGCTCAAGTTGGCGTCCTGGATGCGGCAGGCCGCCCTCGATCCCCGCCTGATCGGCAAGGCCCTCGACCCCGACGAGCCCACGAAGATCTCGATCGCCGCCGACAAGATCGCCGCCCTGTACGAGCAGCATAAGAACGACGACTACGGCGACGACCTGCCCGGCAGCCTCCAGCTCGTCTTCGCCGACCTCGGCACCCCGTCCAAGGAGGCCCTCAAGCAGGGCAAGTGGACCGTCTACGACGGCCTGCTCATGGAGCTCGCCGCCCGCGGCGTGCCCACCGAGGGCATCCGCTTCATGCAGGAAGCCCAGAGTGACCGCGAGAAGGCCGCCCTCTTCCGCGACTGCCGCAACGGCAAGGTATCGGTCCTGGTCGGGTCCACCGAGACCATGGGAACCGGGACCAACGTCCAGCGCAGGGCCATCGCCGTGCACCACCTGGACTGCCCCTGGCGCCCCGTCGACCTGCACCAGCGCACCGGCCGCGTCGTGCGGCAGAAGAACCTCAACTACGACCTCGGCCGCGAGGTCCACGTCTACAACTACGTCACCCAGAACAGCTTCGACGCCTACGTATGGCAGCTCGTGCTCGGCAAGGCCCGCTTCATCACCCAGCTGATGTCCGGCAAGCTCACCGACCGCACCATCGAGGACATCGCGATGGAGGACTTCGAGCACATGCTCGAAGCCGTCAGCATCGGCGCTGGAGACCCCCGCCTGCTCGAAGTCGGCCGCCTGCAGAAGGAGATCGACGGCCTGGAGGCCGAGAAGCACGCCCACAACGCCGCCCAGGCCGGCCTGCAGTACACCATCGACAGTCAGGCCAGGCTCGCCGAAGTGCTGCAGAACGACATCAACCTGCTCAACGGCTACATCGGCACCGCCACCACCCCCGGCACACGCCAGTCCACCCGCGGCGACGACTTCGTCATGACCGTCGCCGGGCGCACCTACACGGCGCGCAAGAAGGCCGCCGGCGCCCTCGCCTTCCACCTCGTCGACGTCATCGACGAACTGCGCGGCCAGGGCGCGGGCCACGATCCCGTCGAGGTCGGCCGCCTGGGCGGCGTGCCCGTCTACGCCCGCATGGGCCTGTTCGACCTGTACCTCAACTTCGGCACCCGCTCCGGCGTCGGCGAGGAGGTCAAGGTCGAACCGGGCCGGATCCGCGAGGACCCCGGCTCCGCGGCCGGAACCATCCAGTCCCTGGAGTACCGGCTCGCGCACCTGGAGGACGACCTCGCCAAGGCGCACACGGACCGCACCACGGCGCTCGGCGAGGTGGAGAACGCCCGCGCCCACATCGGCACCGTCTACCACGACGGCGACAACCTGGCCGAGGCCAAGGCCAAGGTCGCCTCCCTGATGGCCGAGCTGGAATCCGAAGCGGAGATCAAGAGCAGCGGACCGGGCGAAGCCGTGCCCAGCTACGGCTCCGGCGGCGCCGAGCCCAGCGGCGTCGCGATGGCCGGCGGGGGAGGAGGCGGGGGCGGCGGCTCACGCCGCTCCCGCTCCCGCAGCCGCTCCGGCGGCGCGGACGGCGCCGAGCCCACCGGCGACGAGCAGGACAACAGTCAGGAACGGGCCGGGCACTACACCGACCGCCTCTCCACCCTCCTCGCCGAGCGACTGCTCACCGAGGCCCTGCGGGCCGTCGTCGAAGGCCACCCCGAAGCAGCCACCAGCCCCGCCGGCCGCAAGCTCGCCAAGGCCGTCGACCGCTTCCACGACGAGAGCCGCGAACTGCGCCGGCGCCGCCTGGACGGCCAGTCCATCGCACCCAGTGCCGCGATCGTGCCCCCCGACTGGTGGCGCACCGCCATCGCACAAGCGGTCAAGGCCTTCGGCAGCAACCCCGCCGCCACCGACCTCAAGCGCCTGGCACGCCTGGCCGCCCTGCACGAGGAGCGCTGGAGCGCCACCCTGGCCACGCCCACCGCCCTCGCCCAGTGGCAGCAGTCCGCCGAGCCCACCGCCGACCCCGGCGGCGGCGACAGCGGCCGCGAATACGTGCGCCTGGACGACCTCGGCCTGAGCGACAAGTACACGCTGGGCACCGAACCCGTCGCCGCCCACGCCCTGCTGCGGCGGCTGATGGAGGACACCCCCCTCCTGCTGAGCATCGTCAGCGCCGGCCGCCAGCTCACCGCCCGGCGCCGCGACCACACCAGCCTGGAAGCCGTCTCCAACGACGCCCGCTTCCTCGGGGTGGCCCGCCGCGCCCCGGCGCAGCGCACCACTCCCGAAGCCGACGACACCCCCGCTGCCCAGAACCCGCCGGCACCCTCTGCCCGGCGCGAACAGCCCGACTCCACCCCCGCACCGGCAGCTCCGGCTCCAACGACCCCGGCCCCCGCAGCGTCCGGGGGGAGGCCCGCGCAGCCGGTTGTTCCGTTCACCACGCACAAGCAGTGGCGTGACGCCTTCGTCCGGGTCGATGCCGCCGAGATAGCACTGAGCAGCGCCGCCGATGCGACGTGGGCCCGGGGCGACATCCCCCACGCGTTCACCCAGCTGCGCCACCACCTGTTCGCGGCGGTCGCCGCCATGGAGGACGGCGACTTCCGCGACACCGACAGCTCGCTGACCAAGAGCCTGCAGGAGGTGGAACGACTCCTGCGCACCCTGCGCGGAGGCGACCGCGCCACCATGCAGCCTCCGCTGGACACCTTCGCGCACCTGGCGCGGACCTTCCTCGCCAGCCACCGGGCCACCGTCGCCGAACGCGGTGCGCAGGACGACGTCACCCGCACCATCGAAGCCGCCGCGCGCGCCCAGTTCGAGGAGTTCATGCGCACCTGGAGCGCGCAGAACACCGAACCGGTCCCGGCCGCGGGCAACACCCCCGACCACGCCGCGGGGAACACCACCCCAACACCCCAACCCCCCGCCGCCCCGACAGTCCCCGGCGCGGCCGACGCCGCACCCGCCACCCGCCCCACTAGCGACACCGGGCCCCAGCAGCAGACCGGCACGCCTGGCCCGTTCACCACCGACGACGAGATCAGCGACGCCCTCGCGGGCCTGGACGGGCCGCTCGCCGCATGGACTGTGACCGGCCTGCGCGACGACCTGTTCATCGGCGGCTCCCACACCGACTCCTACCGGTACGCCGAGGCGATCGAGAACCTGCGCCGGCCCGGCCGCACGAGCCGGCCCACGATGAGCGAACTCCGCGCAGCCCTCCACGCGGCGCAGGCCGTCCTCACAGAGATAGAAGACCGGCCGGGCGTCGACTACTCGGGCCGTGCCAAGCCCGCACTGACCGAGCTGAGCGACGCCCTCACTACGATCCTCGCCCGCGCCGACGAGACCCGAGAGGCCCAACGCCGCGCCCCGGCCGCGGCCGCCCCCGGCCCGGCGCCTCAGCCCGAGACCGAGCCCGAGGCCGGCGCGCAGGAGCCGGATGAAAGCCCTGCGGGGCAGTACCCGCCGGCGACCACCCGGTGGCCCGTCACCGAGGACCGGCCCGCGGCCTACCAGCCGCAGGGCGACACCGCGACCACCGCCGTGGGCGAGCTGAACACGCTGGTGGCCCTCGTGCACGCCGACCTCACCAAGGCCCTGCCCCCCGCCACCGAACCCGAACTGCTGGCGGCGATCGCCGAGTTCACGGCGGCCTGGGGAGAGACCTACACCCTCGACGGTGACGACTGGGCAGCCGGGCTTCAGGGCTACGCCCGGGCCCAGGCCGCCACCCTCACCCTGTCCAGGCACCGCAAGCTCGGAGACACCCCCACCGGCAGGCTGCGCCACCTGGCCCGCCGCACCGCAGTGCACATCGACCGCCTCGCCCACACCCCCCACGACGAACCGGACCCGGCCTTCGTCGACACCCTGGCCAGCGCCGCATTCGAGCCGTACACCACCACCGAGGAACTCACCCAGGCCCTCGCCGACCTGCACCACCGGATCGACACTTCCGGCGATGCCCTCAGCCGCGCGCGCCTGGACGCCGCCCGCGCCCCACGCGGCGGCCTCAGCCGCGCGCGCCTGGACGCCGCCCGCGCCCCACGCGGCGCACTCGCCCACCTGATGGCCATGGAGGGCCTGGTCCGCACGCTGTACGGCACCCCAGTACCCAGGACCCGCAGCACAGAGCCGCTGCCCACCCACGTCGGACGCCTGGCCCACACCCTGCTCACCCACCCCGACATCGCCCACGCCGCACTCCCCGAGCAGCCCCGCACCCTCGAAGCGCCCTACCGCGAGCTGCCCGCGGCCGCACCGTACGCCGGCGCCGACGGCGCGGTCGACGACGCCGCGATCCAGCAGGCCCACGAGAGCGTGACCAGCCGGGCGCAGCGCGCGGCCGAGCAGTGCCGCAAGCAGAACACCTCGGCCGCCGAGCGGCGCCTGGCAGCCGTCTGCGCCGAGATCCAGCTCCGCCCGCTGGTGCACACGTTCGAGGGCCGCGTTCACGCGTTCTGGCCGCACCTGCTGGCGACCGCCGCCGACCTGGCCCGCCAGGTCATGCGCGAGCACGCCGACGAGCAGGAACGCGCCTACCGGGAGGACTACTTCGAGGACTTCGCCGACGCGGCCATGCGGCACGCGCGGCGCCTGCACAGCACCCTCATCGAGTCCGAAGGCTCCCTCGACGGCGAGGTGCACACCCTCACGCGCGCCGCACTGGAGGACCCCCGCCTTCTCGCCTCCCTCGGCACGCCCGCCTCCGACCTCACCCGCCACGCCCCCGTACCGTTCCCCCCGGCCCTGCTCAACTGGCTCGCCGAGCGCGCCGAGACGATGTCCCCGCTGCTGCGGCACGCCCTGGCCGCGGACACCACGCCGGAGGGGTTCACCGGCGTCTTCGGCCACCTGGCCTCGACGCTGGCCGCCGCCGCCACCGGCACCGACGTCCCGCCCACCACCACACCTCTGCCCGCCCCGCCGCAGTGGGAGCAGCACACCGCGGCCGTCGACGCGCTGCTGGAGGCCGCCGCCGCCGATCCGCACATCAGCGGCGCGCTCATCAGCAACAGCCCCTCCAACCCCCTCGTCCTGGCATCGGTCCGCACCTTCATCCAGGAAACCGTCGCAAACCGGCTCTCCGAGCCCGGCGACCCGGGGGACCGGGAGCTGATCGAGGCGTTCTTCGGCGACACCGACACCCTGGACCCGCTGGTCACCCACGTCGCCGCCCACACCGCCCAGCGGGCGCGCACCGCGCTGATCCCCGAGCCCGGCGCCCTGTTCGCCGTCCAGCGCGGACCGCAGCCCTTCGTGTGCCGCGGCGAGGAACTGGCCAAGTGGCTCGGCCCCGGCAACGGACTGCGCCTGGTACCGGGCGACGGCACGTTCGCCTCCCTGTGGTCGCCCGGCAACGGCCGCGCCGGCACGTTGCACGCGCTCCCGCAGCCGGAAGCCGACCAGTTCACGACCGCCGTGCGGCACCGCACCCCCGACGAGGCCGCCGCCCTGCTCCAGGACCAGGCACAGGACTGGCCCGCCCTGACCGCCCTCGATGAGCCGCTGCGCCAGGCGCTCGTCGCCTACGCCACCCTCCCGCCGGGCAGCCGCCCCGGCGCCCTCCCGCCGCCGGTCGCGATCACGGTCACCGAACCGCAGGCGGGGGAGTGGGACCTGGAGATCCTCCACCCCACGCCCTACCCGCCCGGGCCCCAGGCCGTGCAGGCCGTCGACCGTCTCCTCGACGACATCCGCGAGTGGCTGGCCGTCCACGACGAACTTCTCGAGGAGTTCGCGCGGTGGCCCGCCGCAGACGCGCAGGACGCCGTGGAGGAGGCCGAGTCCGGCATTCCCGAGCCGGTCGGCAACGGCGGTCCCGCCGAGCACTGGCTCCAAGTCGCCACGGCCGGCCAGTGGCTGCGGGTCATCCAGCAGCGCCTGACCGAAGCCGACACCGCCCGCTCACGCGACCGGGCCCTCAATCAGCTCGCCCCGCTGCTGCGCTCGGTGGACAACTACCTCTCGCGCACCGCCGTCCGCGGCATCCCCGCCCCCAGCAGCACCGAACTCGCCGGCGCCGCCGCAGCCGCGCCCGCACCGTTCGGCCAGGCACAGGACGCCACCGCGGCCCTCGCCGACCTCCAGCAGACCTGGGGCGACTGGGCGCAGCAGCTGGGCCCCATTGAGCAACTGGCCGACGTCGAGCGGCACACGGTCATCCGGCTGCACGCCCTCCTGGACGACCCGAAGCCCGGAGCCACCCCAGGCGGCTGGCACGCCCTGCTCGCGCAGGCCGGCGACCTCGCCCGGGCCCAGGCCCGCACCGCCTCCGACCACACCCTGGGCTGGACAGCCCTGTCCGACGCCATCGACACGCTGCGCAACCAGTGGGCGGCCACCATGCGCGACGCGCCCGACACCGCCGCCCGCGCCGCACGCCAGGGCGGAGTGCTGCACCTGACCCGGCCCGAGCTGGAGCCAGCCAACCCGCCCACCAGCGTCAAGGACTTCACCGCACGTCACACCTACCTCATCAACCGCGCCCGGCAGCTCAAGGACAAGCAGGAGGCCCTGCGACCCGAGGACCGCGGCGACGAGCGCACCCTGCTACGCCTGATCGACACCCTCCTGGACCACCACGCCGACGTCAGCGCCGGGATCTCCCCGGTACTGCCCGCCCTGCTGCACGAGATCAGCGACCGCGCCCTGAAGGTCTGGCACGTCCAGGCCGACGAGGACCTGCGCGCCAACGCCGAACTGCTGATGTCGCTCAACAGCGACGCCGCCCGCCTTGCGGCCGTCACCCAGAGCCTCGTCGACGAAGCCGACCCGCAGGTACGCGAGGAAGCCGAAGCGCTCACCGCGCAGGCGGCGGCCGACGAGCAGCTGATGGCCGCCGTCACCTACACCGCCTCCTCGGCTTCCGAGGTGCCCCAGGCGCCCGCGCTGTGGGCGTGGCTCGAAGCCCGCCAGCAGGACATGTCGCCCCGCCTGCGGCGCGCCCTGCACAGCGACATCGGCCCTACCGGCGACTTCACCGGCCTGTTCGGCTCGATGTGGCACACCCTGCGCGTCACGGCCCCCTCCAACGACACATCCCCCGGCCCCCTGCCGTCCGCAGGCACCCCCCTGCCCACCCCGTGGCAGCCCTTCGCCACGCAACTGGCCGCCCTGGCCGACGCGGCCAGCAGCGACATCGACGTCCGGCTGCGGGTGGACGGCCACCTCGGCGACGACCCGCACGAGGTGATCCGTCACTTCGCCGAGAAGTACCTCGCCGACGAACAGGACTTCCACACCGCCGAGCTGACCGGCCCGTACTTCACCCCCGACGACGCGCCCGTCACCGCCGCCGACATCCTGCACACCTACCTGCTCACCGAGACCACCGCACGCCTCGCCGCCGCCGGCAGCACACCTCCCGAGCCCGCCGCGCCCGCTGAGGTCACCGAACTGGCCGCCTGGCACATGGCCGACCCGCAGGGCATGGGCGATGCGGAGGACCCCTACCCCGACCAGGCCGCCGCCCGCAGCGGATCCCTGCGGCTGGCCGCCGCCCTCGGCGCGTTCACCCGCACCTGGAGCGGCCGCCAGTACATCAGCGAGAGGGCACTCAAGGAGATCTCCGACGAGGCCGGCGCAGCGCTGTGGCAGGACGCGACCGCCCCGCAGCCCGGCCTCCTCCCGGACGCCGCCCAGTGGACCCGGCGGCTGGTGGACCTCGCCCACGCCCTCGAAGCCCGCCTCGACGAGGACAGCATCAACGAGCCCACCGTCAGCAACCTGGCCTCGGCCGCCTACGACCACGCCTCCCGCATGCACCTCACCGCCCAGGCCACCTCCCCGGACACCGGATGGCCGGCAGGCCAAGAGGACGCCGAGCAGACCGGTGCCCGCATCCTCGCCCAGAGCATCGCCGAGCACATGCCCGCCTCCCAGCTGATGCGCACCGCCGCCGGCGACACCTGGGACGAGACGATCACCTACACCGCACCCGAGCTGTACACGATCGCCCTGCGCCCCGGCACCGAGGCCCCCGTCTGGGAGAACGGCGCCCTCGCCCTCAGCGTCGGCGGCGGCGAGCGGCGCGTGTTCACGCCGGTCGGCGAGCAGCCCACCGATTCCATGAACCTGGGCCGACGCCGTCCCTTCAGCCCGACGCTGGAAGAACTCGCCCAGGCCGTCGAGAACACCACCGCCGAGCCCCTCACCACGGACGCCGGACTCGACGCCGCGGTGGCCTCGCTGCGGGAGCTGCACCAGAGCGCGGCGCGCCACCTGCGGTTCCTGCTGCCCGACGCCGACCGTGAGCAGGTCGACGCCTTCGAGGAGGCCATGCCCTACCTCGGGGGCGGCCGCGACTGGCACGTCCAGGCCGCAGAGGCACGCTCGCTGGCAACCGCCGCCGCGCACGCCCGGGCACGCGTCGAAAACCTCATCGGGCGGCACAGCGGGCACCACACCGCCGTCCCCGCCCACCACGCGCTGCTGCTCGTGGAACGGGCGGCGGACCGGCTCACCGAGACGCTGACGCCGCGGCAGACCACCACCACGGGTGAGACGTATCCGGAGCAGGACATGCTCTACGTCCAGGAGAAGATCCAGGCACTGGCCTACCTCCTGCACAACCTGCCCCACTCCGACACCCCGCCCGCGCAGCCGAGCACGGAACTGGACGCGGCGCTGCGCCTGGTCGCCGGGCACCGGGACGTGGGCGGCGTCGCCGGCGAGATCCACCGGTACCGGCTCCTGGCCACCGAGGCCACGGCTCTGGCCCAGGGCCGCAGCGGCAGCTGGACGCCGTGGGCGCGCGAGCTGCAGGAGACGGCCGCCCGCCACGCCGACCGGCTCACCCGCCACCTGGCGACACTGCCCACCGACGAGCACCACCAGCCCGCCCGCCCCGCGACGACCGAGACACCGCAGGCCATGACGGCGGTGGCGCCGGGCACCGAGTCCTACGCGGATGCCGCCGCCGCGCGCACCGCGCAGGACGAGCTCGTGCAACTGGTACTCGACGTGGCGGTGGTGGCCGACAATCCGCACCGGGTGGGGAACACGCCCATCGTCCTGGCCGGACTCCTGCAGGCCAGGGAGCGGGGCGAGGCCTACAGCGATCACGCCGCCCTGGCTGACTTCGCCGAACAGGCCCGGGAGACGGCCCACCTCCGCCGCCAGAACCGGATCCCCGGCGGCGCGGGACTCGACGCAGCGGCCCGGGCCGCGGCCGAGCACGCCGGGAGGCTGGCCGCCACCGAACGCGACACCGACCCCCGCCTGCAGCTCGCGCTGCTGGAGCTGCGTTCCCGGCTGGAAGCCGACGCGACGCTGATCGCACACGCCGAACCCGACGCCCCCCAGCACCTGGCCGAACAGGCCGTCGGGGCCTGGCTCCTCGGGCCGGAGTGGCACGAAGGCCTGCCCGAAGCACACGTCCACCTCCTCGAAGAGGCCATCGGCCGCGCCCAGGGCAGCCTCCTGAGCGGGGGAGTGCTCGGGCCATGGTGGGAGACGGTGAAGGCCGCGCGTCCCGCAGCCACCGCCGCGGCACTGCGGGCGGAGTTCCCCGACGGAACGGTGCGCCGCTCCATCACCCCCTTCCGAGGCGCGCGCGGACCGCTGCTGGACCAGGTCGAGAAGGTCCTGGCCCTCGACACCGTCCGCGAACGGCTCTCCACCCCCGCGCTCGACGACCTCGGTGCCGCCTCCCTGCGCCGCGCCGCCACGATCCTGGCCCGCGACGACCGGCTGGAGAACCGCCCGGACGCCTACCGGGCCAGCCTCGACCTGGCCCGGGCCGCCCGCTGCCTGTATGTGCACGCACTGCGCGCTGAACTGCCCACGGACGACCGCGACGTCATCGCGGCCCTGGGCAAGGACGCCGCCGCGCTGGCCGCCGACTGGGTCGCCTCTGCCCACGACGACCGTGGCCGCACGCAGCTCTTCCGCAAGAACAAGAGCGAGCACCTCCCGATGTGCCCGCCCTCCCCGGCCACCGCGCTCCTGGATCAGGTCACGCCGGCTGAGCGGACCGTGGCCCGCGTCCTGGACGGCACCGGACTCACACCGGCCGCCTGGGGAGGCGGCGGCTACACGCTGCAGCCGCGTCTCGACGGCAGCGTCGCCGTCACCATGACGATGATGCCGTTCGAGGCGCCCAACGTCCGTGACGCCCGCATCGGCGGCCTGCACGCCCTGGGCTGGGAGCCGGTCACCGTCGCCGAGGACAACCCGCGCAGCGCCCACCGCGGCGAGGCCCGCATCGTCACCGTCGCCCCTCCCCGAGGCTTGGACGCGGACCGCTGGCACCTCGCCAGTGAGATCCGCGCCGTCCTGGAGGCCAAGCGCTCCCGCCTGGACCGAGGCACCAGCTTCCAGATCTACCCCGCAACCGAACGGCACGTCCCCGGTGCCAGCAGCACACCGGCCGTCGTGGCTTACGGGCACCTCACGATCGACCGCGACATCCGCGCCTCCGGATACACCGCCGAGCGGCTCGCCGACGGCGCCGTGGTGGTCCACCGGCCCGAGGGAGCCGTCCCCATCGGCGACCACACCCCCGCCGCCGCAGCACGGCCCGCCGCCGTACGGCTCGGCGCCATCACCGCTGCCCTGCGCCCCCTGCACACCCAGCTCACCTCCCTGCTCGACTACCTCCACACCAGCCACCCGCGACTCAACGCCGGTGAAGGTCTTGCCGACCTGTACGACGAACTGGCCGCCCTGGACCGGGGCTTCCCCCTGGCCAGCAACCCGCCTGGGATGCTCGACCAGTCGCCACGACGCCACGCCCTGCACGCCACCGGCATCTACCGGCTGCTGGAGCAACTGCAAAACGATTACGGCGCCCGGGCCGGGGCCATCGAGCGCGCCCTCACCGACGTGCACGGCGACGGCAGCGCCGCCTTCGTGCGCGCCCGCGCGACCCGGCTGCGGCACCTGCTCGACGACTACGCCCGCGGCCACTCCACCTGGGCCGCCTCCGAACTGATCAACCCGAGCCCCACCTGGGAGGAACACCGCGCGGCCACCACCGAGCCGCAGACCGTCGCCCAGGCCACGCCCCCGCAGGCCCCCACGAGTTCCCCGTCCGGCCAGGCGCCGGCCAAGGCCGCCTCCCCCCGCGCCGAGTCCGCAGAGCCGGCGGCCGGTACGCCCGGCGCGCAGCACGGCGGCGTAGACGCGCCGCCCGCCCCGCTGCCGCCCGCTGCCGGGAGAGGGGCCGGGCACGACGCCCCGCCGCCGCCCGCCCCCGGTGGCAACGACGAACCCGAGGAGCCCGCCGACCAGCCGGCCGCCGCCGCTGCGGCTGCACCGGCCGCCGCTCCGTTCACCCGGTTCAAGGAGATCAGCGGCCCGCGCCGTGCGCTCAACGAGGCCGTTCGGGCACTGGGACGCACCGCGCACTTCAAGCAGCTGGCCCAGGCCGCCGGCGTCGAAAGCGCCCTGGGCGAGGCCCTGGACACCTTCACGCGGGTCTCCCTGCGCCAGCCCGGCGACTTCCACACAGCCGTCGAACAGATCCACGTGGCCGTCCATGCCGTCAGCGACGCCTGGATGCAGATCGCCTCGCCCGCCGACGCCGAGCAAGCCCTGGCCGAGGCCGTGCGAGCGGCGGACGCGTTCGCCGCCGCATGGCGGGCAACGGTCGCCTCGGCCGCCTGGGACACGCTCTTCGACGGCGCACCCCGCCCAGGCCTCCCCACAGCGCGGACCGCCACCACCGCCGACCCGGCCTCCCCGGCACCCGCCGCACTGGACGGCCCTGACGTCGCCGAATGGGCCGTGCCCGGCATCACCCTGGCCGAACAGCACGCCGCGATCCGCACCATGATCAACGACTTCGGCAGCCTCAGCAACGGAGTCCATCAACCCGGCTCCGGACTCGCCGCGTTCGTCGTGAGGATGACCAACCCGGCACGCTGGCGCGCCTGGCGCGACGAGCTCGTCGCCACCCAGCGCGGAACCTGGCTGGGCGGATCCCGCCGCGGCAACGACACCCAGACCCTGGGCCGGGTCGACGCCTCCGCCGAAGGCATCCTCATCTCCACCCAGGGAACCGAGACCCGGCCCGCCATGAGCATGGTGATGCGCTGGGAGGAACTGCCCGCCTGGATCCACCTCGGCCTCAACGACGACGTGCGACGCGACCTGCTGAACGCCGACGCGCTCTTCACGGCGGCAACCCAGAACCACGAGGTGTGGGCCCGACTGAACGCGGTCGAACAGGACGTCTGGGACACCCTGCAGAACGCGGGCGGCCCCACGGCTGAGGCGCTCGCCGCCTCCTGGAACCGCTACCTCGCCCCCCGGCCGGACACGGGATCGCAGTCGCTGTTCGAGACCACCACCGCCCCCGGCGGCGCCCCGTACGGCAGCATCGAGGACTTCACCCGCGCCACCGAGAACCTCATCACCGCGGCCTGGGCCCTGCGCACCCACCCGCACTGGCCGGACACCGGCCCGCACACCCAGACCCTGCGCGAGGCGATGGCAGCACTGCGGGCGGCCAGCCCCACCACCCCGCACGATGCCGTCCGCGCCGTCCTGCTGCTGGCCCACGCCGCCCAGACCAGCCCTCGGGAAAGCCTCCCCGCAGAGCTGGGACCCGACTTCTCCGCCTTCGCCGACGCCGCCCGGGACCACGCCGACCGCACCGCCGCCACCGCGTGGGGCGAACAGTGGCGCCAGGTCTTCCCCTCCACGGTGGAGCTGTGGGAAGAAGACCCCTTCCTCCTGGGGCGCCTCGGCTACCCCGACCCGCGACCGCTGGACGCGACCGCCCAGACCGTGACGCCGCTGGACGACTACGAAGCAGGCGTCAGCCAGCCCTACCAGCAGATCTCCCACGCCAAGCACCCGGGCCGGCTCGCCTACGCCGTCCCCGGCACCGACGGTTTCACCGTCGTGGCACACCCCGGCGTCTTCAACGGCCCCAGCTACACACTGCGCACCCCCAGCGACACCACCGTGGCCACGCTCGTGAAGCAGGGATCCAGCTGGCACACCGTGATGGGGGAGCACCTGCCCCCGCACACCGACCAGCCGCTCACGATCCTGCCCCCGCAGCCTCACGGCGCGGACAACTTCCACCACGCCGTCCTGGACGCCCTGCGCGTCTGGGCCCAGGACAACGACCAGCCCCTACCCGGCCACCCCACCTACCCCGATGCCACGCAAGCGGCCTGGGCCCTTGCCGACCTGGTCCCCTTCACCGCCGCGCTGCGCACCGCCAGCCGCCACACCTGGCCGCTCACCCACGAGCAGCAGCCCGCACTCACCGCCGTGCTGAGCGCACTCGCCCAGCTCGAAGCAGACCAGCGGACCGGCCTCGACGACGACCAGCTGCGGGCCAAGGCCGACGCCCTCGAATCCCTCGCCCCCGCAGCAGACGCCCTGCGCGCCCAGCTCGAGAACGAGGACCTGCACACCAGCGACCTGTACGGGCTGGTCCGGGCACTGTCCGGACGGGCGCACGACATGCCCGGCCGGCTACGCGGCTTCGCCGACGCGCGTTCGACACCCGAGCCCGCGCCCTCGGCGGGACAGGCCGCCCCCGCGCCTGCCGGCGATGACGGAGCACCCGTCAAGGACGGCGGAGTCTGGGAGCCTGACTACCCGGTGCCCGCGACGGTCGACGACCTGTGGAGGACCGCCCGGGCCCGCGGATGGACCATGACCCGCGAGACCATCCGCGGCAACTACGGCGTCGACCGGTTCAATGTCTTCCTGGAGGCCCACACCACCGTCGGGCACTGGAAGTTCAGCCTCGAATGGGGGCTGCGCAAGGGGCGATACGCCGCCGACAAGCAGCGCTCCTGGGCCTGGTGGCCCGACGACCGCACCGGTCCCCGCGGCGGCGAAGTACACCCCAAAGTGGACGACGCCCTCAACGCGATGCGCCGCTACAAGGCGGTCCCCGCCCCCGCCGCACAGGAGTCCCCTGCGCCGGCCGAGCAGGCCGCCCCCCAGGCGCCCGCAGAACAGACAGCCGTCCCGCTCACCGATCAGAGCACCGCCACGGCCGCGGACGCCCCCGAGACCGCCTCCGCACCGACCCCTGAGACCGACAGCCGCTACGACACCCGGGAAGTCGAGGGGATGCCCGGCTACTGGTGGCGCGAGGAGCCCCCGCGAGCCACCGACCGCTACACCACGGAGCGCATCACGGTCGGCTTCGGCGACGAACCGATCGGCGAGGCACACGGACCCGGCTGGCAGGACAGGACCGGCTGGACGATCCCCGACGGCACCGAACTGGTGGAGGGCGGACAGACACCGTCCGAGAGCGCGAAGCACCTCGCCGAACGCCACCACGCCCAGCACGCCGAGACCGCGGCATTCCCCGAGGCCGCCGCGTCGGCCGTGGACAGCCCCGCCATGCCGTTCGACGCACAGGAAATCACCGGGATGCCCGGCTACTGGTGGCGCCTGGAGCCGCCGAGCGTGGGCTCCCGTGACGACGTCGAGCGCATCACCGTGGGCCACGGCAGTGAGCAGATCGGACACGGGTACGGACCCAGCAGCTGGGACGGCACGGTCAAGTGGAAGATTGCCGTCGGCACCGATCACATGCCCGGCGAGCGCACCCCGTCCGCCAGCGCGAAGAAGATCGCCGAACGCCACCAGGCCCTCCAGGAGGCCGCCTCTCTCGCCGGTCCCCGGGACGCGGAAGCCGTCTGGGTCTACCACGAGCGCGAGCACGGCGACGAGACACGCACCTACGTCTACGGCGTCGACGAGACCGACAAGGACGCGCGTGCGGCGCTGGAGGCCGAGGACTTCCTCCGGGCCCCCAACCACAACGCCCACGTCCAGCGGGCCGGCACCCGGCCCGACACCCGCGCCTACAAGACCGGCCAGTTCGTACGCCGCATGCTCAAGCACGGCCGCTCCATCGCCGTCCACTACACCCGCGACGGCGCACCCGCCGACACCGCCCTGCCGGAACTCGACATCGAGCAGCGCGGCCAGCTCGACGCCCTCCCGCCGGCCGAGCAGCGGGACTGGAGCCCGATCGAGTTCCAGGTCGGCGACGAGGTACTCCTGGCGGGCTCGCACACCTGGTGGCACGCGGTCACCGCCGTACAGCCCGAGCAGCTCTCGGTAGAGCTGGAGACCGTGTACTACGGCAAGGTGCTGGCCCGCCGCCGCGGGCAGGACCTGCTGACCGCCGCCGATGAGGTCGGCGAGCCCACCACGGCCCGGCCCGGCAGCATCGCGCTGCGCAATGCACCCCCCGAGGTCTTGGAGGCCGAACACGCCCGGCTGGAACTGCCGTTGGCCAGTCCGGAGCATGCGTCCTTCGTCGAGGCGCGCCGCGCCCAGATCACAACCGAACGCGAGCGAGTCTCCGGGAAGCTCGCCCAGCGCGAAAAGCAGCGGCGCCAACTTCAGGCGATCGTCGCCAATCCCAAGGAGATCAAGGCCCTCGGCGGCAAGGCGCTGTTCAACGAGGCAGGTGAGCACCTGGGCGCTGTCATCAACCGCGACAAGATGGCCAACCCGCCCGGCACGCGGACCAAGAGCAGCAAGTGGATCGTGGCCGACCTGGATGGCCACGCGGTGTCGATGTCCCGCAAGGGCGCCGCCGACGAGTACGCCATCATCGGAGAGGACCGCCGTCATGAGGCCGCCCCCGGCGGCTGGCGGCGCGGCTTCTGGTCCCAGATCAGCCCCGGGGCCACGATCCGCCTTCCCGCTCCGCAGGACGGCCGCCTCACCCCCGAGTCCTGGACGCCGGCTCTCACGGTGACCGGAGTCCACCGGGACGCGGACGGCTCAGTGACCATCGACGGGACCCTTGAGGGCGAACCCGTCAGCCATCGTCTCAGCCCGGCCCTGGCAGAGGCCGGACCCTTGCGGGAAGCCGTCGGCGACCTGACCCTCCTGCCCGAGACCATCGTTGCCCGGGCGGCACGTCCCGCCCTGCTCGCCGCCCTTGTGCACCCCACCAACGGCGTGAGATTCCCGATGCTCGGCCACGACGAGCTGATCCGCAGCATGGGGGCGGTCACGGCCGCCGCAGAAGCGATCAAGAGCCGGCCGACACCGCTCGCGACGCTCCAGCAGCAGATCGCCACGGCCCGCGCCGCTCTCGCGCACCTGGCGGACGTTGCGCGCGCGGACGGCGTGGACGTGATGCCCGATCGGGCCCTGGCCGGGGTCGAAGTGATGGACCACTGGTCCGCACAGCTTCAGGACCTGGACGCGGCCGCCGCACGGCTGACCCCAGCACCGACAGCGATGGTTCCGGCCCCCGCCGCCGTAGAGACCGGTGCACCGGAAGCCAACGCCGCAGGGCAGGCCCCCACGGACGATGCCGGTCCCGAGGCGCACACCGGGCGGCCCTGGACGCAGATGAGCCGCGAGGACTTCCAAGCCGCCCCGGCTTCCGGAACCCCGCAGACCGCCGTGCTGCCGGAAGGACAGATGGCGATCGACGCGGAGCCGCAGGAACAGCCCGGCCTGTCCGACTACGACGCGCTCCGCCTAGGCGGCCGCGCCCTTGCCACGGAGCTGGCCTCCCGCGCCGCGCTCGGCGACGTAGCCGACGACGGCCGGCGCGACGTGCTGCTGGACGGCGTCACCGTCGGGCACATTCGGCCGGAAGGCGAGGGCTGGAGGCCCCAGGGCATCGACGCGGACGACCGCGGTGAGACCTTCGAGAGCCAGAGCGCTGCCATCGCCTGGACCGTTGCCTCCTTCGACCGTCGACGGGCCGAAAGCCAGTCTCGCGACGCCACCGTCGGGCCGGAACAGGCCGAACAGCAAAGGGAGGAGCAGAGGTCCAGCACACCGCTGGCCCCCGAGACCGCAGAAGCGGGCGGCCCGGCCACGTCCGGCATCGACCTGGCGTCCGCCCCCCTGTCCACCTATGACGCGTTCCGCCTCGACGGCGAGGAGATCGCCCAGGCCCTGCTGGCCCGCGCCACGGTGGGAGACCTGCAGGCCGACGGGCACCTGATGCGTGCGCCCGTCCTGTTGGACGGCCAGAACATCGGCTCCATCGTCACCAGGTCCGCCGGCGGGTACGCCGCCACGACCATCGACAACTGGACGACCAAGGACCCCTACGAAACCACGGCCGGCGCCGTCGCCGCAGTGGTCCAGGCCTACGACATGTGGGAAGCCACCCGAGAGGAACGCGAAGCCCTCCGCAGGGAGTTCGGCCTCGACCAGGCACCGGCCCCCCGCGCAAACGAACAGCCCGACGACGCCACCCCCGTACCGCGCTACCCCGACTACCACCAGGCCAGGGAGTACCCCGGGGTCGTGGTGTACGGCCCGGACCGGAGCAAGATCGGCTCGGTCGAGACTCGCACCTACGGCCAGGGCAAGCACAAAACCCTGTACGGCGACAGCCCGATCAAGGGGCAGGACACCATTGAACGGTCGGTCCGCCACCTGATCGAAGCGCACATTGAGCTCACCGACCAGCCCAACCAGCAGCTCTGGCTCGACGTCTGGATCGAGCACAACCGCGAGCACACCTACGTGTGGGGAGCCGACCAGCAGTACCGGGAGCTCATCTTCGCGCTGGAGATCGCCGGGGGGCCGCAGGGATTCAACCGGCGCATTGTGGACAAGCCGCACCAGCGGCACGGAATGAACTGGCATGCCCTGCCATCGAACTACTCCTACGCGACCCGCACGGAGAAACTCGACACGCTGCGCACGATGATGGCCCAGCGGGGCCGTGACCTACCCGTCTTCGAGAGCCTGGAGGCCAAGCAGGCGGCGTTCGCCGGCGACCCGACCCCCGTCTACCCGCAGGACATGCGCTTCGCCGCGATCCCCGACCTGGAGCCCGGCCCGGTCTTCAACACCACCGCCGAGGTCCGCAGGACCCTCCGGAACATCGCGGCCCTTCACAACACCGGCCTGTGGCACAGCACGGCCTGGCACCGCATGACGACGTCGGGCGGGGAGGGGCGCCACGACGCACGACGTCTGAGCGCCGCGATCGACGCCGTACGGGGCGAGGATCTCTTCCGGGCCCCCCAGCCGCTGGCACTTGCGCGCACCGTTGAGCTGGCGCGGGCCGCGCGCGCGGTCGCCGACCGTCTGCGGGGCGAGAACACCCCGGCCCTTCGCCGACGGATCGAGGCGCTCGCCGGCCTCGCGGAGCCGCTGGCGGCACGCACCCTCGCCACAGCACAACGCCCGATGACCTGGCAGGCCGTCTTCAAGACGCCGGTGGCCGACGACTCCGCGCTCGGGACCTACCAGCGGGCGTACGCGCAGGCTTGGGCTCAATGGTGGACGATCGTCAGCTCCGGCTACGACCTCACGTCCACCGCGGGCACGGCCCTTCGGGACGTCATGCTCGGCGACCAGCTTCCCGAGACGGTCGACGACGTCCAGGACGCCGTGCGGGGACTGACCGCCCTGCACGCCGCGGCGAGTGACCTGCAGCGGGTCCTGACCGACAATCCGGACCTCTCTCATCCGCAGATCGAGGACGCGGTCACCGCCATCGCCGCCATCGCGCACAGCAGCCTGCCGCAGGAGCCCGGCGCCGACGGCACCCCGCCGGCCGCACCGGCCCCCGAGAAGCTGCCCGAGACAGTGCCCTCCGTCGTGGCGCCGGACACGCTCAGCCCCGCAGCCGAGCAGCCGGCGCCCGCGACCGAAGCGGGGGCCTCCGCCGAGCCGAACCCGGCGATACCGTCCCCCCAGAGTCCAGCAGAGGCCGCACCGGAGCAGGACCGGCAGAGCGAACCGGCCGCCAGCAGTGAGGAAGCCGCCGAGCAGACTCCGGCACCTCTGCGGTCTGCCTTCGCGGTCATGAAGCCCGCCGAAGCAGGCGGTCTGGCTGCAGCGGACGGCACCCTGTGGTGGGGAGGAAGGGCCGCGGGCCGCAAGAACGCGATCACGCAGCCAGTCCTCGTCCGTCTCACGTTCGGGCCCCGCGGTGTCGTCGACGTCGAGGAGGCCGCAACCGGCACCCACATCGAGCGGATCCGCACCGGCACCCCGTTCTTCGCCGCGCCAGCCGCCCCCGCCCCCGCGCCGGCGCCGCGCGTCCAAGACGCCGCACCCACCGCGGGGCGCGAACCCTCGGCAGATGACCGGCCGGATGCCGCCACCGCCGACTCCGGCACGGTCACGGCGCAGCAGCCGCCCGCAGAAGTCCCGGCGTTCCGGGTCAGCGCCCGCGCCACGGAAGCAGGCAAGCGCTGGGCCGTCGTGGACCGCGCCAGCGGAGACGTCGTCTGGATCCACCACCAGGGCGAAGAGTCCTTCGAAGCGATCTTCGCGAACAGGGAGGACGCCGAACGAATCCACGGCAGCCTCGCCCTCGCACCCGACATGCGCGTCCCCGCCCCCGAGCGGGCGAACCCCGCGCCGGACGCGGTCGCCGCTCAGCCCGGCCCCGCACTGGCGCCGGTCCTGGGCACGGTCATCGCCAAGGACACCCGGGGCACCGCCCAACTGGTCAAGGTTCAGGTCGAAGACGGCACGGGCGCCTCCCGCGTCTTCGTGGCCTGGAACCCCGTCGGCGCCCACCAGGTCGAACTCGACCAGCCCGTGTTCCTCTCCGGCACCCTCGGCGCGGAGGCCCACTTCAACGGGCGGATCGAGACGCCCGTCGAGGGCGGCACCGTGGAAGGCGAAGCGGCCGCCCACGACCGCCGCAACCGCACGCAGCCCGTCCCCCAGGGCTGGATACCCGCCGACCCGAGCGCCCAGCCCGACATCGAGGAGGGCCAGCGGGTCCGCGTCCTCGACCCGCACCACCCCGCGCACGCCGCCGCGGGAGGGGGCGCGCAGTTCTACAGCACCGTCACCGTGGAACTGGCCGAAGGCACGTACTACATCGGCACCACGCCGGACGCCCGCACCCTGGACTTCACCCGCGATCAGGTGATCGCGGTAGAGGCCACCGGCGCGCCCCCGCAGACGCAGCAGACGGCCCCGACCCCGGAGACCGCCCCAGCCCCCGATACCACCCCGGACCCGGATACCGCGCGCGACGTCCCGGCCGCCCTCCTCTCGCGGCTGAGGGGACGCGAATTCACCTACTCGCGGCGAGCCGACCGCTGGACCGGGGCCGAACTGCAGCCGCGCGAGGACGGCATTCGCGTCGAGGTCCTGCTGCGCAAGAGCGGCGAGTGGGCCCAGGCCGTCGAGGTCGGAGAGCACAACCTGCGCGACGAGCGCGGACACTACCACGGACTCGAAGAAGTCCTCGCCTGGCGGGACGCCACCCAGCTCGTCACCCTCCTCGACCGTCCCGAGCGCGCGCCCCGCCCCGACGCGGCCGCCCCCGTCCTGGTGCAGGAGTCCACCCCGAAGCCGCCGCTCGTCTCCCGCGCGCCGCAGAGCATGAAGCGCGCCGAGCTCGAAGCCAGCGCCTCCGCCCTGGACCAGTGGCTCAACGCGTACGCCTCCCGCGAGGACAGCGGCGCCAGCGTCCGCGCCGTCGAGCAGCGCGACACGATGCGCGCCGAACTGACACGCCGCAGCCGCCGGCAGACGGATGCAGAACAGCTCGGCGGTCCCGAGGCCTTCCGCCGGGACCTGGCCGCACTCACCGTGGAGCCGGCCGACGCGGGCGGCATCCAGGACGTCACCCGTAACGGCGCCCTGCTGGGCACGATCGTGGCGAGCCCGGAGGGCTTCCACTTCGCCGCGGACGGCCAGCTGGCCCTGGCCGAAGGCACGGCCTACGCCAGCCCCGAAGGTGCCGCGGTCGCGCTCAGCCGCTTCGTGGCCGGCGTCCCCGAGGACCAGCCCCTCCCCGGGCGCGGCACCGAGCCCGCGCCGGTTGCGGCGCCGCGCTTCGTCCTCACCAAGCAGGACAAGCAGGCATACCCGGGTGCCGAGCCGAACATGCTGCTCAAGGCGCACCTGAGCGGAGCCGTCCGCCACAAGGCGGATCCGGATCAGCGCAGCCAGCGGATGATGATCGAGCTCTGCCACAAGCACGGTAAGCCCGAGGCCGGCACGCACCTCAGCTCCGGTGGTCGCCTCGCGATCATCACGGTTGCCCCCGACACCTACGACGTCCGTGCTCCAGACCGGCTCACCCACGTCCTTGGACCGTGGGGCAAGCAGCTCGACTCGCGTGAGCGTGCCAACCGGGTCGCGGACGCGTTGGAGAGCATCCGCGACGCACAGGGCCAGCCGTTCCCGTGGGACATGCCCAACCCCACCTTCCGGGCGCTGCAGCTCAAGGCGATGCACTGGGTCGACGAGCACGGCCACGACATCGAGCAGGCGATCTGGTACGCCCTGGTCACCCAGGGCCTCGACGAGCGCGACGGCCGGTACGCGAAGGCGTACTTCGAGAGCACCGGGCAGCAGCTGAGGGGACCGGCCCAGCTGGCCCCCACGCCACGGCCCGCGCCCGAGCACACTGACCCGTCCATGCCAGTACCGGACGCCTTCAAGATCACCACGGTCATGAAGCTCGGCGAAGTGACGGCAGCCGACGGCACTTTCTGGTGGAAGGGTATGGTCAACAACCCTCGGGCCCAACGGCGCTCCGCCGCCACTCCGCTCGACACACCTGTCCTCGTCCGAATCAGGGAGTCCGCCTCGGAGAAGGGCGCGAGCATCGGCTGGGGCCAGCTCCTGGACGCGGCCACTGGCGAACCACTGAAGACCATCCGCTCCACCGACCACGTCCTGGTGGCCGCGCCCCTGGACGCGGCACCGGCACCTGAGGGTATCCCTCCTGTCCAGCAACGCTTCGCCTCGCTGGGCCAGGTCCGTACCCACCTGACACATGACCGCATTCCCGGCCTGACCCCACAGCGCCGCAAGGACCTACGCAAGCTGGCCAAGGACCGCGAACTCGTGGAACTCACCGCCGACGGGCAGTTCGCCCTGCGGCACAACCCCACCACCGACACTTACGAAGTTCTGCCCGCCGGCACTGGCCTGCCCTTCGATGGCTTCTTGCCCGACCTCTACCTCAGCTCCCAGGTGCGCCGCGACCTCACCGTCGTGCCGCAGCCGCTGGAGCACTTCCCGTCGCTTGAGGAGGCCCGCGACTTCGCGGGCCGGCTCACCGAGTTGCGACTCAACGACGACACCCCGATCGACTGGAGTGACCCACAGCTGGGTCTCGCGATCGACGACGTGGACATGGTGCGGCTGAACCACACGATCCTGGAGGAGCGCGCCCACCACGACCGCGCCCACGAGTACGACCATTCCCCCAGCGACCACCTGTGGGCCCTGTTCGAAGAGCGCGACCGCCGCCCCGAAGAGCCGGAGGAGGGCCACCTCTGGGCGGACGAACTCGCGCCGGGCGCCTGGGTCTGGCTGACGATCAACGACGAGCGCAAGCCGTGGGAAATCCTGGACCGCGAGGTCACCGAATTCGGCACCGTCGCCCTCACCCTCGACGACGGAGGCACCTGCCACGTCCCGCGCAACCTCGCGATCGCGCAGACCGGCGACGAGACCGTCCTCGACGCCGACGGACACGCCATCGGGGTACGTCTGGAGGCCGACTTCGTCCTCAACGACGACATCATCGAATTCGACCTGGACAGCAACGGCAACGCCGTGGCGCCCTCCGGCCCGGGCGGCATACCTGCTCCCGGCACCACCCGCATCCGCGGCCGGGCCCTGGTGACCCACCGCCACGCGCACGGTGGCGGCGAACGCACCCTGCTGATGGACGCCACCCTCGTCAACAGCACCACCATCGAGGCCGCATCCGCCGACCTCGCCCTAACCGCCTACGAACTGCCCGAGCACGTCTACCGGCTCTCCCCGCGGGCAGCACTCGCGAACCAGCCCATCCAGCCGCAGGCAACTGCCATGCCCCGACCGGCCGCAGACGCCACTGCACTGCCGGAGACCCCGCAGCAGGAACCGGACCTCGACACCGCCCCGGACCCTGAAGCGGACCTCGACGCCGAAACGGGCGCAGACCTCGAACTCGCCGCGCAGACCGATTCCGAGGACGCCTGGGAAGAAGCCCTGCGAGCGCTGCAGCAGGACGGACCGCAGGAGGCGGAGCCCGAAGCAGACGAGGAAGAACCGGCAGCGGATCCCGCACCCACCGCCGGCGAGCAGGAGGAGCTGGAGGCCGACTCGGAGCTGGAAGCCGACGACGCCGAGCCGGATCACGAGGCCGAGGCGGACGCCGAACCGCAGATCGGGCCGGACCCGGAAGACACCGTGCCCGAGCAGGCGCCGCGGAATGTGACGGCTCTCCCCGCCCGGCCATCGGAGGGCGAGGCGCTGCGACGGAGCCTGCTGCGCCTCCTGCGTGACCCGGCGGCACCGTCGACTCCCACCGAGCACACCGTTGTCGAGGACTCCCCGCTCTACGTGCAGGTCGCCCACAGCCCCCGGCACGGACGCGTCGTCCGCTTCGGGTTCGATCCCACCTCACCGCGCGCCGCCGCCCAGTTCACTGCCGCAGACCTCGAAGGCGCGACCGGAGAACAGGTGCTGCGCGGGGTGCTCGCACGGCGCCCCAGGCCGGTGCCGGCAGACCCCGGGCCACTCGTCCCCGACCGGCTGCGCGAGGACCTGCTGAACCTCATGGACAACCCGGCCGCACCCAGCGTCCCCACCCTCCAGAGCAAGATGAGCGCCCTCAACTTCTACGTGGCCGTCACCGGGCACCCGGAGCACGGGAGCGTGCTGCGCTTCGGATTCGATGCCCAGTCCGCACCGGCTGGCCTCTTCACCCGGGGCGACCTCCAAGGCGCCACCAGCCACAAGCTGCTCCAGACCGTGGAGCGCTACGGCGAGGCCTTCGTCCAGCAGCGCGTGGAGCGCTACGGCGGGGCCTTCGTCCAGCAGCGCATCGACACCGACCGAGCCCTGCGGGTCCGCGACCGCGTCCAGACCGCAGTCCGTCAACGCCAGATGCCTCAGCAGGCGACCTCCAACGCGCCGTCCGGGCACATCCACCAGCCACGCCCGGACGAGCACGGACGGGAGGGTGCACCGGCTGCGTCGCCGAGCCGGTGACACAGGGCACGGACCGCCTGGGGGGATCGGCCACCAATCTCTTGGACCGCTCTTCCCCCCAGGCGGGAGGCCGACCGGCACACGGCGGCCGCGCGGGGCGGTGATCCCTAGCGTCGAAAGGCACTTGATCTGCCCAGGGAATGCAGGCGGCCCGGCCGCCACCCGTGATCATCAACGAGGTGACGAGTTGGCCACCGCTCCTGAAGAGTTCCCGCCTCCGCCCCGACGCGACGACGCCTGGGAGGAAGACGCACCGTCGGCGCTGGACGCCCTGCCCGTGGGATGGGCGAGCGATGACGACGCACCGCGCGCCCTGACACCCGAAGCGGACGGGGCGCCGCAGGAGGACTCCGCTTCGGGTCTGCTGCTCCCCAACGTCGGGGCCGGCTGGGCCGCGTCCGAGGACGTTCCCCGCGCCCTGGCCCCCGAGCGGGATGCCGGGCGGCGTGAGGGCCCGGCCCTCAGCCCCCGTGCGGATGGCGCATGGAGGGACGAGGACGCCCCGCCGACGCTCGACGGCGTTCCGGCCGGATGGGCGAGCGACGCGGACGCGCCCCGTGTCCATGACGCTTCAGCAGGGGAGCGCGTGCCCGCGGATGCCCCTGACACGGCCTGGACACAGGATTCTCCGTCCGGATTGGTGGTCCCGGCCCCGACGAAGTGGTCGGACGCGGACGACGCTCCCCGGGCTGTCGTGCCTGGACGCGGCGCTGGGCGAACGGACGGCCGCGGGGTCACCAGCGGCACCAGCGGTGCAAACGGAACCTGGGGAGAGCAGGACGCACCGTCAGCGTTCGATGAGCTGCCCGCGGGCTGGGCAAGCGACGACGACGCACCGCGCGCCCTGTCCTCTGAAGCGGGCTGGGCGTCGCAGGAGGAGCCCCCTTCCGGGCTGGAGACTTTCGACCCCGTCGCGGGCTGGTCCGCGACGGACAACGCCCCCCGTGTCCTCGCACCCGACCAGCGTGTTGATCCTGCAGGCGGTGAGTTCTTCGCCTCCAGCACGGACGTCGCCTGGGGGCAGGAGGCGCCGTCGGCACTCAACGGTTCAGCCCAAGGACGGCCACGCGGCGAGAATGTCCGCAGCCCGGCGCCACAGACAGGCTGGGCATCGGGGGAGGAGCCCCCGTCCGCACTGGTGCTTCCCGACGCGGCAGCCGGCTGGGCCGCCGCCGACGATGCCCCCCGCGTCCTTGCACCCGAGCAGGATGTCGGACGAGCGGACGGTTCAGTCGTCATCACCGGCGGTGCCGGCTCGTGGGGCGAGGAGGACGTACCTTCGGCGCTGGGTGACGTGGCCGAGGGGTGGGCAAGCAACGACGACGCGGCGCGCGCCCTTGCACCCGACTCGCGCTGGGCATCGGAAGAAGAACTCCCGTCAGGACTCACCGTTCCCGAGCCCGTCACGGGCTGGTCCGCGACGGACGATGTCCCCCGCGTCCTCGCACCCGGCCAGGCCGTCGTAGGGACAGGTGAAGCGGCCGTCAACGGCAGGGAGGACGGTACGTGGGGAGTCGAGGATGTGTCCTCGGCCACCTACCCTGTGGCCGACGGGCGGGCGGGCGACCAGGACGCCCCGCGCGCTGTGGACACCATCCCGCCTGGGCCTGGCCCCGGTTGGACGGCGGAGGAGGAGCCGCCGTCGGGGTTGGTGCTGCCCGACGCGGTTGCGGGTTGGTCCGCGGCGGACGACGTCCCCCGGGTTCTAGGGCTCGGGCAGGACGGCGAGGAGGCAGACTCCCTCGCCGTCACGAGCGGCATCGGCGGTGCCTGGGGCGGGGAGGACGCACCCTCGGCACTGGGCGAGACGGCCGAGGGGTGGGCGAGCACCGACGACGCCCCACGCGCGCTGGACCGGGCTCCGGCGGAGACCGGCTCCACGATCGCGGCCCCGGCCGGATGGACGGCGCAGGATGAGCCGCCCTCCGGGCTGGCTGCCCCCGCACCAGCTCCGGGGTGGTCCGCGCAGGATGACGTGCCCCGGATCCTCGCACCCGCACCCAGGCCTCCAGACCGTTCCGCCCGCCCCAGCCCTCCGGCTCAGGACAGGCTCATCGCCACCCCCGAGACAGCCCCGGCGACGGGACGTGCGGCCGCAGGAGCACCCCGCACGGCGGCGCGCAGCCCCCGCAGCGCCGGCAGTCAGGAGGCCGACGCCGACGCACGCGGTGACCCAGACGCCCCCACCCGCTCTGCCCCGCCGGAGACTGCCGGCCACGATATCCGCCAAGGTCACCCGGCGCCGAGCGGCGACTCGCCTCTTGTCTCAGATGCCGGGCCCAACGAGCAGAGCACCCCGGTGGAGCAGCTGGACGACGTCCAGCAGCCGCAGCCCACCGCCCCTGTGCCCACGGGCCCAAGGGAGGGGAGCGACATGACCGCAGCAGGAGGCGAGGATCCGCAAGAGTCCGATCCACAAGCACAGCTCGCCGCTCTCATGGACGTGGCTGACCGGGCGTTCCAGTACGCGGACGAGGCTGTCAACAGGGCGCAGCGAGCCGCGGCACGGTCCTCGACCCGCAGCCAGGAGCGTCTGGATGCGGTGATGTTCGCAGCCCACGCCCACTGGCTCGAAGCTGAACGCCATCACCGTATGGCGCAGGAGGCGCACGCCGACGGGCACAGGTCGCGGCTGGAGCACAGCGTGTCCGAGGTGATCGATGCCGCGGTGGACACCCAGCGGACCGCGGGCCTCGCCACGACAGCGGACGCCCTCAAAGAGGTCCTGGAGGGTCTGAAGCCGGCCGCACAGCGCGCCCGGGAGGCGGAGGCTCGGGAGCAACTTGAGGCGGAGCTCGACCGGCTGAGGGCACAGGAGGACAAGGAACTGACGGCGGTGACACGGTTGGACGCTACTAACCGTGACCTGCTGCGAGACGCTCGGTGGCGTGCCGAGAACGACGTGCCCGACCTGGGCTGGTGGCCGGCACTCGCCGCGGATATGGCGTACGCGCACCAGGGCCGCCTGCTGCTGGACGAGACCGGCAGCCCGCGGCTGGTGAAGAAGTCCGCCGACGGGCGGGTCGTGGCGGGACGGAAGGTGAACGCGGAGCGGGTCGCGATGCTGCGCGCGGCCGGGTTCCTGGTGACGGGCACCGATGGCGAGACCCCGACGCTCTTGCATCCCTCGGACATGGGGCGAGAGGCGCTGTACCTGGCGACCCTGTACCCGGAAGGCCTGCACGCGGATGAGCGCGCTGCCTATGAGGCGCGGTACGCGGCGGCGCGCCGGCCGTGGATGAACAGCGAGGAGCGCAAGTCGGCGGCGCGGCGGCTGCCGCCGTTGGCCCCTCATGCGGTGCGGGCCGTCCGCGAGAAGCCGGTGCTGCTGGACCAAGGCCAGCTTCCCCAGATCAGCGCGGATGCGGCCGCCCAGCATGCCGACATGGCGGATCGGGCGCAGCGGCTATGGCGCTGGGCGGCTATGAGCGAGGGTGAGCGCTCGTCGGACGCCGCCCGTGCCCCACACGCAGACGGGGCCCAGCCGGGGAAGTTGGCCGGGGAAGTGGGGCAGGACGTTGGCGGTGATGACGAGCGTGCCGCCGTGGCGGCGCCCTCGGACACTCCGCCGTCGACGCCCGGCCAGGACCGGGATGCCTCGCAGTCGGCGACGCCCCCCAGCAGCACGCCGGCTCCTCCCCTCGCGAGCGAGGCATCGCCGCACCCGCATCACAGCGCTTCGCCGGACACCACCGCGGCCATGACCACCGGCATCGTCACCGAGGAGAAGGACCCGCCGCACACTCAGGCCGGCACACTGGCCGGGGACTGGACCCTCGACCTGTCCCGTCCGGGCGAGCCGCACAGTGAGGAGTCCGCTCTCGCTGCCTGGGCCCTGCGCGGTGTCCTCGCCGATCACACCCTGATCGAACTCCTGGCCGCGGTCGATAACGACGAGGCGTTCTCCCGCTGGAAGAGCAACCACCTGCGCCACCTCAGCGAGGGAACAGCGCAGGTCAACAAGGAGCTGGCACCTGCCGAGAGTGTCAAGTTCAAGCGGAGTGCCAAGAACTTCCAGGCGCACATCGGTGACCAGACCATCACCATGCCCTGGGACCGCGTCCGCACCTGGCTGCGCGACGCCAGCACCCCGGAAGTCCTCGGCTTGCTGCAGGCCGCCGAGACAGCACGAATCCGCCTGCAAGCCGGGCTGCGCGGTGAGGCCCTGCTCGCGGCCACCGGGCAACTGGACGTAAGCCGCGACCTGCGCGCGAAGATCAAACAGCTGATCACCCGGATCCTCGACCATGTCATCGAGGCCACCGCAACGACGCCGATTCCCACGGGGCGCCGAGCCACGAGCCCCTCGCACGCGGAGAAAGGCCCCTCACTCTTCGAACTGGCCGAGGCACCCGCTCTCCACCTGCCCGGAGCGGCGCGGATCCGCGCCGACCTGGACCTGCTGAACGACTACCTTCCGGCCCCGCAGGCGGCCAGGACGCCCGACAGTGTGGCCCTGTCCCAGCTCACAGTGGGCACGGTCCTTGACCTGGATGACCGGCCCATCGTGGTCACGGAGATCATCCGCTATGACGGTCGCTGCGACGTCATCGGCGAATTCCGCGGGCCGATCCGGCCCGCACGCGTCAAGCACAGCGTGGAGCTGTCCGGGCAGGAACCGGATCCGCTGCTCCCGCTCGCCCCCGTGCTGCCCTCCCTGCACACGCTGACCGGCCGACGGCCCGAGCTGGACGACGAGCATGTGCCGGGCCCCTTGGTTGTGGGCCATCCCGCGCGCAGCCTTCCAGCCGCACCGCGCGTTCGCCGCGAGGCCGACCCGCCGACGGCTCCGCCCGTTCCCCGCCTGCCTGAGCTGGCCTGGGACGAGAAGCGGCGCCAAGCTCACGGGCAGGCTCTGGCGGCCGGCGCAGCCGAGCGACCGCCGCTGTCCGCCGCGCGCCGGGAACTGGATCCTGACGACCCCTACGCCCAGTTCACCGACAACATCGAGTCCCAACTGCTCCAGCTGGCCCGCCCCGATGAGCGCACCGCGGTGGCGGACGCCGCCCGGGAGATCCGGGAAGCAGCCGCCGACCTGGCGGCCCGGGCGCGCGCCTACAGCTCGGAACGGGTGCGCGCCGCCGAAGGCGACCCGGCCCAGCTGCTCCAGATCACCATGGAGCCGTCGTTGGCCGGACCGTTCATCCGGATTGCGATGAACACCATCATGCGCGTCACCGACGCCGCTGAGGCCTCTGTGACCGGCGCCGCGGCCAGGGCAAGGGTGCGCGCTGCGCTGGCCGCCGTCGTCTGCTCGGATCCGCCGCCCACTCCGGACGGCACCAGCCCACGCGAGTTCGGCGATGCACTGATCGAGATCCAGGCGGTGGCGTCGCACACACGCGACACGGTGGCCGAACTGCTGGCGGGCCCGGCCCAGTGGGCGCACTTCGCCGACCTGTCCGCGCGCGTCGAGGCCGCAACGTCGGCCCCTGACCCCAGCCCGCCCGCACCCCGGTTCGCCGACGTCGACGACCTGCGTGCCCACCTGGCCGATGTGGCACAGCGGCCCCTGCCCGAGATCGAGGTCGATCCCGCCGGGCTTATCCGCTACGAGCTGCGAGGACGGGCCAAGTTCGCGGGACAACTCGCAGACGAGCCGACCCTCGAACTCACCCCCAGCCGCCGCCTCGCGATCTACGGCTCCGCCAAGGACGGCTGGCACGTCGTCGCACCCGGCTCCGCCGACGCGGTCGTGCCATGGAGCGTGAAGACGCGTCGGCACGCACTGCGCTACGCCACGCTGCTGGAGCGCCTCACCGACACCGAAGGCCGCGCCTATCCCTGGGACGCCGACGACTTCCCGCCCGCCAGGACTCCCTATGAGCTCCAGGGCGGCGACCTCCTCTACGACTGGGTGGAGAGCAACCAGTCCCATCACAGCCTCGGCTTCCAGCACCGGCTGCGCATCCTGCGCGAGGATTCCGGGGCCTACCGCTGGATGGAGAACCTGTCGCTGCACGGGTTCGAGTCCTACGACTACATCCACCCGGCCGACCCGGCCGACCTCATGCCGGGCGACGAGGTCATGTTCACTTTCGACCAGGACGAGTTGCGGTACGCCTCTCGCCTGGCCGGCTACTTCCCTCCACTCCAGGGCGGCAGCCGCGCCATCGGCACCGCCGTGGTCGGCACGGACAACGAACTGATCCCCGGCTACTGGTGGGCAGAAGGCCACCCCGAACAGGCGCAACGTCTCACCCGGGCCGTGGCTCTGCGTGAAGGAGTACGGCGCGCGCGGCCCGGTGAGTATGCGCTGCACGCCGGCATCACCCAGCACCTGCCGGAACTTACCGAGCACCACGCACCGACCACCTCGATGATGAACGGCCCCTCCGCACAGACTGAGACGCCGCAGGCCGAGACGGTCCCGGCCCCCGACACTCCGGCTCCCACGTCGATGTCACCACCCGCCGCCGGCGGCCAACTCCTGGCTCCGACGGGCTGGGACGACGACGTACCGTCGGCCCTTGAGGCAGGGCAGCCGGCACCGGCCTGGGACGACGCGGCACCCGCAACCCCCGACGGCCTGTCCGGTCCTCTTGACGAGCCCGGCCCCGAGCAGGCCGCAGCAGCCCCTGTGGCGGGTGAGCCGACGGCACCCGCCGAGACGAGCGAGCCAGCTGCAGAACCCGACCACGAGGCACGTTGGCGCGAACGACTGGCCAACAACGCGGCATTCGGCGCCGAGGCGCTGGGCATCGACCCGAGCGCGGGAGAGTCCTTCGAGGGGTACGCCGGCCGGTTCGACGGGGACTACGACATCACCCTGCCCAGCGGCCGCTACTGCTACCGCACCCCTGGGTTCGACCGCAAGAAGTACAGCGTCCGTTACATCACCGACCCCACACGCGACTGGGAATCGAAGCAGATCAAGGCCGTGGAAAACCTGAGCGAGATCATGCCAGTGGTGCGGCGGCACGCAGCGCGCACCGCCGACAAACGCGACCCGCGCACCGTGGAGCTCAACGAGTACGAGCAGCGGGCCCTGGACGACGTGGCCCGCGGAATCATCTTCCGCTCCATGGGCGACTGGTACCGCGTCAGGCCGAAGGGAGGCACCGAGGGCACCTACGACCGGACCACGCACGCCTTGTGGAGCCTGAGCGCGCTCGGCCTCATCACGGTGCCGGCTGCGGAGCCCGAGACCGGCCATCGCCAGCACGCCCAACTCACGGACGTCGGTGAGCTGCGACGCACCGGGCAGAACAGCACGCCGTCGCCCCCTGCCGTCGAGGAGAACCTGGAGCAGCAGACCGCCCTGTTCGCGGCGCCGGAGCCCACCACCGCACCAGTCCCTGACGGTCAAGCCGCGGCACCCGAGACCGCTCCCTCGACAGGGGGGACGGAGGAGTCGACGCTGCCGCGGTTCTCCAGGGAGCGCCTCCAAGCCCTCAACGACATCGCGCGCGACACCATCAGCGTGATCGACGGCGAGTTCATGCTGACCAACCCACGGCGCCCCATCCGAACAGCGCCCTCGCAGAGCCACCTGCGCACCGTCCTGCGCGAGGGACTGGCCCAGGAGACGAGCGGGAGGGTCCACCTGACCGACCGCGGCGTCGCCTGGTTCGCCCACCACGAGGTCACGCCCGCAACCCCGGCACGCAGTGTGGAGGCCGTGGAGCAGGCGCCGCTTCCGCCGATCGACTACACCCCCCTCGATGTCCTTCCCGCGCCCGACGACCAGCAGGACGGCCCCCGCCCGCCGGCTCCGGCACCCCTGCCCGACAGGTGGCAGCGGCGTTACGGACAGCCTGACGAGGAGGCCATCCAGGCCACCTTGGCCATGGCGGAGGACGCTGCCGCACGCACGGCGCAGTCCACGGCCCGCGACGTGGCAGACCTGGCAGCAGGCCCCGACTGCTGGTTGTGGGGCCGGCAGCATCCGCTGGCCCAGTTCGACGAGAACGCCGCAGCCGCCCTGGAGAACGTCACCGACCCGCTCACCCGCGACTACGCGACGCGCGCAGTTCACCATCTGCGTACCGCGCTGGTAGAGGCCGGTCACCGGGCGACGGACCACTACGTGCGTAACGTCCGAAGCCCCGAGTGGCGCACCATCATGGGCGTGCAGGCGGACGACGTCCACCGAGACCGCGTTCGCGGCATCGTCATCACCTACCTCATCGACCTGCGCACCCACGCCGAAGAGCACGGGCTCGACGCCGACACCATCGTCCACGTTCTGGAAGACACCGCCGGCTGGACAGGCAGCCTGCGCCCGCTCGGGCAAACGGCGGAGTACCCGCACCTCCCAGCGGCGGAGAACGTCGCGGAGGCCGCCCAACACGTGGCCAACTCCCTGCTCAGCTACGCCCGGGGGGAGACCGACACCGTCGACACCCACGCCGAGCGGCGCACCACGTGGCGTCCGGTGGGGCCGCGCCCCGACCGGACAACGCCGTTGGCGCCCGAAGATTCTCAGGAGAGGGCGGGCGGCCTACTGGCCGGAGATGAGACGGCGCCCGGCCCCGACGCGGCCACGGACGTGAAGGTTCGCTTCGATCGCCGCTTCGACCTGCGCTATCAGGTGGGCCAGTTCGTCGATCACCGCGATGACAACGGCCAGACCGTGACCGCACGGGTGGTCTCCGACGCCCACAACCCGGTCCTGCGTGACCCCGACGGACACGAATTCCGCGCCTTCCCCGACTACCGCAGGAACAACTTCCTCCGGGTTATCGCTGATGACGGATCCGACCTGCCCGCGCCGGCGTGGACAGCCTCCCTGCCCGAAGGGCAGCGCGTCGTCCCGCCGAGCGTGGTCAGGCCCGGTGACGTCATGCATGACTATCGGGAGAACGGCGAGCAGGGGACCTCCCGGCTGGTCATCGAGGTCAAGGAACACGACGGTGTAACGACCCTGACCTGCGTGGGGCTGGAGAAGTTCTCCGGACTCTGGGTGCACTACGACCACCGGAACGTCGCCGTCCTTGATGAGACGGACCGATCTCGTCAACTGGCCGAGACGGCGCTGAAAGGCCGGGAGGTGCGCGCATTCGCGAAGGCCTTCGGGATCTCCCTCTCGGGTGTCAGCGTCAGCCCCGCCGGAGCGGCCCGCCCATCCGCATCACCTCAGCAGGAGAGCACCCGCGCCGAGCAAGCGCCCGCCGGGCCGCAGGCGCCGGGCCCCGCCAGCAAACCGGCCACCCTCGCGCCCGCGCCCGAGGCCACCGGCGCCGAGGCGGCTGCACCGATCCAGGCCGCGAACAGCGTCAGCCCAGCTCCCCCCGCCTCCAGGCGGCCTGCCCAGGAACGATCAGCGCAGGCCCCGGACCGCACCGACCCCCGAAGTCCGGAACAGGCGGTAGGACCTCGCCCGCCCCACGACCAGACCACCGCTGCTTCTGCCCCCGCTCCGGCGCCGACTACGCCGACCCGGCCCGAGACGCCGTCCGCGGCGGCGCCGGCAGACCGCCGCGCCGCGCTCGCCGATGCCGAACCTGCGCCGGAACCTGCCGGACGGGATGAGGCGCCCAGCGGGGGGACCGAGCCCGCGCAGGCCCAAAGCACTGCCGACCTGCCCGCCGACCGGCTGGAACCCGTCCTGGCCGACACAGGAGACAGCCCGCCGACGAGTCCACCGGCCGTCGTACGTGAGGAGGGCACCGTGGCCACCAGCCCGCCGCCGAGTGCGGCCGCCACCGAGAAGTCCGTCGCTCCAGTCCCGGCTGGGCCGAAGGAGCAACCCACCCTGGAACCCGCCACCGCCACGGCCTACGCCGACGCTGCCGCGTACGCCATTGGCCACGAGGCGCTGCTGGCAGAACTGGACCAGCACGAACGATGGCTCGCCCAGACCCCGGCAGCAGCACAAGCAGCGGCCATCCTCGTCGAGGACAGCACCCTCGGACCGGAAAGCCTGACCGCTCTGCTCACCCTCCAGCGCGCGCTCACTGCCAGGGCTGACCAGGCTGACCAGCGGCCCCGCCTCGTGCAGCATCTGGGCCACCACATCCAGTGCGTGCAACTGCTCCTGGCCAAGCGCGTCTTCGGCCAGGCCGCGCGCAGCACGCACACCGACCGGTTGCGCGAACTGTACGAGATGGCCTTCCACGGGGGGTTCATCGCCTTCCGTGAGGCGACGGAGCTTGGCGAGCTGGAGCTCGGCGAGTACCTCCAGCACCGCGCCCAGGACCTCACACCGCCACCCGCCGACACAGAAGGCTATGCCGAGGAGACGCCTGCGATGGCAGAGGAGACCACCACCGTGGCTGCGGATCCGGACGACGACATCCAACTGCCCGTCTTCGAGATGCCCGGCGAGAGCATCATGACCGCCGAACAGGCCGCGCCGCGCCTGCTCGCCGAGGCCCAGACCCACCTGGCCGCCGCGCACACCGATGTCGAACTCCTCGCTCACGTCCACGGCAGCCCGATCTACGCGATGGTCGACCAGGGCGGGACCCCGGCAGCGGTGCTCCACCTCGGGCTCACCGCGATGGGAGAAGAGGGAAGTCCACGGGCCGTCAGCCTCCGAGGAGCAGATCTCGCGGCCGTCGCCCCGCAGTCGTTGCTGGCGGCGGTCACCGCCTGGATGAACGCGACCGACGCCGGGGCCCGCCCCCTCCTGGACTACGCCCCGGCCAGCCGCGTCCAGGCTCCGCTGACCGCGACACCGGCTCCCTCGTCCCCAGTTCAGGGGGAGGCCCCGGCCCAAACCGCGACCGCCGCCCCACCGACCACCGCGGCCCCCGCCTCCGACTCAACGACGAGCCAGCCGACCGCAGTCCAGGGGGCACAGGAAGTCGCCGACCAGCCCGCGTCCGCCCCGGAGCGCGGCACCGCCCCGCCGCCGGATCCCCAGGCTGCCCCCGACGCGACGGCGCCGGCCGGGACCGTTTCGCCGCCTGCCATCCAGGAAGCGCAGACGGCACCGTCACTCGACGCCGGCGGCACGCCGTCCCAGCCAGAAGCAACTGCGGGTTCCACCGCCGAGCAGCAGCGCGACGGGGCCCGGCCGGCACTCAACACTCCCGCGCCGCTCACTGAACGGCCCGCTCCCACCGAAGCGGAACGCGCCGCCGAACTCACGACCCTGGCCCGCGCCGCCCTGACCGGCTTCGGCGTCCCGGCAGAGGCAACGGGCGTCCTCACAGCCCCCCGCACGGTGGTGCTCACCCTGGAGACGAGCGGCAACGCCGAGCGCGACCGCGAGACCTCGAACAACCTCCGCGCGGCCCTCACCCAGGCAGTACGGGAGCACCCGGACCAAGGGCTGGCTGCCTACCGCGTCGACATCGAGCACACCCGCCAGGTGGGCCAAAGTGCCCTGACCACCAACGCGCCTGCACCTGAGACCGTCCCGGTCCCGCGCGAGCGGCTGGTCGCCGCCAACAACGCGGCCGCAGCACTTCTCGCCGAACGGCTGCGCACCGATCCCAACGCCGCCCTGGCCCGCACCTACCTGGCCGAGGAACGCCACCTTCCCCCCGAGATACAGCAGGAGTGGGGCCTGGGGTATGCCCCCTCCGACCGTAGCGCGGGCCGCTTCGACGTCCTGGTCCGCGAGCTCAAGAACCAAGGCTTCACCGACGAGGAACTCCTGCAGGCGGGCCTCGCCCTGCGCAGCAAGCGCGACACCCTCATTGACTATCTCGACGACCGCATCGTCTTCCCGATCCACGACGAACACGGAGACATCGTCGGCTTCAGCGGTCGGCGCATCGACCGGCCCGCCGAAACGCAAGAGGAGGCCAAGGAGCGCCAGAGCCAGAAGTACTTCAACACCTCCAACAAAGCCGCCCTGTTCAGCAAGGGCGATCTGGTCTTCGGGCTTCATCACCCAGCGCAGGCCCAGGCCCTCGCCGGCAGCAGCGGTCCGCGGGTCAGCGTCGAGGGCTACTTCGACGTGATCGCCGTCGCACGCGCGGCCGCCACCCTGCCGCTCGATCAGCGGCCGGTGGTCGGCGCCCCGATGGGCACCGCGTTCACCGAACGGCAGCTCACGGTCCTGCGGGGGCCCAACACCGACCAACCCCGCCCCCACATCGCCTTCCTGGACGCCGATGACAGCGGCCGCAAGGTGCTGCTCGACAAGCGGGACCTGCTGCTGGGAGCCGCCGGACCCACGACGGTGACCACCGCACCAGGCGCCAAGGACGCGGCGAAGCTTTGGGAGAAGGGCATTGAAGCCGACGGTGACGGCGCCGCCCCCGTGCTGCGCGCCCTGGAAGCGGGCCAGCCGCTCCTGGACGCCACGGTCGAGGCCGTCCTGGTGGGCAAGGCGGACGAGGGCGAGCGCGCCAACCACGCCTTCGACTCCGACACCTTCTTCCAGCGCACCAATTACATCGCCGCCGAGGCGGCGCACTACATCCACCAGTGGGTCCAGACGCAGGCACCCGGCGATACCTCCGCTCTCCAGCAGGCCGCACTCACCTGGGCGCGGAGGCTGCACCAGCAGTGGTCCATCCCCGGGTGGATGACGGCCACCGGTGTGCTGCTCGGTCCCGGCAAGCACCACGAGGACTACGAGAACGAGGTCTACGATCAGGCCCTGGACCTGCTCGCGGCCGACCCCGAGGACTACTTCGCCAACGACTCCCACGTCCGTAGCCGCCAGTCCGCCGCCGAGGGCCGAAACGTCTCCTCACCCATGCCGCCGGACGGCACAGCGCCCCGACGCGCCGGCCGTCCCGGGCAGTGGCCCACCGGGACAGGTCCGAGCAGCCCCGCCTCCTCCGCCCGCGCCGCTGCCGAACCAGCCCCCGCCCCCAGCGAGCTGGAACTGCGCATGGTCCTGCCCGGCCCTGTGGACGGGCAGCCGGTCGAGCACACGGACCGCACCACTGCGGCGTACGCCCTGCACGCGGCCGTACACGAACGCCTGGGCCAGCACACCGCCGAAATCCCCGAGCCCGACCGTCTGCCCCAGCCCCTGAACCTCGGCACCGTCCACGGCGTCGACCTGGGCACGTCCGGGGACGACCAGACCGGCGACGACCCCACTGTCGTGCTGTGGCTGGGCCCCGACCGCTCCGACTCGCTGCGTCTGGCCTACAGCCGCTTCGTCACCATGACCGGCCCTGAACTCCTCGCAGCGGTCGAGTGGCGCGCTGCCCAGACCGCCGGACTGCTCGGCGCCCCCCTCAGCCAGACCTGGCGGAACGCGGTGCGCCGCATCCTCCCGCCGCAGTTCCCCGCCCAGCCGACCCCGACCCAGCTCGCCGATCTCCTCGACACGATCGCCCAGGGCAACGGCGCTGACGACGAGCGGACCCGGCACCGAGCCGAGCAGGCCATCGCCCTGTACACCGCGGGACACCCCGACCTGGCCCTCGATCACCTCGCCAGTACGGGCCACATCTGGGTCCTGAAGAACGACGGCTCCTGGATCCAGGAAGAGGCCGTCGACACCGAACTGAGCTGGGAGGAACTCGACAACGGCTTTAGCCAAGAGGCAGCCGAGCTCACCGACATCGTCCAGACCGCCACCGCACTTCCCCCCGCCGAAGCGGCACCGATGCCGGCTGACCTCATCGTCGCCCACCACAGCGCGCACGAAGCCCTCGCCGTACTCCGCCCCTACTCCATCGGCCTGCCCAACACCCGTTACGAGAAGATCACCGACCTCGTGGCCCAAATGGACGCGAGTGAGCCCGCCCTGCGCCGCCTGCACGGCTCCGACGGACAGCTGCTGATGAACCGGGCCAGGACCTCCTTCGTCCGGATTCTCGAAGGACTGGCCACTCTCGCATCCAAAATCCGGCTCACCGGCCTGAGTACCCGCCTGGAACGCACCGTCGCCCGCCTGCGCGGACAGGATCCCGCAGACCGGCCCGTCCCGCGGGCCGTGCGCGTCGACCGGCGCATGCAGGACCTCGCCCATGTCGAGCGTGACCTGGAGCGCCGCATGGCCGCCCCCACCACCACCCTCGACGAGCGCGGCGAACTCCAGGAGCGGTGGATCATCAACCGTGCCCGCTGGCGGGCCCGCTACGAACAACTCCACGGCCAGCCCCCAGCAGCTGAGTTCCTCCCCGCCAACGGCCTGGTCGCCGGCGCCCCGCCCGTCCCGAACTTGATCGCCGCGCACGAACTGCTGCTCAACCGCCTGTCCGCCCGCGTCGATGAACTGCGAGACGCCGACCCCCACACGGGGGAGGAGTCCAACCCCTACGACCCCACCGCTGACCTCTTCAACGGTGTGGCCTGGGCCTACCAGCAGCGCCTCGTCGGAGCCACACCCGCAGGCGACGACCCGCAAGGGCCCCTCCCCGCCCTCCAGTTGCGGCAGGCCGCACTCACCGTCACGTCCCACCAGCACGCCTCCCCGCTCACCCTCCGTCGCACCCTGAACGTGAGCGCAGAGCGCGCGGACCGGCTCCTGCACCGCCTGGAGGAACAGCAGATCCTCGGCCCCTACCGGGCCGACGCCCCCCGGGCCGTCCTAGCACGCCCCGGCGACATCGACACCCTGCTCGCCCGGCCCGCCATGCCGACCCCGGCCACCGCTCCGACGACCGCCACCACACCGTCACCCGACGCATTGTACGAGGACCGGATCCAGAAGATGGTGAGCAAGATCCTCGCCGACCAGCAAAGGCGCAGCGAGGCCCACAGCGAACCGGCGCCGGCAGAGCGCACTGGGCCCGCCTCCCGCGTGCGCAAGTCCGCCCATAAGGAAGCCGAGGCCAACGCCCTGGCGGCCGGGCAGTTTACCTCACTCGCACCCAGCCAGGCCTGACGCGGAGACCGTGATGACGACACCGACCCAGACCGAACCGACCCCGCCCGTCCTCAAACTGTCCGCCGACGCTCCGGCGGCCATGACGGTGGGAGAACTCGAGCGCTACGCGCGCCACGCAAGTCCGCAGCGCGGCATGCGCCGGGCGCGGGCCCTGGACGGCGCGGACGCGCCACCCGCAGCGGGCCCCCGCGATCTGACCGGCCTCGATGCCACGATGACGACCGCGCAGAACAACGAGGCATGGTACTGGAGTCACCCCGACTGGCATGCCATCCGCGACATCCGCCGGCAGGTCGACGAGCGCCTGGCCCGCCTCAACGAACAGGCTGAGATCAAACCCCAGGCAGCAATCAACGCGGCCAAGATCACCACCCTGGCCGCGAGCCTCATCGCCCGGCACGCAGCCAAGGTCAGCGCCCACCTCGACGCCGGCGGGCGACACGACACGCCAGGCGGGCTGGCCATGCGCACCCTCACCCGCAGCGCCGAGGACCACGCCGCCCGGGCTTCCGGTCTCGACTCCGTCCAGGCACTGGACACCCCCCGGCTGCTCATCGCCCACGTCCACAAGCTCACCAGGGAACTGAAGCGGGCGGAGCTGGAGGACCCCGAGCAGAACCTCGGCCTGGACGACCCGGACGACCCCGAACTGGAGGGCGCTCTGTCCACCGTCGCCGAGGCCGACCCGGAACTGGCAGAGGCATCCCAGCTGATGACCGCCCTGAGCGAAATGGCCGGCCGGGCCCGCCGCGCCGGACACCGCCTCACCCTCGACGTACGCCTGCACGGCATGGTCGAGACCGTCCAACTCCGCGGCTTCGAGATGATCTCCGGAATCGCGCGGGCCGCGATGCGCCGCTACGACAGCCAGGACCGCAGCACCGACGGCCGCCGCAACATCGCCGCGATGATCTACCACTACGCCGAGCAGCGCCTGGAACGCATGCGGGGCACCCTCGGCGCGGACGACGAGCACGACTTCGGCCACTACGAGAGCGAACCACCCGAGCGGTACATGGACGCCCTCTTCGAGGAGTCACGCGCCGCCGGACAGGAGTTGCGCGCCAAGAACATCACTCCTCAGCACCGTGCGGACGCGCAGATCCGTTTCCTCCTCGCGCAGAGGGAGATCGCCGCGGCCGACGGAGACCCGGACAAGGACACCCGGCCCCGGTTCCCGCCCGTCGACTACGTCGCCGGACTGGCGACGGACACCCCGGTCGAAACCCGCCGCGCTTTCATCGACGCCCTGCACCGCCGAGTGGACAACAACCCCTTCCACCGACACGCCCACTTCCTCAACAAGGTCGCTGACCGCTTCGCGCTCGAGATCGCGGGACCGCCGGAACTCACCGCACAGGCTCTGGCGGCCGACCTCAGCGCGGCACAGGTCCGCGCGGTAGCTACACATCTGGTCGAGCAGAGGACGGTCGCCTCCCCGCTTGTGCTGAGCGAAATCGCCGAACTGGACCTCACCCACGCTCAGGCGGAGCGGGCTCTGGCTGTGCTCCAGACCCTCAACGTGGTCGGCCCGCCCAACGGTCTCAAGCCGCGCGAAACCCTCACCGTCTCCCGCACCGAACTGCCCGCGCAGCTGGAGTTGCTCGAACAGCGTCTGCCGAATCTCCTCGAAATACAGCGGGGAGCCGCGGCCGTCTCCTCCTCCCCGGCACCCGAGGTAACCGGCCCGGCAGCGCAGCCGGAACCCCGCCCCGCGTCCGAAGCCGCCCCCTCCGTACCTGCTGAACCCGAGCGGGTACAGGCACCGGTCGCGCCCGCACCGTTGCCGGCCGAGCCGACCCAGGCGGCCTCGGCGGCGGAGCTCCCGCGCCGGGACCGTTCCGCCGAGCGGCGCCACCCGGGCAACCTGGGCCCCCGCCCTGCCCCCGCCCCCGCTGCGCAGGCCCCGAGCGACCAGAAGGACCTCAACCAGCTGTTCGCAGGCCACGAGGACCGGGTCATGGAAGTCAGCCAGAGGCTGATGGCCGGCACGGAAGCCCGGGCCGCCGCCCATCCGGCACCCATCGAGACCCCGCTAGTCAAGGCCATCACCGCGGACGAGGCACAGCAGAACGCCCAGCAACTCCAGCAGAGCGCCAGCATCGGCGTGCGCTGACCACAGACCCAACCACCCTCGTACGAGAGGACGCACCGCATGGAAGACGCACGGCTTGAGGAATACCGGCGGCACACCAGACTGCGTGAGCAGGAGGACCTGCGGCGCGCGAGGAAGGTCGCAGCAGACCTCCGGTTGCAGAGCCAGGAACGGCAGGCCCAGGACGAGGCACACCAGGCCGAGGTGCCTCCTGCCGAGGATCAGCGCTACGCGCAGCTGCCTCGAACCTCCTACACCGGTATCCGGTGAGCGGGTGGCCGGACGGGCCCGTACGACGCGACCCCGTCCGGCCAGCCGGCCGCAAAACCCGTTTCGGGACCGGCTACAGCTACATCCACACCGCCGTCGACGACCAACCCCGCCTCGCCTGCAGCGAGATCCACACGGACGAGAAGAAGGACACCGCCACTGGTTTCTGGACCCGGGCCCAGGTGTTCTTCACCCAGGCCGGGATCACCGTCGAGAGGGTCCTGACCGACAACGGCGCCTGCTACCGCTCACGCGACTGGCGCGAACTGCTGGCAGCAGCCGGGATCGCCCACAAACGCACCCGGCCCTACCGGCCGCAGAACAATGGCAAGGTCGAACGCTTCAACCGCACCTTGCTCGACGAGTGGGCCTACGCCCGCCCCTACCGCTCAGAGACCGAACGACGCGAAACCTTCCCCGGCTGGCTGCATACCTACAATCACCACCGCGGACACACCGCGCTGAAAGGCCAACCACCCGCCAGCCGCCTCCCTAACCTCACAGGGAAATACACCTAGTGCCCTCCAGGAGGTGGGCCCACCTGGAGTCGGATGCCTCAGTTTCCTTGCCCCCGGCACCGCCGGTGTCGCCCACTCCGGACTCAAACATGCAGAAGCCGAACTCAAACATGCAGAACACGAATACGGTCCGACCTCCGAGGCATAATCGGCGTATGAGCAAAATGGACAAGCCCCTGAAGCCTGGGAAGGCCGCGAAACGTCTCGGCGTGTACCCCAGCGCGCTGCCCGCCGGCCCCTGGTCCTCCGCCCGCGTACGGCAGACACGCAAGGAGCGGCCCGACTGGCTCACCCCTGCCCGCCGCGCCTACAGCCTGGCAAAGCAGCAAGAGGCGCAGCTCCGGGAGGAAAAAGCGCGGGAGAAGGAGATCGCACGCGTGCACGCTGCGCGAACGCAACCACCTACAACACCTCGCTCTCCGCGCGCCGCCCGAGCAATCACATGGATCACCGTACCGATGCTGCGTACTCGCGGCTGGACTGATGCCGCTATCAGGGACTTCCTGCCCGCTGCGGAAAAGACCCGGTCTAACCCGCACTTCAGCACGGCGGGCGAGCCCATGCGCCTGTGGTCACCCGCCACTATTGCCGCTGCCGAAGCCAGCGAACAGTGGCAGGCATGGCTTGAGACATCCCTGACACGGCGCCGGACAACCCTCGCGGCATTGTCGTACCCGCCAGGCGCAAGCGATGCCTTCCTCGCGAAACTTCAGTCCGCGCAGGAAGCCATCGCCACCGCCAACTAAGGGCCTGTCCCTCATGACTCCCGGCGTGCTGTCTCTCCCCCTCCGCCGATCCACGACCCAACTTCGCCCCACCCTGCAATTGTCTCTCCGGGATCGTGTGGCCCCCGGCGGCGCTGGGCGCAGTACTGCGCTGACAATTTCCCCTGCCTGGCGGTCGCGGACATCAACCTCTACTCGGCCGACCCGCACATCGCTGTGACTCTTCGGCACGCCCGGCCCTGGCGCTGCCTGGCCGTCAAGGCGACGTCAAACGGCACGGTGGGCTCACGAGGGCATTCAGGGCTACGTGCGGGGGGAGAAATCGTAATTCGCAGCGAACTCGCCTGCTGGTTTAGGCCAAGTGACGGATACGTCCATCGTCTCGGCGCCGGGATAGAGCACGCACGTGAAAGTCAAGCCGGCAGGCAGCCGGCCGGTAACTGCGCGTCCGTAAATGGTGTGGGCGGGTGTCGCGCCGACGGCATCGTCACCGTCGGGGGAGATAACCATCTGCGCTCGGTAGATGAGGGGTGTTCCGTCGTCCTTGCCACTGTTCATGGCTGGGCCTCCTGCCTGGGGACAGGCACAGGCACCACCCTGGTGCGATCTCGTACAGGGGGCGTGCCGTGCTAACAAAAACGTTGTGTCTAGTGACCTTCGAAACTCTGATAACCGTCTCGCTATACCCCACGATAGTCTGCGGCATTCTCCGACATGTGCTCTTGCATCGGTGATGGGCTGTCAGGAGCCGTGCCAAGACGCCAAAACGCGAATTCTGCGTTGGCATGGCGCTCGGCGTCGCGCAGTTCCTCATCCCAGGCGGTGAGGACTCTGGCGCGGATGTCTTGAGCAGCCCGCCCGTGATCGCCGGGCAACATCTCGCCTCGCGGAGATCGGGCCGGCCGGTGTCGCACAGGCACCTGAGACGTTGGCGGTGGCGGGCCGTCCGGCGCGCTCCCGCGCTGCGAGTCATCACCGAGAGGGGAGGAAATGCTGCATGGGCAGGCCGCTGCGAGTGAGGACCTGGCTCAGGTCGCTGCTGCTGCCGCGCTCGGCCGCCTCGGCGATTTCCCGGACCGTTCGGTAGCGGTCCATGTCCTCTTGGGCGTTGAACCCGTACTCCACCACCTCGTCGGCCTGTTCCTCGATCTCCGGCAGCATGCGGCGGGCTGCGGCGGCGATCGCGGACTGCTCTTCCTTGGTGAAATGGCGGTCGTGCTCGTCGGGTTCCCGCCGGTCGCGTACCGCGGCGAGCAGGTCCTCCGCGGCCTGGCGCAGCTCCCCGGCCCGGGACGGCTCGTAGGTGAGGTGGTAGAGGCGGAAGACGTGCCCCTGGTGGAGGGTCGCGATGTAGGCGTGGGTCAGCCCGAGAGTGTCCATGTCCCACTGGGCGGTGGCCGCGAGCGAGTCCGGTACCCGTCGCGGTCCTCCTGGGCCGCCCTCGGTCGCGCTGATCGGCTCGCTGCTGACCTGGCACAACAGCAGGCCCGTCGCACCGGTATCGGTGCGGGTGAGGAGGCGGTCGGGGGAGGCCCACTGCCAGTCGCGGTCCTTGTGGGCCCACAGACCCGTCGGCGCGACCTCGTAGTCCGGCAGCAGCTCGGCTGCCCGCGCGATGACCGCCGGCACGAGCCGCCGCTCCCATTCCTCGTGCGGCGATCCGTCCGCCTGGACCGGCTCTTCGTAGACCGGGGGGGACTGGCGGAGCTTGGTGCTGTAGAGCGACAGCATGGAGCGACTGAAGTCCGTCCCGGCCAGCACGGGGATGTCCCGGCTGTGCACGGCCGCGCCCGACTGCTCGGACAGCTCGTACCGGTCGGCATCCGGCACACCCAGCAGGCTCGCGCCGGGCAGTGTCTGGTCCCTGCCGGTCGCGCGCCGGTAGCGCGCCAGCGTGACGGAGACGGTGGCGGGCCTGACGCCGAGAAGGTGGGCGGCGGCAGAGCCTCCGCGGGCGATGCGCGCGATGTTCAGCACGCGGCGTGCGCGCTCCAGGCCGAAGTAGGAACCACTGGCGCGTTCCGCGCGGGCAGCGGCCTTCTCCGCTTCCAGGGCGGCGTGCAGCTCGTGCGTCTCGACGGGGCGGTTCTTCATGGCGCTCTCCTTGATCTCGGCGGCTACAGCCCCACCGTAGCACGGGATTTAGCCGGGGGGCTAAAAAAAATTAGCCACCCGGCTAAATCCCGTGCTACGGTGAAGACACGTCACCACGAAGGCGTCTCCTCCCGGAGATCCCCCTGCGAGGTGCACGCCTGACGAGCCCTCAGAGAAAAGGAGCCACCCATGGCCACCTCGCCCCGTGCCCTGACCGTCGGCCTTCGCGCGAACACCCTGCTCGGCGCGCCCACCACCGCCTCCGCGGTCGACGCCATCCGGCAGATCGCCGCCTCCCCCCACTACGCCGCGCACATCCTCACCCCCCGCACCCAGACCGACACCGTCCACGACCTGCTCACCGGCCACGGCATCCACGCCGACATCAACACCAACCCCGAGCGGCAGTTCTGGAACTCGACCGACACCGTGCTGGTCACCTCCCACGTGGTCCAGGCCGACGTCCGCATCGGACGCGGCATCGTCCTCCACCAGGGCGACTGGACCCAGACGCTCCCTCAGCTCGAAGAGCAGGCTGGCGCCCAGCCCCGGCGCATCCTCTCCCGCTTCGACGGCGTGATCCACGACCGGCAGGGCTGGCAGGGCGGACGTCTCCAGGAAGCCGTCACCGGCGCCCCCCACGCCCTGCGCACGCTGCTCCAGAGTGGACACTGCGTGCACATCTCCACGCAGCGCCCCACCGAGCAGCTCCCGCAGATCGCGCGGTGGCTCGCAGACCGGGACGTGCCCGCCGTCGCGGACGCCGCCCCGGACACCTGGGAGGAAACCGGTACGGTACTGGTCACCGGCGCACTCCTGCCCGCTGACCTGGAGATTGAGAATCGCGCCCTGAACCTCAGCGGCGACGACTGGGCCCCGCTTCTGGCTGAACTGCCCGCCCGCCGAGCCGCTCTTCACGCCTACCTCGCCTCCCGCGCGCAGCTGCCCCAACAGGAGGTTTGATCCGCATGAACAAACTCGCTGGCACTGCAAGTGCCTCCTCCTCCGCCACCCTCACTCTCCAAGCCGCTCGACGCACCCGGCGTCAGCGCCAAGACCGCATCCGCGTCCTGCATGAGTCGATCGCCCGCCGCGCCCTCAGCCTCCGTCACCGGTAAGTGAGGCTCTGATGGACCTTGTTCGCCGCTTACCTCAGAGCTCGACTGCGGGGCGTCGTGGTGCGCGCGGAGTCCTGCTGTACCGGCGTGCGGCGTAGAGTGCCCTGCGGGGCCATCCTCAAGAAGAGTGGCCCACCCGCAAAAGGGTGGGCCACTCTTCTGCTGGGCGTAATTCCTTCAACCTCAGTTGCCGCTCACGTGAAGGGCCCGCATGGTGTGCCGCTGCTGTCCACGGAGAAAGTCAACGTATGGCGGCGGTGAGCCGGCCGAGTCCTTGCTCACCGGGCGGTGCCGGTGACCGTTCGGTGGGTTTCGCCGCAGGCCGGCCAGCGCGGGGCCGGCGCCACGCTGCGCCGCAAGCTCTCGATCATGCCGCGGCGGGAGAGGACGAGGCAGACGGCGTCGTGGTCGCTCGCTCCGCTCATGTTGATGACCTCGACGTCCTCGACGGCGGTGATGAGGTAGCGGTCGAGCGCGAAACGGTCGATGCGCTGCGGCCCACCCTGATCGGGCCGCGCCCGGCCGGCCGTCGCGCGCAACGCATCCGGCTTCCCGGCGCGGGCTACGTGGCGGGCGGGATCATGAAGTCCCGTATCGAGCAGGTACTGGTCCATGTAAGTGATGCTGCGCCACGTGCCGTCCAGGCCGCGCTCGGCGCGGTGGCGGCGGTGTACGTCGTCGGTGAGTTCAGGCGCCTGCCAGTCGATCGCGGGGACTTCCTCGCCCTCCTGGAGCGGGGATTCGTTCCAGTCGCCCCCGACGAGGAGACCTGCCCCGCGCGGGACCTTGTCGATCTCGCGGCTCAGGTGTTCCACCTCCAGGCGCCTCACACTGGGGGAGTTGGAGGAGGCATGCACGGACCCCAGGATCAGGGTGTGCTCCGGGGCCTCCTGAAAAGTGGCGTAGACGATGGTGGGGGGAGTGCCCCACGGGCCCGCCCGGTAGGGGCGGTCCGCCTCGCCCCGCTGCTGGACCGTCCCGAAGGTGCCGTGCCGGACGAGCATTCCATTCGGGTTGCTGCCCCACTGGTTGGGGGAGACGAATACCTCGCTGTCCAGGATGTCGGCCACCTGATGGCGATGGGCGTCACCGCGACCGAGCTGGCTGTGCGTCATCTCCTGCCGCAGGAGCACGTCCGGGTCGAGTTCCGCGAGGAGGTGGGCGATCTCCAGGCTCCGCGCGAGGTCCGGCGTACCGTGCTGGTCGAGCCAGCCCCCGTCGTGCTCGATGTTGGCGCTGAGCACGACGAAGGCGTCTGCAGGACGCTTGCTGGAGCGGGCCCGCGAGGTGCCGGGGCGGATGGTCGTCTTCGTCATGAGTCCTCCGTAGAGAGTGCGTCGGCCCCGGAGGCGAGCACGGACAGCGTGTGCTCGCGCGAGGACGCCTTGGTGTACACAGCGGCGAGGAGATCGCGCTCCCACGTGGCGTGATAGCCGCTGGCGTAGTGCGCGTTGTGCTCCTGCTGCCGCACGCACACGGCCTGCCCGCCGATCCGGGCATCGGCGACGACCCGGGTCCGGGGAGGCAGAGGGGTGTCGACGAGGCGCACATCGGCCTGCTCCGTGGCGACGAGCTGGTGCAGGTGACGGAGCTGGTCGGCCACCAGCCGCCGCTGATCGACGCCGGGCACCGCGCACAGGTTTTCGATGATGGTGCTGGGCAGTAGCCACGTGGTGCTCTGCAGGGGCCACTCGGCAGCGATCAGGGGCAGCGGAGTGGGGCGGTGCATTGAGGCGAGCAAGGCGTCGACGGTGGCCAGACTCGCGGGGAGGTGCTGGACGTGCACGCGGGCGCTTTGGGCGGTCGTCGCCAGCGCGAGGAGGCGGTCAGACCACCCCGGCTGGTCGTCCACGAGACTCGCCGGCTGCCACGACGACTTTTCGGCGAGCGTCACCAGTGCTTCGCGTAACGGGCCCTGAGGAACCCCGTACATGTCGGCATGCGCCTTCGCCGTCTCGACCGCGATCGCTTTCGCGCCGGCCTCGATCGCATCGAGGTCCGCCTCGGGGTAGCCAAGAACGCTCAGTTCGGCGGGCGTGTGCCGGCCGTAGCGCAGGCGCAGCGCGCGCAGCAGCGCGCCGACCACGATCAGGCCCGCGGGCGGGCCCTTCGGGGGCGTCACCGGCCCTGCCCCGTGTCGGCGGGCGGGACGCTGCGCTCGACCCACCCGATCTGGATCTCGCGCAGCAGCGACCGGGCGAGCGTGGCGCGCACGCGAGGCTCGCCGGCGAACACGACCTGATCCCGGGCCGGAGCGGCGTCCAGGTCGTCCCGGTCGTAGACGTCGCCGAGGACAGCGACGATGGGAGCCCGCCGCACCCACAGGAGGGTGTGACCCCGCCGCTCGCGCAGGCCCTGGCACGCTTGATGGGCGCCGGTGTGCCGCGTGCAGACCGGCGGGTTGCCCTCCAGCGCGTACAGGGTCTGCCACCCGATCCCGGGCGCGTAGCGGCGCTGAGGCAGCAGCCCTCCCTCGGACGTGTAGGCCAGCTGAAGAGGGACGCCGCGCCCCTCGGCGTAGACGCCGTCGTGGGCGCCGCACACCTGGCACGCCAGCATTGCCATCAAGTCCCTCTGACAGCGCGGATGTTCCTCTCCGCCGAGCGTCGTGGTGTCTCCCGGGCCCGGGGGCGTCATCCGGAGCCACAGCGCGCCGATCTCGGTGTCGTCCCAGTCCTCCGGGTCCGGATCGGGGTAGGACAGCCGGCCGTCCCGCACGACGAGCGGGTCATCAACGGGCATCTCCGTCGCGCGCGGGGCGATGAACGGGCACGGGGCGGGGGCGGGAGCGCTCATCGCTGCTCCTGGAGGCTCTTCGTGTCGTGCAGGGCCTCGGCCAGCGTCACGATCAGGTCGAGCTGGGCCCCGGCGACCAGTTCGCTGGGGTGGGGGGTGGGGGCCAGGTGGGTCTTCGTTGTGCGCATGTGTCGCTCCAGCAGCACTTCGCACCGCTCCAGGGCTGCGAGGTCTCGCACGAACGAGTCCTGGGCATGCCGGAGCAAGGAGGTGGCAGCCCGCAGGACAGCCCAGTGGCTGAACGCGCTGGCGCGCCGCCTCTTCTCCTCCGCGTCGGAGATCGCGGGGAGGATGCCTATCTGGCTGCGGGCGGCCCGCCCGGACCGGGTCTGCTCCAGCGCGGGCAGCGCGGAGGCGGCGGCCCGTAGGTTGAGGCCCGCCTCCAGGACGCGGCCGGCGCTCTCCAGCCCGGTCTCCGGCGAGGCCTGCGCCCGGAAGAGGGGGACCTCCGGGATCAGCCCGACCGTCCCGTACCGGAGCTTGGCGTACTGCACGCTGCTGATGCCCGCCCCCAGGGCCGGAGCGGGCCGCCGTACCCGCCACACTCCTGGCGCCCAGGGGGTGCTGGGTCCGTCCCCTGCCTCCTCCGGATCGGCAAGGGGGAGGCTGTAGCGTGCGGGCATTCGGGCCATCGCCCGGTGCAGCGGTACCAAGCGATGCGTCACGAAGCTGAAGGCGCCCCCGCTGAGCGCGTTGTGTAGGGACACGAGGGCATCGGGCCGCACCTCGTCGATCAGGCCCCGCACGGCCCTTGTCGCCGCGAGCTCGTCGGCAGGGTGAGCAGGCCGGTATCCCCACTCGGGTTGTTCCGCGGGTGCGGGGCGGTAGTACGTCTCGCCCGTGAAGTACGTCTCGACACTCAGTGGCTGGATCGGGGTGTGCCGGGCCGCCCCGTCTGGATCGCTGCACCAGACGACGTGCCACGTGCACGCGCGCAGCGCGGCGCCGGGCTTCGCCAGCACGTCCCACAGGGCACTGACGGTGTGATATCCCACCGACTCGTCGGGGTGCACCCCGGCCAGGACCACGACCTGACGGGGACCGCCGGAGATGGTCAGGGCCTCGATGGGCCGGCCCTCGTCGGTTTGCCCGAGCAGACGGACGGATGTGTCGGGGAAGGCGTCCGCGAGCTGGTGCGCGCGGGCCGTCAGCGTCTCAGGAGTCGCAAAGCGTCCGCCTGCCGGCAGTATGACGGTGCGCGATCTGCTCTGGTTGAAGTAGGCCATGACGTCCTCAGCGAGTAGGGGATAGGGCGAGGGGGAGCCTCTGCGGCGACTTCCTCACCGCAGGGCTGTCGGGCGTCTCAGCTCAGCCCGCGAGATCCAGTGGGGCGTATGGCCCGTGCTGGCCCGTGCTGGTTACGCGACCTGCCTGATGGTTCCTGTCACCGCGAGGCGGTCCAGAAGGTGGAGGGCAACAGTGGCCCGCTGCCGCAGGTGGGTCAGGCGGTCGCCAGAGTCCCCGGTCGGCTTCTCGTTCAGCGCGGCCGCGGCACGCGCGCGCTGAACGAGGTCCAGCACCTCGGGTCGTGATCTGCGGCGGCCACAGCGATGTTGACCAATCGCGTCAGACCTGCGGTCAGGGCCTGGTGGACCTGATGGACCTCATCCTCGGCCGGGGGCTGAGGGGCAAGCGCGTCTCCGATGTCGTCCAGGATCATGTCGAGCGGAAGCAGCTCGCGAAGTGCGCCGGCCAGACGAGCGAGGACTTCAGCCGGTGGACGCTTGGCCGGTGCGGGGCGGGGCCGTCCGGCAGTTCGGGGTGTGGAGGCTCTGGGGGTGAGCGTCGCCATCGTCGGACTCACCGTGTCCAGGTGTACAGGGGAGTCTGGTGCACCAGGATGAGTCGGCGCGTCATCATGTCGGTCAGGAGCTGGGCGTACTGTTCAGGCGGTCCGATGGCTTCCTCGTTCTGGGTGATCAGCCCGTGGGCAAGGCCTCGTTTGACCTCTCCCAGCGCGGTGCGCAAGCCGGGGCGGGCCAAGGGCGGCGCCTTCAGAGCGGACCGGGCATCTTGGGCACCGGGCCGGGGCTGCCACCCGCACCTCTCGACGTACCGCGCGAGGCCCCCGAGTGCCGCCGCCGATCCGGCGGGGCCGGACTCGATTGCGTAGGGGATCAGCTTGATCGGGCGCCGGGTCTGCTCCAGGACCGCGTGCAGGTCCCCGAGACGGCGCGCGTGAAGTCCCCCCCACCGGTCCGTCTTCGCCGCGACCTCAGCTCGCATCCTCGTCCGTGCTTGCTCGGTCAAGATCGCCGCCCGCAGGATGCAGGCGAAAGGAGCGTCGCACATAGGGCCGTTGGCCGGATGAGCTGTCCTCTGCGGCTCTCCCTGCTCAGTAGGGGCCGAAAGCGGGAAAAGGCGCGGTCTGCGCTGATCGCCCGCCCAGCACGCAGAAGGCGCAGGAGCAACGTCTTCATCGCGAAGTAGTGCCTGGTGCGCTTTCTCATCGTTGAGCATCCGAGGCTTCCCTCCCGGCTCTGTTTCCGCAGTGCTCGGGGCTGGACGCACCGACGATCTGCGGCATGCCAGCGTCCTTGATCACCAGCCGTGGCGAGCCGTCACCCAAATATGTACCCTTGAAGATTCTCTCTGCAACTTCTCTGAGAAGATTCAAGGAAACTTCTTGGGCTGGATCTCGGTCTGGAGGATGCATGGCGTCTCCGATTACGCCGCCCCCGCGCAGTACGGCAGGATGGGGGCGTGTCCGACGACGGAAAGCGAGGGGAGGCACGAGCATGGCGAATCAGGGCCCGATGGTGCAGAAACTTAAGATGGGGCGGGTGCTCCTGGGGCTTCGTGAAACTGCTGGCCTCACCATCGAAGCGGCGGGTGCTGCGATCGACCGCAGCGACTCCACGATCAGCCGCATCGAGAACGGCAAGCGGCGGGTACAGTTGATCGAGCTGAAGGGACTACTGGAGGCGTACAACGCCACGCCTGAGACTCGTGCCGACCTGCTCGACATGCACGCCTCCACACCCGACGAGGCGTGGTGGACGAAGTACGAGCTGCCGCCCAAGCTCGATACGTACGTGGGTCTCGAAGCTGAGGCGGCGAGCTTGCGCGTCTTTAGTCTCGCCACCGTGCACAGCCTGCTGCGGACTGAGGACTACGCCCGCGCGATCCTGCGCGGCGACAACCCCTCCGCACCGGCCGGCCAGATCGAGGACCTGCTCAGATTTCATCTACAGCGCCAGCAGGTTCTGAGCAGAGAGCCCATACCGCTTGCCCTGGTTGTGGTCCTGGACGAAGCCGCGCTGTGGCGCCAGGTGGGCGGACTCGACTGCCAGCGGCGGCAGTTGAAATGCCTCGTGCAGGAGGCGGTAGAGACTCCCAACGTCACTTTGCAGGTGCTGCCGTACAAGAAGGGTGCGCACGCCGGCCTGACTGGCGGCTTCGCCATCCTCGATTTTCCCGACCCAGCGGAGCCCTCCGTGGTCTACGTGGACTCACCGGCTGGGAATCTGTACCTCGCGAAGCCGAAGGACACCCGCCGCTTCGACGCGTCACACAGCCATCTGCGCGGTATGGCCCTCGACGATCACGAGTCGGCGCTGTACATCACCGAGACCGTGCTGAAGGAGTTGCGATGACCATTAAACCTGATCTCACCAACGTCAAGTGGAACAAGGCGTCCCTGTCCGAAAGCTCAAACGGCTGCGTCGAAGTCGGTTTCCCCGCCGGGACCGGTCTGGTGGCGGTACGCGACAGCAAGGAACCGGCGAAGAGTGCGCACCTCTACCCGATCACGATCTGGTCGGATTTCCTCGACCACCTGCGCGGGACACTCTCGGCCGAGGAATCACGGATCGCCGCGCGCGTCACCCCCGACGGGGTGGAGCTCACCGACAAGGCCGGAGAAGCCCTCAATCCGCACACCTACACCCACCACGAGTGGGCATGCTTCCTGGACGGTGTCCACAAGCAGGAGCCTCAACTGATCGCGGCCTGACCGTCAGTCAGCCCGGAGGCCCGGTTCCCCCAACGCCATATGCGGGGAGAACCGGGCCTCCGCCGGTCCCGGCTACCGTCCTCCCCGGACCGCTGATCGCGCATGCGCTTGCAGCGCGAGAGGGTCGCGGGGCATCGGTGCCAGATCGTGGGCCTGTCCACGGCACTCACTTCTACCCGTGTCCTCACCGGGGCACCGCCGTTGTACTCGATGGCGCGGCCGACCGGCGCGTCACCGCGCGCGGCGGCGCGGCAGGTCGTCGCTGCGTCGAACGAAGGATGCCGATGCCCCAGCAGGACGACGCCGCCACCGAGGACCACATCCGGTGCGCAGTGACCGCACTGACCACCGTCTTCGAGAGCTTCGGGGCCGAGCACCAGGCCCTGGTGGGGGAAGCGGGCAAGACCTCCGCGAGGGAGCGCTGCCGCACCGTGAACCGTATGAGTGAAGAGATCGTCCAGGCCGCCCACATGGTCTCCTCCTCTGTCGTGGAGCTGGCCACCGTCCGCGGACTGCGCGTCCTCGGTGTCCGCCGTCAGTTCGCCAAGGACAGCGAGGGCAACGAGTACAGCCCCCTGATGAGCATGGGCGGCGACTCCTCCACCATGCTGTGCGAGGTGGTTGCCCACCTCTCGGAGGCCGCTGCCACCCTCGGCCGGGTGTACCAGCCGACCAAGAAGTATCCCAGTCTCGCGGTGGCCCGCTGCCCCGGGCACATGAAAGTGGCGTTCTCCGGCCTGCGCGCAGCCCTGGACGCCGTGTGCGCCGACCTCACCTCAGATGACCCGGAGGTGGCCCAGGAGTACACCTCTGCCCAGGCGCTGCTGACCAGGCTGGAGGACCGGGCGTGCCGCACCGTGCCTGCCCAGGGCGCCGGTCTGACCGCTGACGAGGTCGCAGCAGCGATCCGGGCGGACCCGGAGGTGGCCCGCGCAGCCGCCGCCGCGTTGGCGATCTCATAATCAAGGCGCCCGGAGCAACCCGCATCGCACCGTGGAATGTTGACTGGCCACTGGCCCTTGGAGGCGAGATGGAAGCACAGCACGATCTGGAGAGCGGACGCCCCGCGGGTAGCACCGGCCGGACTGATCATGTGTTCTCGGTCGCTCCTGCGGCGCGAGCCTCCGCGACCGCTGCTCGGGCGTCGTCCGCTGCTCGCTCATCAGTTCTCCGCCTCGGGGCCGCTGGTCCGGGTGGTGATGCTGCGCGGCGGATCGTGGTCGATCACCAGGCGGTCGGCACGCTCCGCGGCGGCAGTGAAGGAGCGCATCCACTCCTCGCCGACCGCGGCCCACGGCCGGCTGTTGGGCACCGGCCACATGAGCGTGTACATCTCGGCGGGGCTCTCCAGATTGGCGAGGCGGCTGGAGAGGACGCTGGGGGAGTCGAGCGTGAGCGGGATGCTGACGCGGTCCTCCGCCACCAGATCCTCGCGGTATGCCCCCTGCGGCGTCTCAGGGTACGCGCAGAAGCGCCCCAGACACTGCTCCAGCAGGGACGGGCCGCTTCTGCCATCCCGGCCCGCGTCTATGCATCGCTGTCCGCGGCAGCGAAACGGCCACCACCTGCTCGCCGGGCACCTCGGCGCCCCTTCCCCGGACTTGCCGCTACGGCCTGACTCCCTGCACAGCAGGCAGGCCGGGGGCGGCACCTGCCGCACGACTACCCGTCGACCCAGCCCAGCGCCACGTCCGGCTGACAATGCCCACACGCCGGAACCTGCTCGGCCAGGGCGCGCCGGGCCTGCTCCACGCTCACCGGGCGATGACGCTTCCCCGGATTCCAGCAGTCCCCCTGATGCAGCTGCACGGGCAGGGAGCCGGCCCCGATCCCGACCTCCAGTAGCCAGTCCGGCGCGGGCGGGCGCCGCTCCTCCTGGAGCCGCGTCTCGCGTTCGCGGCGCTCCTCGTCAGCGATCCACTGGTCGAGTTCAGCGAGCTGTCGCAGCGCGTTGCGTTCGACGACACGCCGCGCGAAGCGGAGGAGATCAAGACGGGATGGTTCGGACATGCGTTCGATAATAGGAGTGAGTGAAGCCCACGTTTCCCTCGGGGCCCCGTCGCGAGGAGGCCCTCTATGGCACCCCTGCCATTGACATTCAATGGCAGGGGTGCCATAGTTTTCTTCACCGGGGCACTCGCCCCGCAACGGAGGGAAATCCCATGCGTCCCATCACCGGCAACGACATCACCGACTTCCACAACGGCAGCGACGACCTCCTCGTCCTCACCGCCACTGGTGAGTTCAGCACCACCAACTACAGCGACATCGCCAACAGCTCCTACGGCGACAACCGGGCCACCGCCTACGACTACGTCACCCTCACTGACGGCACCGAGGTGCAGGTCCTCATGGAACGCTCCACCATCGACGACGGCGAGTTCTTCGAAGACGCCCTCGACAGCGAGGGCCGCCTGATCCCGTCCGTCGCCCAGGAGATGGCCGACATCACCAACACGGACGGCATCCTCCCCGGCCGGCTACAGAAGGCCCACCGCGCGAACGAGCTGTGGGAAACGGAAACCGCCCGCCTCGCACAGGAACGAGCCAAGGCCGTCGCCGAGGTCGTCGCATTCTGCGGCGGCAACCAGTCGGCCGCCGCCCGCGCCATGGGCATGGACCAGTCCACCGTGAATAAGCTCGTCCAGAAGGTCCGCCGCGCCGAGGCCACCGCCTGATGGCCTGCGTCGAATGCGGAGAGGCGCCGGCAGCGGGCCACACCCGCTGCCGGCGCCACCTCGAAGAACACCGGCGCAAGAGCCGCGCACGCCGCCAGGCCACCCGCGAGGCGCGCTACCCCACACCTCGGCGCGCCCGTCTCCTTGGGCTCCTCGCAGAGGGCATCCCGCTCGCCGAAGCCTGTACGGAGGTCGGCTTCCCGGTACTGGGCGTGCACCGTCTCGCCCGCGAGGACGCACGCTGGGCGCTCGCGCTCGATACAGCCCTCCGCGCGGGTCGCGACCCCGACTTGGAGCACGGCACGAGCCGGGCCTACAGCCGGGGGAAGTGCCGCTGCCCCGAGTGCCGCCGCGCGCATTACCTGGAGCGCACTCCTCGCCCCAACGAGCCAGAGTTCGACTCTGAGCCCGAGCCTGCACGCTGCCCCGGGCCTGCGTCTCAGCCATCGGAGAGGAAACAGCAGGCCCTCACTGCCGCTCAGCGGGACACGCTGGAAAGCATGTGGCGCGGCGGCCGAGCAGTCGTTGACATCGCCGCCGCTGTAAACCGAAGCGGCGCTACGGTTCACAGATTCGCCGAGATGGCCGGGCTCCCCGGTAAGCGGCGGAAGTACGGGCTAGGCGGACAAGGCTCAGCCGGGGACGCAGCCCTGACTGAGATGTGGATGGCAGGCACGTCTACCTCCGCGATCGCTGAGCATTTCGGCGTAAGCCCCAGAGCGATCCGGTGCCACGCCGACCGCCTGGGCCTGCCACGCCGCAAGCGCGGCGCCCCTCAGCGGAAGGAGAGCTGAACGCCTGCCACACTGCGGCCGGCACGCCACGCACCCCCGTCGTGGCGGGCCACCCACGGAGGAGTGGACTACCTCGCGCGGCGCAGCCTCCGTAGGATCACCGGCATGATTCGAGCGGTGGTCTTCGATGTCGGTGAATGCCTGGTAGACGAGACGCGGGAGTGCGGCACCTGGGCCGACTGGCTCGGCGTCTACCAGGCTTCGACCGGCACTGCAGCGGCCAGGTAGCCCATCTCGTCGGGCTCCCAATCCTCCGCGACCCCCCAGCCGTGCTCGCGTAAGACGTCCACGGCGCGGAGCATGGGGTCCTCCTCCTCGTCATAGGCGGCCTCGCAGCGCAGCAGTTCGTCCCCCATCAGGTCATACGTGGCAGGGGCGAGGTCGGATTCCGCGGTGAACGCGTCGCCGTCCTCGTCGGACGGGGCGGAAGCCCAGGCCGACGACGCCACCTCGTACACGATGAGCGACACGCTCGCGCGGTTTACGACCAGTCCAGCCTGGTGCTCCATGGGGTCCCTTTCGGTGGTTACTTGACGCCTGCGGCGCGGCAGATCTGCCGGATGCGTTCCCGGCTGTAGCCGGTGGCCTCGGCGAGGTCTTTCTGCGCGGTCCCGGTGCGGCGGGCCTCGGCGATGGCGGCGTAGAGCGCTTGGAGTGCGACGTCGGTTTCGCCTTTGAGCTGCTCGTGGTGGGCGTGCGCGGTTCTGACCCGGCTGAGGGGGGTGTTCATGTGCTCCAGTATGCCAACCATGGTAGGCCAAATAAAGTGGGCCAAACAGGATTGACATGCCAAGCCCGTTTGGCATAGGCTGAGGACACCTCAGCAGGAAGGGGGTGAGCAAGTGAACAGTGGGGACATCACCCTCGCGGTAGGAATCGCGACCCTCGTGGGCCCGGGCGGCGAGGACTTCGGGTCCGCCCACGACCTGTCGGACTGGCTGGACAAGAACCCCCCTTTCGCGTAGCTGTTTGCGCAGCTCGCCCGCAGTGTCAGTGGCTGCTCTAGGCTCCACCCATGCCGATCCACTACACGACGTTCGTGATGCCCGGCGCAGCGATGGGGATGCCGCACGACACCCCGTTCTTCGTGCTCGGAGCCGAGTCCGAGGAGGAGGTCGGCAGCATCCCGGCCGTCACCTCGCTGCACCGCACCGGGAACCATATGACCCCGTACAGCCACGCGTCGATGGTCCTGGGTGAAATCCCCGTAACCGACATCTGGGCGATGACATCAACCGAACAGTACGATAGCCGGGCAAAAGTGGTTATCCTGCGAGACCCCGTACCGGTTGACATCGATACGAAGTACGCGGAGCTGACGGAGGGTATCCTCGGCCCGGACCTTCCCCCGTGGGTCGGCCTCGTGCTGGCTGCCCAGATCCGTTCGTACGTCAGGGACGTGCCCATGACGGTGGGAAAGGACGTCAACGACGTGCTGAGCATCGGCATCGACCCCTCAGCGCCCACGACGTTCCCGGCCTGGGCGCAGCAGGTCATTCCGCCCGGGATCTGACCGACTCGCCACACTGAGACCGGCCCGCCGCGCACCCCCGTCGCGGCGGGCCGCACTCCACTGGCAGACTGAGCCCCGGCCCCGGCTGGCCCCTATTCGGCTCCCCCGTCGTACAGCACGCCGGGGCTACTCACTGCCCGGGTGCCGCACCATGGCCTTCAGAGCGCGCTCGACCTCATACCGGTTCTCCCCCGCCGCGATAGCAACCTCCGTGACCCGGGCATGCACAGCAGCAGCCGTCTCCGGGGTGAGCGCGCCGGCCTGGATCTGCGCCCAAGCGGAACGTTCCAGCTCGATCAGGTCGTCAGGGAGTTCGATAGCCACCCCGGGAGAGTACGCCCCACCCCCCCACCCGACTGTCACAGGGCACGCACGAAAGCCCTCGCCAGCTACTCCAGCAGCGTCGGGGGCTTTCATCACGCCGGGCCGCGTCAAGTGCTGCGCCAGCAGCGGGCACACCGCCCACATCCGGGACTACGCATCACTGTCCGCGGTGGCGAACCGGCCTCCGTCTTCTCGGCGGGCGCCCCGGCGCCCCTTGCCCGGGCTCGCCTCGGCGGCCTCACGCACCCGGGCCTCGGAGTACAGGGACTCGCCCCACCGCCCCACCTCCCGCCCCTCGGACTGGAGACCGTGCCGAAACAGCCACTTTCGGGCGCTGCCAGTCGCGGCATCCCCGCTATACCCGAGGAAGCCCGCCACCATGCTGACCGTCCACAACGTGTCAGCGGGGACAGCACCCCCGATGTGCAGTTCAGGCAGGTCCTCGAAGGTGAGCGCCGCCCGGGCCTGGGGGACCCACTCCAAGACCTCGCTCCACGCGCCTCCGAAGCGGTCCGTCCTCTTCCCTAGGGCCGCCATGACCTCCCTGAGGCCGTCCCCGCAGGCGGCGTCGTCCCGGTCTACGACTGCGACGAGCTCCCGCGCGACCCGAATGGCCTGGTGAGCGGTTCCCTCCGCCTCGTCGGGGTCGTCGGCAGGCAGGCTGAGGGTGAGGAAGTCGTGGTCGGGGTGGCCCGGGGCGTGTACCTGCGCGATCGAGTCGTTGCGGGCAGGCACCCACGTCACCTCGCACCACCACCCGCCCCGGTAGCGCTCGCTGACGTACTGCCGGTTGTCGAGACCGGAGTTGGAGGTCTTGATGAGAACCGGCGTGTCGTAGGGGATGGGCAGGAGTTTCATGTGTCGCCTTCCATGAGAGTGCGTCGGGACGGGCGCCAGGGCGCCTCATTACTGGTCGGTGTCGGTGAGCGAGACGATGCAGGCCGATGCCTGGCTGCGGGACATTTCCTCCAGGCCGGCGCGAGTGGTGGGGCCGGCGAAGGAGCCGCCGCACTCGCCGTTGCGCTCGCGGCGAGCGAGAAGAGTCAGGATGTAGTCGACCTGGCGGTCGGTGGCCAGAGGCCCCTTGAGGCGAGCAGCTTCGGCGAGCCGCTTTGCGCGGGCCCTGCGCGCCGCCGCCTCAGCGGCCTCAGCCAGTTTCCGCTGGCCATGCTTGATGACGCGTGCGGTGGCACCGGCGGCGTGCTGCTGAGCCCACATGATGAGCACGTCGCAGGTGGAGAGCGCGTAGGTGTCCGAGCGAGTGACGGGAAGTCGGCGCTTCAAATGCGCGGGGTCGTCGTCTTCTCCGCCAGTGATCTCCCACCATGGGGAGGGGCTGATGCTCCGGGCGGGCGGCCGGCGGAGGCGGATGTGGTAGCAGGAGTCCGTTTCTTCGTAGAAGCGGAGGTGGAAAGCCGCGGTCTCCTTGCGGTGGAAGACGCTCTCGCTCCCGGCCAGACGAGGGTCCTTCCCCGGTCCGTGGCCACTGGCGGTGCCGTCAGCGAGGGCGATCCTCCAGAAGGTGTACTCGTGGCCCTCGCTGATTCCGCTCTCCTGCTCCAGGCGGTACGTAGTGCGCTTGCGGGTGACGAGAGCGACGTGGCAGAGAAGGGACGAGCTGTCGATGACCCAGCGGCCGGCCTGCTTGGTGGCGGTGACAGCGCCACGGTGGCACCACGAGTGGATCGTACGGATGCTGACACGAGCTTGAGCTGCGGCCTGAACGGCGGTGATGGTGCCCATCGGCTCCCCTGGGTGGCGGTGGATCACGTGTAGCGGGGGTTGAGGTAGTCGTCGTCGCGGGCCTGCGCGGCGGCGGCTGCCTGGTCGGTCTGTGCGATGGCCTCCCAGTACGCCGTCGCGAAGGCCGGGCACTGGGAGAGGTCGTTCGTGTCGAGGTAGTAGACGGCGTCGCCGTCGTCGGTGGTGTCGTAGAGGCCGAGGGTCTCGGGGGTGATGCCGTAGTCGCCGTAGGTCTGGCGTGCGAGGCCGAGGAACACCTTGTCCTGGGCGTAGGGGGGATTGGTGGGGGTGACAGGCGCGCGGTCGCGGTAGGCGGCGGCGAGGGCTTCGGCGTTGCCGCGGACGCCGTAGCGGCCGCGGGGCAGGGAGACGATCGTTCCGGTGGGCTCAGCCATGATCCGGGTGGCCTTCCTGGCGCGCATGGCGCCGATGGTGATGCGGCGGGCGAGGGAAGCGGTGTCGATGGACCAGCGGCCGGCTGCCTTGGTCGCGGCGATGACGCCGTTGCGGGCCCAGACGCGGATGGTGGCGACGGTGACGTGCGCTCGGCTGGCGGCCTGCGCGGTGGTGATGCTGCTCATCGGGTCCCCTCGGTGCTGATGACTCCATAATGCCTCACTGCGAGGCGTTATGGCAAGGGGTGCACCACACACGCACAAAAAAGCTCCGCCTGGTACACGAACACACCAGGCGGAGCACAGGAGGGTGGCCCCCCGATGACAGCAGGCAAAGTCTACGAGGCATGCGGGTACGAGCGCAGCCCGTTCTCCACGAGGGCGAGGTGTCGCATCCGGGCGCTGGGCGCCGACTTGGTGCTCCTCAACCGGCATGAGGCGCGCGCGCTACTGCCCGGGACCCGGCCGACCGGCCGCAACCTTGCGCTCGACGCGGTAGAGCTGGCGGCGCTGGCCTGTGAGACGGGGGCGGTGGTCGCCCGACGTATCGTCCTGCCCACCCCGATTCCGGACGTTCTCGCGACACAGATCATCGAAGACCTCCGGGGGGCGGCGGCATGAGCGAGCCCATCGAGGTCAGGGCGGTCCGTGTAGGACGGCAGTGGGCGGCCGAACGAGCGGTTCACGGTGTCTACCCGCACGGTCGGACGCTGGCCGGCCTTCAGCAGTCGATGGAGGACGGACTCGCTCTGCTCAATGTGCACGCCGAGGTCACCGTCATCGCGACCAGCCCGGTACTGGGGACGACCACGGCTTCGGCCGCGACATACGCGGCCAGGCCGGTGGGCTGGTCACGAGCAACTCCCGCTCTGCGCGTCGGAGAAGGGGGGGGGAGGTGAGCCGTCTGGCGGGCGTATCCGTCCTGATCACCGGGGCCACGAGCGGGATCGGCCGCGCGGCGGCACTTGAGCTTTCCGCACTCGGGGCTCAGGTCGCCTTGGCGAGGGCCTGCGACAGGAACTGGAGCAGCACGGAGTGAGGGTGGCCGTCATCGAGCCCGGTCTCGTCGACACAGCGCTGACCGCCGGCCTGCTGCGCAGGGACCGTGCGGCGCTCACCGCGCAGGATGTCGCCGACGCCATCGCCTACATGGTCACCCGGCCCGCGCATCTTGCTGTCACGCAGGCAGTTCCTCGGTCGATGGGCAGGCGCCGCTGAGCCTCCGGGCCCGCGCCCGGCTGTTGCGCGACAACCGCGACACCGTCACCTCTACCGGCGCAACACCTGGGCGGGATGCACTGGCCGTGGCCGCAGGGCGCATTTGCCTGTACGGCCGCTTTCCGTCCTGATCAGCGATTCCACCGAGTACGGAATCGCCGGCTGGTGTGCACAGAAGGGCTCTTTTCGCGCATGAACGCCACTGTGGTCACCCACGAGATGGGGCGCCGCATCGTCGTCCACCGCAACCGATTCCAGGATCTGTTCGAGGCCTACTTTCGCTCGCTGCGCGACAGCTGGGATGTGCCGCAGCTCAGCCGTTTCGCTCCCGAGGCCCTGGACCGCGTCGAGGAACTGGCACTGCGCGGAGGCAAGCGGCAGCGCGTCGCCTTCGTGTACGAGGCGATGAATCTGGTGCCCGGCACGGGTCGTCAGGATGCGGTCGACACGGCCGCGCTGAGCATCGAGCTGCTCCAGGCCCACCTCCTCATCCACGACGACATCATCGACGACGCCCCCACACGCCGCGGCGGCCCGTCCACGTACTACGCCTACCGCAACGCGATCCCGGACCGGCCCCAGCACGCTCTCGGGCTCGCCCTGCTCGCGGGCGACCTCGCACTGGCGCTGTCCTTTCAGGTGATCGCCGACACCGCCCTGCCCGCCTGGATGGTTCAGTCGATGACACAACTGCAGCTCACCGCGGCCACCTCCACGTTCCTCGGCCAGATCTTCGACCTCGAGCGGGACTTCCTCGGCGTTCCGGACGAGGACCTGCTGCATTCCATCTGCGACTACAAGGCCGCCCGTTCTTCCGCGCTCGCCCCGCTCCAGCTCGGCCTGCTCGCAGCGGAACAGGACCCGCGCGAGCACAATGAGACCCTGCGCCGCTACGCCTGGGCCTTCGGCGTCTCGGGACAGATGCGGGACGACTACCTGAGCCTGTTCGGCGACGAGAAGGTCACCGGGAAGCCAGCCAGCGCCGATGTCCGCGACGGCCGGGTCACCTACCCGATCCGCATGGTGCTGCTGGCCGCCTCGCCCAGTGAGCGGAAGGTGCTGGAGTCGGTCCTGGGTCGGCCGGACGCCTCGGAGGCGGACGTGGACAACGTCCGGCAGATCATTCGCGACCACCGCGTTGACCGGGCGCTGCTGACCGCCATGCGCCGCTACGCTGACCTCGCCAGCCGAGAGGCGGCCGCGTGGGCCGACTGGGGCGAGGGCGAGGCCGTGGCGTTCTTCCGGGACGTCCCCGTCTGGGGCATCGAGCGTCTGCTGTGAGTACCGTCCCGAGCCACGTCGGCATAGTCCTCGACGGAAACCGCCGATGGGCACGGCGGCACAGGCTGTCGCCCTCCGACGGTCACCGGATCGGCTTCGGCAGGATTCCGCAGGTCCTTTCCTGGTGCGAGGAGGCGGGCATCTCCTTCGTGACCCTGTGGATGCTCTCCACCGACAACCTGCGTCGCGACAGGGAGGAAGTGGACGCGCTGATGGAGATCATCACGGCTGCGGCGCTCCAGCTGGCGTGGTCGAAGCGGTGGCGCATCCATCATCTGGGTGACGCTGAGCTCCTTCCTCCGCCTGTCGCGGCCGCCGTGCGACACGCTGAGACGACCACTGCCGAGGTACCGAACAGGCTGACCGTGAACTTGGCCATTGGCTACGGAGGCCGCAGCGAGATCACCGGCGGCATCCGCCGACTGCTCGCCGGCTGGGCCGACGAGGGGATCTCGCCGGGAGAAGCGGCCAAACGGCTCACGCCGGAAGACCTCCACCAGCTCATCAGCCGCGGCCAGCCGGACCCCGAACTTCTCATTCGGACCTCCGGTGAACAACGCGGCAGCGGATTCCTGCTCTGGACGGCCGCCGACTCGCGGCTGTGGTTCACCCGCACCCACTGGCCGGACTTCAGCCGGGACGACCTGGCCCGGGCCCTGGCCGAACACCGGAAGGCATACCTATGACCCCTGGATCATCCATCTCTTTTCTGGGCGTGGACGGCTCGGGCAAGTCCACCATCGCGCGAGCGCTGCGCGAGGAACTGGCAGCGGCCGGCAGGAAGGTGCGCATCCTGTCGCGACGCGACTACCTGCGTGAACAGCCTCAAGGGCACGTCGCTCACGCCAACCGGGCGCTCTACGACGCGGGGCTGCGCTCGCTGTACTCCTTCGCCCGCAACGACGAGGGGCAGGCGCTCGGGGAGCTGCTCCCCGGCCCGTCGGGAGATCTCCGCGACACCGTGTTGGAACAGAAGCTGAGCGGGGCCCGCATCAGCGCCAACGACCCGCAGGCCATCACCGCGGCCGCATTGAGCGAGATCGCCGGCAGCCTCGTCTACTACACCAGCGTCGTCCAGCCCGAGCTGGACCGGGGCACTGCGGTGATCGAGGAGACCCACCCGCTGAAGATGGTCACCAAGCTGTGCCTGCTCGCTTCCCAGATCGCGTCCGACGAACGCCACGGGCGCGCCGCCGTCACCGCGCTGCGCTCGGCCACCATGGTCCTGGCGCCCGACCCCTTCCGGGACGTGCCGGTCCTCGTACGGTGCGACCCGCAGCGCGCGTACGACCGGCTCATCGCCACGCGCGGCGGCCTGGGCGTGTTGGAGCATCATGGGCTGGCCGGCCGCGGCACCGGCCGGGAGGCGTACATGGACCTGATGGTGAGGGTCCAAGAGGCCTTCGAGGACGTGGCGCAGAGCTGGCGGTGCGTCGTGGTCGACAGCGACGACGAGGACCAGGACCGCTCAGTGAAGCGAGCGATCGAGACGATCCTCGCCGACCCGCGCACCGCGCATCTGGCCTGATGTCACCGGCCGTACCGGCGCTCGCGGGCCGCATACGACCGCAGGGCGCGCAGCAGGTCGATCTGCCGGAACGCCGGCCAGAGGACCTCGACGAAGTGGACCTCGGCGTAGGTGGACTGCCACAGCAGGAAGCCAGACAGCCGCTGCTCACCGGAGGTCCGGATGATGAAGTCGGTGTCGCGCCCGGCCGAGGAGTACAGGTGCTCGGAGATGTGCTCGATGTCGAACCTGTCCGCGAGCTCCATCGGGTCGCCACCGGCGGCGGTGTGCTGCTCGAACGCGGCCTTGACCGCGTCCACGATCTCCCGGCGGCCGCCGTAGCCGACGGCGACGTCGACGCGCATCCCGCCCCGGCCGGCGGTCTGTGCGGCGGCGTCCTTCAGCTTCTGCGCGCTGTCCCCGGGCAGCAGGTCCAGGGCTCCGATGATCTCGATCTCCCACGGGCCCGGCGTGGCACAGACTTTCTGCACGGTCTCCTCGATGACCTCCAGCAGCGGACCGAGCTGGTCGGCGGGCCGGTTGAGGTTGTCGTCGGAGAGCATCCACAGGGTCACGTGCTCGAGGTCGGCTTCCACGCACCAGCGCAGGAAGTCGCTGACTTTGGCCCCGCCCATGCGGTAGCCCTCACGCGGGTCGGAGTGCCCCTGTCCGCGGGCCCAGCGGCGGTTGCCGTCGAGCATGATCCCGACGTGCGCGGGCCGGGGCGCGCCCTTCAGCTTGCCGGCCAGGCGCCTGACGTACACCTTCTCCAACGCCCGCCGGACGGCCTTGAGTGCCACGCCGCTCCCCTTCGCTGTTCATCCGCGCTGCCAGATCAGCGTCACCGTATCGCCATCCTCACCGGCCCGAAGCAGGTTCGATGCTGACAATCACAAATCTCGCCACCGCGCTCGACACGATCGACTGGAACCGGCCGCGTGCCTGCGCGAAAACCAGCAGGGAAGTCCTGAGCGCCCTGGCCAAGGACCGGGCTCTGCTGACCGAGCTGGTGTGCTCCCTGGCGGACGACCCCGCCCGGCGGCAGAGGTGCGAGACCAACCCGCTGGTCGACCGGCTCGTCCTGGCCCAGGACACCACCGGGGCCGACCGGTGGCAGCTGCGTCTGCACGCGTTCCCCATGGGAGAGCTGGAATTGATACCGCACGACCACAAGTACCCCTTCGCCGTCCGTGTCCTGCACGGCGGCTATCTCCACACGTGGAACCGGCGCACCGGCCAGGACCAGACCGGGCCGTTCACCTCCGCCGACCTCGCGGCCGGCACCGTCACCGTCGAGGGGCCGGGCAGCGGATACCTCCTCATGCACTCCCTGGTCCACCAGACCGCCGTCCTGCCCGGCTCGGTCACCCTCTTCCTGCGCGGCCCGGCGCGCCAAAGCCGATGGCACTCGGCCTCAGACCTGCACGACCTGCACCAGGACGACCACGGACGCCCGGTCCGGGACGACACCCGCTACCGGCGCTCCACCCCCATGTCCCCCGCCCAGCTCCAGAACCGCGTCGCGGAGCTGGCACGCCTCGGCGTCATCACCACAGAAAGGCCCGCCCGCCCGTGACCCGCCTTGCCCTGCTTGCGCCTGTGACCGCGCTGCTCGACCAGAGCAGCGCTCCCTCCGACGTCCCAGACAGCCCCGACATCCTCCACGGCGGATGGCTGCCGTACGCGGCCCGCCAGGCCCTCACCCTGATCACCGCAGCGGACGCCGCCAACGCCGCGGAGTCGTTCACCGGGAACGGCCACACCCACCTCCTCCTGCACCGCGAGGACGACGTGGCCCTGTACCTGCGGACCCACGCCGACGGCACGCCCGCTCCCGCCGAGGCTGCCGAGAAGACCGTCACCCTTACCCTGGCCGGCACCCACTACCTGGAGTGCTTCCGCCACCGCGGCGACGTGGAGGCCGATCACCCCTGGTACCTGCGTACCTTCCAGCCCGAAAGCACCTACGCCTGCCACCCGGGGACCCTGCGTACCACGCAGACCAGCCCGGACGGCGCCCAGCTGGTCGTCGCCCGCGCCCCTCTGGCGCCGGAAGGGCCGACTCTCGACGCCGACACCTACCTGCAGATACTCGCGGCCGCCCAGGCGCTGATCACGCCCGCGCTCACCGGGGGCCACGCGGCCACGGAGGTGAACGCGCGATGACGACCGCCGCCCGGAGCTGGCTCGACGACCTGCCGGCCATCGACGACACGGACCTGCGGGCCAGCCACCGCGTCCGCAGCGAGATCCTCGAACGCCTCGGCGCCGACCAGGGACTGCTGACCCGCCTCGTCCACGAGATCGAGCACGATCCGCACCGCCTGGCCGAGAGCGAGATCCACCCGCTGATCAACCGGCTCGTCCTCTACCAGGACGACGCCCGCGGTCTGCAGATCCGCCTGCACATGTCGCCCGGCAGCCGCGAGCTGGTGCCGCACGACCACAAGTACTCCTTCACGGTGAAGATCCTCAAAGGCGCCTACATCCACGTGTGGCGGCGCCGTACCGGCACCAGCGAAGAAGAGTTCACCGCCGCCGACATCGAGCCGGGCATCATCACTATCGAGCGCCCCGGCTCGGCCTACACCCTCGGGCACCCGATGATCCACCAGACGGTCATGCTGCCCGGGACGGTCACCCTGTTCATCCGGGGGCCGCGGGCCAAGGACCGGTCCCATGCCGCGCTGGACATGCTGCCCGCCGCCGACGACTGGCCGCAGGCCGCGCAGGCGGGCAAGCCCAAGCACGCGCGCGGGCAGCGCCCGGTCACGATGGACGAGTACCGCGCCATGCGGCAGCAGCTCGCCGACCAGGGCGTCATCACAGCCGCCTGAACCCCGGCTCAGACCGGGACGGGGGTGTTGCGGAGCCTGCGCAACACCCCCGCGCCCTTCGCCACACCACCAGCACTGTCACTCTTCGAGCCGAATAGGATGCGTACCGTGACTGATCGCGATGCACTGCAATGGGCCCTGACCGGTGAACGGTCCGAGCCGGCCGGCTTCCTGAAGGTCGGATGCCGCACCTACCGCTACCCCGACGGCCGCGAGGGCGACTGGGACATCCTCAACGGACCGCGGACCGTGGCGCTGGTGGCGCTCACGGACGACGGCCGCGGAGTGCTGGTGCGCCAGTTCCGCCCCGGCCCCGGCAAGGTCCTCAAGGAACTGCCCGGCGGCCTGGTCGGGCCGGACGAGGAGGTCGAGGACGCCGCGGCCCGCGAGCTGCTGGAGGAGACCGGCTTCGAGGCCCGGTCGCTCACCGTCGTCATGCAGACCTACCTGGCCTCGTACGCCACCCACGTCCGCTACGCGGTCCTCGCGCAGGGCTGCCGCAAGGTCGCCGAGCCCCGGCCCGACGGAGACGAGTTCGTGGAGCCGTTCACCCTGCCGGTGGCGGAGTACGTGGCCCATGTCCTGGGCGGTCAGCTGACCGACGCGGACATGGGCCTGGCCGGGCTGGTGGCCGCCGGCCTGCTCAAGCAGACAGTTTGAACGCCGGCCCGCCGAGCGTGCGGGTGAGCAGCTCGGCCGTCTCGGCCGGGGCTTCGATGTAGAGGCGGGTGCCCGGTTCGGTGCCGGAGGCGCGCACGGCGATGTGGCCGTGCGCGCCGTCGTCGTAGTGGGCGACGGGCCCGGTGATGTCGGCACGCCAGGTGGGCAGCAGGCCGGGCAGAGCGCGCAGCACGTCGGTGAGCGTGGCGGGCGTGGTGTGGACGAGCTGGGTGTGCGGGTGGGCCTGGCGGACGTCATGGACGGCGTCGTCCAGGTCCTCCAAGGACGTGAAGGTGCGCAGGAGGGCGGTGAGGGCGGTGAGGGCGTCCCGCTCGAAGTAGCCGTCCGGGCCGGCGACGTGGACGAGCGCACCGTTGGGCTCCAGCGCCAGTGCCCGGACGGGCGCCTCGCGCCAGGCCGCCACGAGGTGCTTGAAGCCGACGTCGGTCTCGGTGACCTTCAGGCCGGCCTGCGCGCGCCGCGCGGCGCGCAAGGCCATGCGGGGGGCGACGTGGGTGGTGATCAGCCGTTGCACCGGTAGCCCCGCGTACAGCAGCGCGGCGGCCTGTTCGGCGCTGGGGATGTAGCCGGAGCGGTGGGTGAACAGCACGAGCCGGTCCCCGTCGCCGTCGGTCATCGCCAGCAGGGCCCGCTCGCGGTGGGCGAGTCGGTCCAGGAGGGCGCGGCCGGTGCGTTCGGCGTGGACGCGGGGGACGGGGTCGGGGCTCTGCCCGGCGAAGAACGGCAGCGGGCGCCCGCGCAGGACCCGGATGCCGGGCAGAAGCCCGGTCAGGACGCCGACCGCGCCGTGGGCGGCGTCGAGGAGGACGTCACCGTCGAAGGCTCCGGCGGCTGTGCTGAGCGGGTCGCCGACGGCACCGATGTAGGGGCTGAGGACATCGGTGCGCTGGTGGTGGCGCACCTCCAACAGGCCCGGGTCGAGGGCGGCGTCCGCCGGGGGCTGGGGCCAGGGGATGCCGTGCCCGGAGCGGTCGCGGACCTTGATGCCGATGTATCCGGGCGGGTTGTGGCTGGCGGTGACGACGACGGCCGCGGTCAGGTCGGGCCTTGCGTGCACGAGACTTCCGAACGCGGGTGTGGGCCCGGGTGTCGAGGCGAGGTGGGTCCTCAGCCCGCGGTGGGCGAGCAGGTCGGCGGCGAGGTGCGCGACTTCGCGTGCGCCGGCCCGGGCGTCGTGCCCGATCAGGACGTGCTCGCCCAAGGCGCCCTGGGCGGCGCAATGGTCGAGGGCGGCGAGGAGCTGCGGTTCGGCCCAGTCCGGGCCGGGACGGCCGCGCCAGCCGTCGGTGGTGGTGGCGAGGGAACGCATCGAAGAGGTCCTTCTACAGATGGGGAGCGGCCGGTGGGCGCAGCAGCGCCGACAGGTCCGCGTCAGGTGGTCGGAGCAGGGCGAGCCAGCCGTCGAGCCGGCCGGGCCGGGTGCGAGCCAGGTCGCTGCCGGTGGTGTCGTGGACGGTTCCGCCGGCTGCGGCGACGGCGAGGGCGGCGGCCGGGTAGTCCCACGGCGCGGCGCCGCGGCCGGGCCGGGGCAGGTAGAGGGCGGCCGGGGCGCGGCCGAGAGCGACGAAGGCGATTTTCACGCTGGCGGTGGCGACCGGGTGCGCGGACCAGCCGGTCCCGGCCAACCGGTCCTGGACGGTGCCGGTGTGGCCGGGGCTGGTCAGGACGGCGCGGGGGCCGTGGTGCGGCAGCCGGGTCACGTCGCCGGTGACATGGAGGAGACCGGGCGCCGCGCTGATGCGGAGGTCGTGGGCGGGCAGGTCGATGACGCCTTCGGCCGGGATGCCGTCGCGGACCAGGCAGACGGCGATCGCGTAGTCGCTGCTGCCGGCGAGAAACGGCGCGGTGCCGTCCAGCGGATCCACGAGCAGGCACTCGTCGGGCAGTTGGGGGATCTCGGCCAGGCCCTCCTCGGCGATCACCGGGATTCCGGGGAACGCGCAGGAGAGCTCGGCGGTGAGGCGGTCCTGCAGGGTGAGGTCGAGCTCGGTGACGACTTCGCGGCCGCCGTGGACACTCGCCTTGTCCCGCGCGGGGGCCGGGGCCGCACGGAAGCGGGCGATGTCCCGGCGGCAGGTGCCGAGGACCGAGCGCAGCGCGCGCCCGAGCTCCACGTCCGCGCCTGCCGGTGGCGCAGGCGCCCCAGCGCACCGCGCGGTCACGGCCCGCTTCCCGGGATGGGGTCGGCGTGCACGGGCATGGCCCGGCCCAGGGCCGCAATCGCCGCCGGGCCCTGCCACAGGCTGAGCAGGTTCACTAGGCCCGGCCCTGGGGCCGAAGCCACCCGGGGAACAACGCCGTCACCGAACTGTGCGCGGGCCCGGCTGAGGAACCGCTCGCGCAGGATGTCGGAGTGGAGCAGGGAACCGGACAGGACGAGCGCGGGCGGTGCCGCCGTGCCGAGGCCGACGGCGCGGCAGACCGCCCCGGCTCCTTCGACCAGCTCTCGGGCGGCGTCGTCGAGCAGCGCGGCCGCCACCGGATCGCCGGCGCGGGCCGTCTCGAGCACGAACGGCGCGAACGAAGCGACGTACGGCTTGCGGGCGGCGTCGCCGTGTATCGCATGGAAGAGACTCTCGCCGAGGGAAGCGTCCGTGTCGGGGCTTGGCGGGCACCATCGGCGCGCGGCGTCGACGAGCGCGGTGGCGGGGCCGCGCCCGTCCTGAGACCGGACGACGGCTCGCAGTGCGCGGGCCGCCAGGTCATGACCGCCGCCCTCGTCGGACAGCAGCCATTCCAGCCCGGAGGCCCGCGCCCAGCGGTCGCCGTTGCGGGCGGCGAACCCGGTGCCCGTGCCGCAGATCACCACGCACCGCGGGCCGTCGCCGTCGAGCAGCAGCGGCACGATGTCGTTGGTGACCAGCACCGGGACGGGCGGGTGGCCGGCGGTGGCCATCGCCCGCCGGATCAGGGCGGCGAACTCGTCGGCGCAGCCGCGGGTGGAAGCGGCGCCATGGGCGGCGACGACTCCCCGCAGCGTTCCGCTGCGGGGGAGGGCGCGGATCAGCTCGGCCAGGGTGTCGTGTGCCTGGTCGTGGCCCACGGAGCGGGGGTTGGTCGAGGACCCTTCCCCCTCGGCGCGGACGGAGCCGAAGGTGGCCAGGGCAGCCCAGGTGCGGCTCCCGCCGCCCTCGATCAGCAGCCAGTACGGATCGGGATCGCTCACGGGCGGGCCGCCAGCTCGGAGACGGCCTTGTCGTAGGAGGCGCGGTCGAGGTCGTCGGTCACGGTGCAGTGGCCGGGTGTGCGGGGCAGGACCAGGTGAAGCGGGCCTCCGCGGACGCGGCGGACCGTGCCCATCCCTTCCCAGGTGCGCTCCCGCATCGCCTCGGGCAAAACGGCGGGAAGCCGATAAGCATCGAGGAGACGCAGGATCCGGTCCCGCTCGTCCAGGGCCGTGACGCCGGCTAGGTGGGCGTGCGCGGCCGCAGCCGCCATGCCGACGGCGACGGCTTCGCCGTGCAGGACCCGGTAGCCGGTGGCTGCCTCGTAGGGGTGCCCGATGCAGTGGCCGAGGTTCAGCAGCCGCCGCAAGTCGCCCTGCTCGAACGGATCCTCCGCCAGGAGACGCAGCTTGGCGGCGATGGCAGCGCGCACGATCCCGGTCAGCGCCTGCCCGGTCGGCAGCTGGTCGGGGTGCTGCTCCAGGACGTGGAACAGGTCGTCCGTGTCGTCGATGAGCGCCACCTTGATGACCTCGGCCAGGCCGTTGCGGACGTGCCGCTCGGGCAGCGTGCCGGTCAGCAGCGGGTCGACGAAGACGGCCGCGGGATGGTGGAACGCTCCGAGAAGGTTCTTCGCGCCGTTGTCGTCGAGTCCGCCCTTGCCACCGATCGCCGCGTCGACCTGGGCGAGGACCGTGGTGGGCAGCAAGGCGTAGGGGATGCCGCGCATGTACCCGGCGGCGGCGGTGGTCGCCAGGTCGCACACCATGCCACCGCCCACCGCCAACAGCAGGGTGCGCCGGGAGGCACAGTGGCGGTGCAGGGCGCGGTGCAGGGCGCGCAGCCCGCGCGGGGACTTGCTCGCCTCGCCGGCCGGGACCGGCACCACCTGGAAGGGCCGGCCGGTGGACAGCACGGCGGCGGTGACAGCGCCGAGATGGTACTCGGCGGCGCCGGTGTCGACGGCGATCACCACGTCGGGGCTCTCCAGCCGGTCCAGGACGTCGGTGAGAAGCCCGGCCAGGCCGCTGAGTAGCCCTTCGTCGACGTCGACGGTGTAGCTGTCGACCCGGTGCGCCCTGACCTGGATCGGGCCCTGGTCACGGAAGGACAGACCAAGGTGCGAGGAGGTCATGCCAGCTCCTTGAGGATGCGGGCGACGAGCGCGTCCGTGGTCAGGCCGGCCGCCTCGTACAGGGCGTTCTGCGGCCAGCCGGCGATGCCGTACGTGTCGACGCCGATGGCCAGCCCGTTCTCGCCCAGCAGGTGGCCGAGGAAGCTGCTGGGAGCGTTGTGGATGCTGACGGCCCGTACCCCGGGCGGCAAGAACTGGGCACGCTGGTCCGCGTTGAGACGGGCGAAGCGGCTGTAGCTGAAGATCTCCACGACCCGGACGGTGTGGCCGTGGGCGTGCAGCTGCTCGGCGCTTTGGAGGGCACGCTCGCGCAGCGCCCCGGCAGTCACCAGGACGAGGTCGGGGTCGGCGGCGTCGGCGAGTGTCCAGGCGCCGGTGTCGGCCGGGCGGGCGGCGAGTTCGGTGAGGCTGTGGCGGACGGGCACGGCTTCGTGCGGCAGCCGCAGGTAGGCGGGGCGGCCGGAGGCGAGGGCTTCGGCCGCCAGGACCTTGGCCGTGTTGATGTCGGCGGCCTCGAACAGCTCCAGTTGGGGGATGGCGGCGAGCGCGGTCAGGCAGCCATCGGACTGCACCATGGGGCCGAGCGGGTCACCCAGACCCCCGGAGGTGCCCACCAGCAGAACGGGCAACTGGGGGAAGGCGATTGACTCACGGATCTGGTCGAGCATCCGCCAGTAGAAACCCTCCATGGAGAACAGCACCGGCCACAGTCCGGCGCTCGCCGCGCCGGCGGCCAGGGAGGCCGCGTCCTGCTCGGCGATGGCGCACTGCAGCACGTCCGCGCCGGGGGTGCCCCACGTCCAGGACCCGACCTGCTCCATCCGCGCGAGGAGGCCGCTGTTGCGGATGGCGTCGGGGGCCATCCACAGCAGGGGCAGCCCGGCGAGCTCCTGGGCGAGGTCCCCGCCGAGAGCCTTCTTCGCCACGACCTCGGCCCCGTCGGGGTGTCCGGCGAGCTGGCCGAGGAGCTCGGCGCGGGAGGGCCGGACCGGCGCGGTCACTGCCGGGCGCGTTCCGGAGGCGGCACGGGCCCGGGCGGCGTGGGGGTGGTGACGGTCGATGACGGCGAGGGCCGCCTCGATGAGCGCGCCGGTGTCCCAGTCGGGCAGGTGCTCCTCCTCGACCTCCGCAGACAGGGTGTTGGAGCCCTCGACCTCGGGGGCCAGGCCCCGGCCCTTGACGGTGTTGAGGATGAGCGCGGTCGGCCGGTCGGTGTCGGCGCGCAGCTCCTGGGCGATGGCGCCGATGTCGTGCCCGTCCAGGTCCACCGCGCGCCAGCCGAACGCGGCGAACTTCTGCGCCCACTGCGTGCGGTCGAGCTTGATGACGCTGCCGGAGCCGTTCGCGTCGACGAGCGCCACCAGATTCTTCAGGCCGAGCCGGGCGGCGGTCATCGCCGCCTCCCACACCTGGCCCTCGGTGCACTCGCCGTCCCCGAGTACGACGAAGGTCCGGGTGCCGAGGCCGTCGCGCCGGTCGGCGAGGGCGGTGCCGACCCCGAAGGACAGGCCCTGGCCGAGGGCGCCGGTGCTCATCTCCATGCCCGGCACGCTCCCGCGGACCGGCATGCGGGGTACCGGGTGGCCGACCTGCCCGAAGCCGGTCGCGTCCTGCCACGTCATCTGGGGCATCGCGCCGAGCGTCCACAGCGCGGCGTACCAGCCGGCGGCGGCGTGGCCCTTGGAGTAGATGAGCCGGTCGCGGACCGGGCCCGGCTCGGCGAGGGTGGTGGCGCCGCAGAAGTACAGGGCGGTGATCGCCTCGATGGCGGAGGAGGCTCCGCCCGGGTGCTTGTTGGCGGCGAAGGCGAAGGCGCGCAGGCCGCGGGCGAGGGTCGTCAGGTCCTGCGGGGCCGGCGGGGACTGGGGTGAAGTACGCATCAGGAGGTGTCCTTGGGATGGGAGACCGCAGGCGTGATGCCGTGCGGGACGGAGGGTGGGGTGGTGGTGAGGCGGGGGCGGTCGAGCTTGCCGCTGGCCGAGGTGCGCGGCAGCGCGTCCACGGCCAGCAGCCGGGAGGGGACAGCGGCCGCCGGGAGGTGGTCGAGGAGGGCCGCGCGCAGGCCGTCCGGGATCCGGTTCTGGCCGGCGGACAGCACCAGATGCGCGGTCAGGCGCGGCGGCGCCCCGTCGACGCCGGGTTCGGCGGTGACGGCGGCCTGGTCGATGCCGGGCTGGGCTTCAAGGGCCGCTTCCACGCCGTGGAGGTGGAACCGGACGCCGTGGATCTTGATCTGGTCGTCGCTGCGGCCGTGGAAGTGGAGCAGGCCGTCCTCGTCGACGCTGCCGAGATCGCCGGTGCGGTAGGTGACCTCGCCGTCGGGGCCGAAGGAGAACCGGGCGGCCGTGAGGGCCTCTTCGCCGAGGTAGCCGCTGGTGCCGCAATCGGTGCGGATGACGATCTCGCCCACCACGTGCGCCGGGACGCGCACGCCGGGCGGGTCCTCGATCCACGCTGCGCTGCCGGGGATCGGGCGGCCCAGTGGCTGGATGCCGGGCACCGGGCGGTCGACCGGGTGCCAGCAGCGGATGAGGGTCGTCTCGGTCGGCCCGTACTGATTGACGATCACGCCCCGGTAGTCGAGGTGGGCCCGCCACCGGCGGATGAGCGTGTCGGTGAGCGGCTCGCCACTGAACAGCACAGTCCTCAGCTGCGGCAGACGTATCCCCTCGGGCGCGAAGTGCAGCCAGGCGCGGGCGACGGTCGGCACCGTGTGCACCAGCGTGGATCCGGCATCGGCGAGCCACGCCAGGATGTCGCCGGGCGGCAAGGGCCCTGGCGGGGGCAGGCACAGACGGGCCCCGGCCGTGAGCGGAAGGAGCACCTCTCTCAGGGACATGTCGAAGCCGACCCCGGCCAGGTGCGGGACCCGGTCGTCCGGCGTGACGTCCAGGGTGGCGGCGAGCCACGGCAGGAAGGCGGCGAGGCTCCGGTGACGGCCCAGGATCGCCTTGGGCTCCCCGGTGCTGCCCGAGGTGAAGAACACGTACCCCGCCTCCGTCGGCCCCGGAGGGGGCGGAGAGTCGAGGGCCGGGCGGGGTGCGCGCGGTTCTCCGGAGACGGACAGCACCGGGATACCGGGGTGGGCGCGGGCGTCGACGTCTTGGCCGCGCAGGTCCCATCCGGCTTTGCCGCAGGTGAGCATGTCGGTGCGGGCGGCCGGGGAGAGCGCGGCATCCAGGGGGAGCAGGACGCAGCGGTGCGCCAGCACCGCCACCCACGCGGCGGCCGCAGGCATGCCTCGATGCGCGGTGACCGCGACGACCTGCCCGGGGCGCACACCGGCGGCCCGGAGCTCGGCGGCGACACCGGCCACCGCGTGCTCCAGCTCCCGGTAGGTCCACCGGCGCTCCCCCTGCTCCACGGCGACGGCGTCCGGCGTACGGGCGCACCAGGCCAGGACCTGAGCGGCGACGGAGGGAACCGGGCCCGTCATCGTCCGGCCGCCAGCCGCAGCAGCACATCGCGCGCACCGGCTGGGTCGCCGACGATCTCCTCGGTGACCCGAGTGCCGGCGTCGACCTGGGCGCCCGGCAAGACGAGGGCGCCGTTGAGGTGGACTCCCGCACCGATGCGGGCGTGCGGGCCGATCACGGCCGGGCCCGTGAGGCGCACATCCGCGGCGATCTGGGCTCCTTCACCGATCAGGACCTGCTCACCCACGTGAGCGCTCGGGTCGATCCGGGCTCCAGTGCCGAGAGTTGACGCCACTTCCAGCGGGGACAACCTGGCGGCGGCCTCCTGGTTGCCGGTGAGGAGCTTGGCCGGGGTGCCGATGTCCCGGAGGTAGATCTCGCCCGCGTCGAACAGTCCCAGAGCCAGGCCGGGCATCGGCAGGGCGGGCAGGGTCTGGCTGGAGAAGTCGGTGAAGCCGTGCGCGGGTATCCAGTCGAGGACGTCCGGTTCGACGATCCACGCTCCGGTCGATCCCCGCAGGCGGCCGGTGCCGCCCGGCTTGAACCGGTAGGCGGCGGCGGCGGTGCCCGGCCGGGCGGGATCGGGCACGAGGACGTCTCCGGACCACTGGGCCCCGTCCCGCGCGACGACGGCCACGGTCACCGCTGCGCCGACCGCGTGGTGGTGGCCGACGAGCCGGGCGAGGTCGACCGAGGAGACGATGTCGGCGGGCACCACAAGTACCGGGCCGCCGCCGAAGAAGGCGGCCTGCTGGCGCAGGCAGCCTCCGGTTCCCGCCGCGGCGGCCTCGGGCAGCCACCGCACCGGCGTACCAACGGGCGTGCTGGAGCCGATGATCCGCCGGAAGAGCGTCATGTCGGCCACGGGGACGATCACCCCGATCTCTTCGACGCCGGCGCGGTCCAGGTGATCGAGCACCCATGAGAGGACCGGCCGGTTCGCCACCGGGGCCAGCGGTTTGGGCAGCGTGGGCGTGAGCGGCCGTAGGCGGCTGCCCTGTCCGCCTGCCAGTACGAGAGCTTTCATCGGTGCGTCCTTCCCCCAGCGCCCGCACGCGGCGGTGCGCCCCAGGACAGGCGGCCCGCGTTCAGCGGACCGGTCGCTGGTCTAGTGGTTCGTGAGAGCGATGTGCTGATCCGGGCCCGCCGCGAACGCGCGCTGTGCCCGGTCGAACTCGCCCAGCAGCCCGGCCACTGCATTCCGGCCGAGCACATCGGTGCGGTAGGTCACCGCTCCGGCCAAGGCGCCGCCGACCCGGGTCAGGCCGACACTCAGGTGACGCCGTGCGCTGGCCGCGCCGGTCACGGGCACGGCGCGCAGCCGCTGTCCGCCCAGGACCGGCAACTGCGCGAGCCCGGGGACCGTGTTGAGCGAGAACTTCACGTTCGCCATGTCCGGCCGATCCAGGTCGAAGAGGGTCTTCTCCAGGTGCAGTTCGCGATGCTCGTCGGCCGCACGCCAGGACTGCTTGACCCGGTCGATCAGGTCAGCCACCGTCCCGGCCGGCAGACGGGTACGGGTGAAGCGGCCGTTGACGAAGAAGCCGGCGACATCCTGCGTACCCGGCGCGGTCCGGCTGGCGGTGGCGCTGGCGACCAGGACATCGTCGGTGCCGGCCCAGCGGCCCACGGCGAGGTTGAACAGGGCGAGGAGTACCTCGAACAGCGACGCTCCGGCCGCCCGGGCCCAGGCCTCGAGTGCGGCAACCCGCGCGTCGGGAATGTGGACCGGCAGCCGGGCGGCGGGCCCTGCGGGCCCGGCGTCACCTCGGGCTCCCGGCAGGCGCATTCCGTCAGCGGGGAAGCCGTCGGCCGACTCCCGCCAGAAATCCAGGTGCCGGGCGTAGGTGTCTCCGGTGAGGTGGGTGCGCTGCCAGCGGGCGTAGTCGGAGTACGCAAGCTCCGGTGCTCCCTCGGTGTTCGGGGAGGCGTACAGGGCGGACAGGTCTTGGAGAAGCAGTCCCCAGGACCAGGGGTCCATCACCATCTGGTGGGCCGCGAGTACGAGGCGCACACCATCCGCGCCCCGTACCAACCCGACGCGGACCAAGGGCTCATCAAGAGCGATCGGGGCGGACGCCCAGCGGTCCGTCTCCTGCCCGGCCCCGCCCCCGGGGGCGGCGATCGTCTCCAGGGCTGGTTGTGCCGCGGTGGAGACGTCTTGGACGCGTTCGCCACCGTGGCGGGCGAGTCGGGTGGCGAGTACGGGATGCCGCTCCGGCATCCGCTCCCACGCAGCCTGAAGCCGGCCGATGTCGACCGTGGGGTCCATCGCGACCGCGTAGGCCACCTGATACCGGTGGTTCCCTCCGATGTGGGCGATGACGTCCAACAGTCCCTCCTGCTGGAAGGAAAGGGGGTGGTGCCCCTGCCTCGGCTGCGTCACCGGCGCACTGATGCCCGCCGTCGCGGCCTGCAGCAGGGACCGGACGCCGTCCTCGAACCGCGGGTGGCGGTAGAGCCACCCGGCCGGGAGAGGTCGGCCGGTCGCCCGGCTGACGGCGCTGGCCACGGCGAGCGCGGTCAGCGAATCACCCCCGGCCTCGAAGAAGTCCTCGTCCGTCGTCACGGGGCGACCAAGGACCGTCTCCCAGATGGGACGCACCAGGCCGGCGAGGCGGAGCTCGTCCGGCGGTGGCGTCACAGACGGGGCCATAGCCCTTTTTCCCTTCGTCACGGAACACCGCGTGGCTGTACGGGGGCCAGAACCCGAACAGGCACGCGGGGCCGGGAGTTCGTCCGGCGATGCGAGTTGACCGCATCGACGCGTAGCGCCACCAGAGGCACCGGCGTTGCGGTACGGGCGCAACACCCCGGCGCGCAGCGAGGCGGCCTACTCCTTCGGCAGGCCGTTCAGAAGTTGCTGCAGATCAGGAAGGCCGTCGGCGGTCGGATACCGCAGGGTGAGCCGGTAGTGGACGTGCTCAGCCCGGGTACGGACCGACTGGACGATCCGGCCTTCGGCCAGCGCCGCTGTCGCGGCGTCGATGGCCGCCCGCGGGTCGCCGAGGGAGGTATGGGCGAGAGCGAGGTCGAGGCGTGCGATCGCCAGGCGCGTGGGTGCCTGGTACGGAAGAGGCATGGCTTCGTACCGCTGGATCGCCTCAAGAGCGGACTCCAGCGCCCTTTCGTGCTGTCCCAGCCACACCATGGAGGACGCGCCGTAGGAGGTGACCACTGCCGCGTCCACGCTGAAGAGCCCCGCGCGGTGCGGCGGCAGTCGGTCGCTCTCGTGTCTCACGCGGCGCATGGTCTCCTCGAACTGCGCGGCCTGGCCGAGTTTGGCGTACACGCGCGCCAGCTGGGCCAGCAGCCGGAGGGCGACCCTGCTCCCCGGCGGTGCGACGGCCAGCCCCCGGGTCGCCGCGGCCAGGGCATCCACATCACGGCCGGAGTAGAGGGCGTCGGTGCAGCGGACGTCCTCCGCCCACGCACCGATCTCCAGGTCGCCGGCCTGATGTCCCTGCTCCCACGCGTCGTCGCAGTAGGCGTCGACGAAGCCGCGGTCGCCCAGATCGTGCGCGAGCCACGCGAGGACGACCGAGAGCATCCCGGCGTGACGGGACAGATCCCGGCCTTCGCGCAGGGTATGGCGTCTCTGCGTCAGGAGTGATGCGGCACGCTCCCGGAGGGGGGCGACTTTCTCCCACAGCTTCGCCGGGGGGTGGGCTGAGTAGGTCGCGGAGAACTGGGCCACGGACAGCTCCAGGTCCTCGATGTCCCCGGCCCGCAGCTCGCTGATCCGGGACGAGCGGGTGTAGGACCGTACGGTCTCGAGACTGGCCCCCATGCCCAGAAGGCCCTGGGGGGAGGCGGCTGCTGGAACGGGCGCGTCGTCGGGCAAGGCCGACCGCAGCCCCAGATCCGCCGGCGTCAGTGACCGGTCGAGCTTGAGATATCCGGTGAACAACTCCGCCAAGAGCTCCGGCACCGGGTCCTTGGGCTGCTCACCGTCCGAGGCCCAGTGCGACACTCGCGCACGACCTGTCGCGATCTGGTGGTGTCCTCGCTGGCGGGCGAGAGCCGTGAGGTCTTGGGCGATCTGCCCGTACGAGCGCCCCGACCTCTCGATGGCGCTCTGCAACTGAGGGTTCGGCTTCTTCTCCCGAACCCGGCGCCCGGACCCCTTTGAGACTCCTCCCGCCAGGACGGCAGGTTCGCCTCCACGGCTGCTGGTCGGCGCCAGAGGCGTCGAATCGCGGGCAGTGCCACCAGCCATGATCTTCTCCGGTGAGTAAGAGAGGAACTGCGTCCGCAGATCCGAGCAACGGTCGTGACGACGAGAAGGGCGAACCGGGAACACCGCGGGACCACCGCAGAGCCGCGCGGCGCACCCTGGCACTGAGTCGAGACGGTGGCGGGCCAAGACGCTGGCCCAGCGGTTGAGAAGGCGGCGGTGGCTGTCTTCCACCATGCGCTGTTGCCTGATACACCGTCATGGCCGATGGTGTGTACGAGCATTGAGGCATCTGCGCAATGTCCGTCTGAGGCGGCGGGCCGCGCCTGGGCCGTAAGGTCGCCGACGGACAACGCTTCGTCAACGCAGTCATCTGATTGCGCCTCCCTCGTTCGGGTTGTTGCAGTACCGGATCCCCGGCCCGGCATCGCCACCAGCTGCTGGCAGGGGACCGGCCGACCACACCGACACCGCGGCCCGCAGCGCGTGAATCGGCTGATGGAGGCGATGAACGCAGTAACCGACACCGGTTCTTCAGGTCGAGGGACACCAGTTCGGCATCGCACAGGCGGGGCGCAGTGCCGACCGGCTGGCGCCGCGCCGGGTAGGGATGCCCGTCGCATAAAGTGCGAGCGCACGGGTGCCTACGTCGTTCACCAAAAGATGATCTTGGGCGTCTTCGTTCTCGTTTTCGCGGGCATCCCTCGGGCCGCACCACCAGGAGGAATCAGTGTCATCCCCGCAAGTGATCACCCCCGAGGAGCAACTCGCCGAAGCGAAGAGGCAGCTAGGTTTCCCGGGTATTGTCGTGATTTGCGGCTCCATGCGTTTCGTGGCTGAAATGGCCGAGGTGGAGCTACGGGAGACCATTGCTCGGCCCGGAAAGATTGTCTTCAAGCCGGTGGGCGACGGGCTTTTGTCCGATCCTGTCGAGGGTGAGGCGCTGAAGGTTCGACTCGACAATCTGCATCGGTGGAGGATCGACCCCGACGCCTGACCCGAGGACTCGCCCCGCGCCCCTGGCCGGCACCTCGCTGCAATTGACCGTCTGGCAGCCCCGTGGCGATGCGAGCGGGCTCAAGGAGATGCCGAACGGCCGCCGGGCGCCGGTTGGGCCGGTGTGAGAGGGGATGCCTCCTTCATGGCCGGGCCCCCTCCCGGTCTGTCGGGAGATGCGGTGAGGCGATCGTGGTGCGCACCGATACCAGCGAATCGGCCATCGGGGTGGGCGGGGCGGTATCGGCGGTCGGGGGCGGGGGGTGGGGGATGGTGCGCAGCCGGCCGGCGGGGGAGAGGGCGGTCACAGCGCAGGCGCTGCAGGCCAGGATCAGTGCGGCTGCCAGGGCGGGGCGGGCGCCCCAGAGCGTGACGCCGGCGCCGGCGGCGAGGGGGACGAGCGGTAGGGGCAGGCGGGTGAGCCAGCTGCCGGTCGCGTGCTGCCGGCCCTGCATCTCAGGCCGGCAGACGGCCTGGCGGACGGAGCGTGAGTGCACGGTCAGTGCCGCGGACGCCGCCTGCCGCACCGCGAGTGTTGCGGCGAGCGCGATCTGCCAGCCTGGCCCGGGGCCGGCGATGATCAGGGGAATCTGGCTGAGCGGGATGAGCGCAGCGCTGGCGACCAGGCACCGCCCCACACCCCAGGACCCCAGCGCTGAGGCCAGGGGGACGGCGGCCAGGGAGCCAGCCACCGCCCCGGCAGCCCCGCACCCCGCCACCCAGGCCACTGTGGTCGCGGACCAGTGGAGCTGCTGCACGACGATGAGGAGCCGCAGCGTCTCGACGGCCGTCATGGTGGACGAGAGCAGGAGGTTGACGGCGACCAGATCGCGCAGCATGCGCTGGCCCAGCAGGTAGCGCAGGCCGGCGCGGATCTCATGCCGTGGCGTGCTGCCGGCCGCGCGGGGGGCCGGGGCCGGTTCGGGGATGGTGATGCGGCTGATGGCCCAGGCCGCGGCCAGCCGGGCTACGACCGCCACCCCCAGAGTGCGGGAGGCCCCCGCGACGGCGCTCACCCCCGAGGTGAGGTAGGCGCCCGCGGTCTGCGACAGTGCGGATGCCGCGCCGCTGCGCGCGGTGGCGGTGAGCGGGCTGCCGTCGGAAAGTGTGGGCAGGTAACTGACTGCGGCGATCGAGGCGATGTCCGTCAGAGCCGCCGCCGAGACAGCCGTGCAGTACAGCAGCGGCATCGTGAGCAGGCCCAGGGCGGCGGCCACCGGGATAGTGGCCAGTGCCGCGGCGCCCAGGACGCTGCTGACGGCGATCACGGTGCGTTTGCGGCAGCGGTCGGTGAGGACACCCGCGAGCAGGGACGTGACGGCCAAGGGGGCCTCCTGGGCCGCGATCAGGAGGGTGACCTCCAGGGTCGTGGCGTGCAGGACCGTCAGCGCTACCAGCGGCAGGGCGAGGCCGGTCACGGATGTCCCGGCGCTCTCCGCCGCGACGGACACGAGGTAGTACGACACGTCGCCGCGCGTGGCCCGGCTTGCGCCGGGCCTTCGCCGGGCGAAGAAGTGCAGGCGTGGTGTGGTGTGGGCGCCGGTTTTCCGGGCGCGGGGCCGGGTCACCGGGACGTCTCCCCTGCTCGCCGGGCGCGCGGGCAGGGGGCACCGGCGGAGCGCGCGTGCTTGCGTAGGGCGCTGCGCAGCAGCGGCCTGGCCTTTTCGCCGCTCACTGCCTCCCGCCGCAGCTGGTCAAAGGCGCGGCGTAGTGCCCGGACGGTTTCGGCGTCAGTGATCTGCTGTGGCCCCAGGGTGGACAGTTGTGTTCCGGCACCGGGGTGCAGGACGAACGCGGCCGGGGGCAGGAGGGGGAGGTGCAGCCTCGCGGGCAGCACCGCGAGATCCACGGCCGGATGGCGCAGCAGCGCCAGCAGGTAGCGCAGTTGTTCCTCCATGGCCGCGGCGGAGCCGGTGACGCGGGTGAGGGCCTGCTCGGCTATGACCGCTATGACCGCGCTGTAGTTGCCGGAGCCTCGCGCAGTAGTGACGGAGGGGAGTGCGTCGTCCTCGTCGTGCCGGAGCGCTGCGGGCAGTCGCAGGACACTCGCGTGGTACTGGGGCGCGCGCAGCGGAGGAGGTATCAGCTCGGGAGCCCAGCACGCGATGCGCAGGGCCGGCGTGGTGCGGCCTGTGTCCGGCGGGGCGGGGTGGGCGATCCTGTGCGCGACGGCGTGCGCGCGCAGTTGGACGCTGCTGGAGCAGTGCAGGACCTCCTGGAGCATCTGGAGATGCGCGCAAACCTCCGTGGTGCTCATGCTGACGGACTCGGCGATCTGCCGGGGGGTATGGCCAAGGACGTGCTGCTCAAAGACGGCCTGCTCCTCGGACGTCAGGTGGACGGGCATCGGGAGCAGATGGGGGAGGTCGTCGGGGGTGGCGACGCCATACAGGACAGCGAGCTGCGCCATGTGCGCGGCACGGGCGCGGACGCGGGTGCGTAGCCGGGGGATGACCTGGGCCTCGACCGTGCCAGTGTCCGGGGCGTGGCCTTGCGCGAGCATCCGCCATGCCGTGATGTCCTCGGCGTCCAGCGCGGCGGGGAGCTGCAGCGTGTGCAGCAGAGCGGGGGTGGTGCTGGGCGGCAGCGGGGCGACGTCGAGGCCCGCTGCCCGGGGACGAGCTCCGGTACGGCGCGCGAGAGGGGCGATGGGGTGCACGGGGACGGCGATGCCGGTCACGCGGTGCAGGACGTCGGCCAGTCGCAGCGCAACATCTGCCGGGTCGCCAGTGCCATTGGCAGGCAAAAATGGCATGAACATGAAGGAGGATATTCCTGCCGTTGGCAGGGCGAGGCGGGTGGCGAGGTAGGCAGCCGAGCGTAGGGACAGTCGTGGCAGCCGTATCCCTGCGGGCTCCTCGCAGGGCAGCGGGATCGCGGTGGGCGAGGGCGTACCGCGGTAGGGGTAGGAGATCGCGGCGCGCAGGCGATGGGCAAGGGCGGCCTGGACAGGTGCCACCAGCAGCAGCCGGTCTGTCAGGGTGCGCAGCGTCTGGCTGGAGAGGTCGTGGATGAGGACGGTCTCGCCGCTGCTGACGCGGGCGCTGACGCCCAGGCACGTCAGCGCGTGGTGCAAGGCGGGACGCGCGCCCGTGACGGGTGCAGCCGGTGCACTGGCGCGGAGGAGCTGGGCGAGCCGGTCGGCGCCCTGCGGGTCCAGGGACAGCGTGCAGCGGTCAAGGCTGCGCGTTCCCCGGGCCTTGATCCCGAAAAGGGCGAGAGCGCTGACAAGCTCCGCCGTGTCGTGCCGCAGCCAGGTCCGGGAAAGCTGCCCCGGGCCGGGCAGGGAGGCACTCGCGGCGCGGCCGGCGCCCGGCCCAGGCTGCTGCGGCACGCGAGGCGGAAGGGGGGTGGTGGCATGCATGGTGTCAGTCCTGGAAGCAGAGGGCGGGGGCCAGGATGTCGGCGATCTCCTTGAGAGAGGGCCGGGTGTCCGGGTCCGGTGAAAGGGCGGCCTCAACGGCCTCCCCCAGGAGGCCGGGCACGCGCGCGCCATGCCGTCGCCCCGCCACCGTGGCCCGGCGGAAGAGGGTGTAGGACTCGGCGGTGTAGGGCGGGGGCGCATCGGTGGGCGGATGGCCGGTGACCGCGTGGTGGACACTCGCCCCCCAGCTGTAGGTGTCGCCCGCCCGCGTTGGCGCGGGCGGTTCACCCTCCAGCACACCGAGCGACATCTCGGGGGGCTCGTAGCGCGCGTTGGCCCCGGGGTAGGGGTAGCGCACCTCCTCAGGCAGTTGCTGCGCCCCACGGGACTGCGCGACCGCCAGGTCCAGCAGGCGCGTGACGCCGCACTCGTCAAGGACCACATGCTCCGGGGCCATGTCCGCGTGCACCCATCCCTGCTCGTGCAGGGCGGCCAGGGCGCCCGCGGCGCCTGCCGCCGCGGTCAGCAGCCGGGGAAGCCCGGCCCGGGCGGCGCCGAACAGGTCCTCGCCCTCGTGCCAGTCCCGCAGGCACCACGTGCTGGTGCGGCCGGGCAGGTAGCCCCACTGGGCGCGCGCGCCCAGCCGTTTAAGGACCTCGGCCTCGTAGGCCGGAGCGTGCCCCGCCCATCGCGCCTCCATGGACGACCACCCCCTCTTGACAGCTACGCGCCGCCCGGACTCCAGTGCCGCCCGCCAGATGACGGACGCGGACTGCACGCGCACCAGCTGCACGTCGCGGAGCGCCGCTCCCACATCGGGGGGGCGCCGGGCAGCCTGCACCGCGGTGGACGACCAGTGGGCCGGCGAGCGCCGCGGGCGCAAAACCGGGTGCTGGGGCGGGGCCGTGTCCGGGGTGTTCCGGGCGTTCAGCACACCCAGGGACCACAGGGCCATCACTCGGCGCCCCTCCAGCGCGGCCCCCTCGGGCGCCCCGCTGATCCACGCACTGCGCGTCAGTTCCCTGAAGACGCGGGCCAGACGCTGGGTGAGGACGGCCTCCGGGAGAGAGGAGCCGTACAGCCAGGCACGAAGCGCCGTGCGCTCGGGCGGCGTGAGGGGCAGCGAGCCCTGGCGCGCCGGTGGATGGATGCTCCCGTTCACCAACGCCGCGTGCGTGACCTGCTGACGTGACATCTTTTTGTCGGCGCCCAGCACAGGGCGCAGCGAGCGCTCCAGCTGCCGGAGGCGCTGGGAGTGGGCCGCGGCCGTGAGGTGCAGGCGTCGTGCGGTGTCCTGCCGGGCCTCGCCCCACACGTACCCGGGCAGGACGGAGCGGCGGGCCGGCGTCAACTCGACCACGCCGGCGGACGGGCCCGGCTTGGCGGCCGTGACAAGGCGGCGCACTGCACCGCTCCCGGCCGGGGAGAGCAGACCGGCGCTCCAGGCCGCCCGGACCAGCGTTTCGTCCGGCTGACTGCCTGGGACGGGACAGGTCAAGTAGCGGGACGCCCGCTCGGCGGCCGCACGCAGCTTGGTCATCTCGGCCTGCACCTGGGCGACTGTCACATTCAGGCAGGCGGCGACCTGGGAGGGGGACAGGCCCTGCGCCCACAGTTCGCTCACGGCTCGCAGGAGCGGTGTGAAGTACTGGATGTACACCTGAAGGCAGAGCTGGGGACGGCTCACCAGGCCGGTGAGGTAAAGGCCGTGCGTCACGGCTCGTGCGGGCGCCGGCACATCCTGGGCTGCGGCCCACAGCGCGGGCTGGACCAGGGCGGCGAGGCCGCTGAGGCCGACGCCGCGACTGGCCTGCTGGGCGCCGTGCTCCTGTAGGCGAGCTTCCTCCCCGGCTGTCGGGCTGCGCAGGGCCAGAGCCGATGGCCGCATCGACCTCAGCTCCTCCACGTCAAAATCGCCCGGGATCGTCCGACGCCTGGGCCTGGAGACCACAGGCGGGCGGTTTCTCTTCTCCCGGCACAGGCGGGCCAGGACGATCTGCCCCTCCCGCAGGGTGTCCGCGTCTTGGCGCTGGCCCCCCTCCGTCAGGGCGGCGACAGCGTCCAGAGCAGCCAGGGCCCGGCAGTCAGCGAGATCCTCCCCGCTGGGCGCTCCTCCCAGCCCCGCGTAGAAGGCCGCCTTGACGTCAGGGTGCTCCTGGGGGAGCAGCCGGTACTCGCACAGCGCCAGGTCACTGAGGCGGTGACCTGCGTGCGCACGCCCGAAGTCGAGGAGCACTAGCCGCCGCGACGCAGGAACCCACACCCAATTGCGGCACGTGTAATCCCCGTGGCACACACGCATATCCGCCATCCGCGGCTCGTGCTCGGTCGCGCGCACCAGCGCTTCCACCTGCGGGCGGGTGAGGTGCAGCCGGGCGGCCTGCTCGAGCATGGCCTGCCGGCGCCCGGCCCAATCCGCCGGTGGTGAACCGCGCAAGGCGTCGGGCGGGGTGAGCGCGGCCAGCTCGGTGAGCAACCGCCCCGCCTGACGGAACTGGTCGACTCGCTGATCGAGCAAGGGCCCGCCTCTGTGCGCCGGGGACATCTGGTGCACCGCTGCGCCCGGCAAGGCGCTGATCAGGAGCCACTGGGTGTCCGTGTCATGCGCGGCCAGAGGGGCCACACGACCGGGCAGACGCGGGCCGAGATGCTCGTAGAAGATGACCTCGGCGCGGTGGGACTCGGACGTGGCGTGCCATTTCGCGTACCACTGCCGGTATCTGGTGTCCGTGAGCTGCCACAGGGTCGCATTGCCGCGCGGGTCCTGCCGCACCACCTGCGCCATGGCAAGGTCACCACCCGCCTTGCTCAGGAGACGGCGCACCGGGTCGGGTGGTAGGGCGCTCGGCGCGCAGGCGGCGGATTTGGGCACGGCAGACTCCAAGCAGAGGGGTGGATGGCGGGGGAGCGGGGAGGCCACCGGGCGAGGGGATCTCAGCCGGGGCGCGGTTCGGTAGTCACTCCAGCGCCCTCTCGTCGGTAGCTCCTGCGACGGGGAGGTCTCGCGTGATGCCGGGACCCGCCTGCCTGGTGGCCTCTCTGGCGGCGTACTCCTTCTCGACCGTGGCGCGGCGCTCCGCGTAGGTGTAGGCGATGATCCAGCCGCTCCCCACTCCGGCGACGATCGCGGTGTGCATCAGGGGGGACGCGTGCAGCAGGCTCGGCAGCGTGGTGGTGAGGTCCCACACGGTGTGGCCAATGATCAGCGGGAGGACGCGTCCGTAGCGCAGGTACAGGCGGACGCGCATGACCCCATACGCGATCATGCCAAGAGCTGGAAGGCCGAGATAGCCGTGAATCAGGACCTCGATCAAGGTGACGACCCCGTAGACGGCCCAGCGTGGACTGCGGGCCGCTGTCATGAGGGTGGTCAGGGCGCCTACGAGCACGATGTCCTCCACCGCCACGCTGCCCACCACGGCGAGCAGCCCGTCCGCCGGGCTGCTCAGGCCGAGAGCATCCAGCTGATCCTGCTGCGGCAGACCCGGAATCGCCGCGATCTGCAGGCCCGCCGACAGCACGTTGACCAGTGCTATGCCGGTAAAGCACGCCAGCACGCTGAAGACGGCGCCGCGCCATGTGTGCATGCGGTCGGCCGCCGCCGCTGTGGGGCTCCCCCAGCCGAGCCGGAGGCCGTGAGCCTGGCAAATTTCCCATGCCAGCCACGCGAGCACTACCCCTCTCCAGGCCGTGCCGAGAGCACCCGCACCGGGCACGGACGAGAGCACACCGAGGTAGCCGGCCGCCACCGCAGCGCATCGCTGCAGTACCTGCTGCCTGCGGCTCCCGCCGCCCAAAGAGCGCGTAGTACGGACAATCACTCGCCAGCTGAGCCAGCCCAGCATCACTACCGCCGTCAGGGCGTGTCCCACGGCGACGATCGCGGCCGGTCGCGGCCCCCACTCCACGCCAGCCGATGTCCCGGCTGCAAGGAGCGCGCGGGCTGCGGACCCCCCGCAGCTGATCACCGCCAGTCCAAGCCCCTGCGCCAGCAGGCTCTTGCTGCTGGTGCTGCTGGTGCTGCTGGTGCTGGCGGATGTTGGGGCGTTCATGCGGTCTCCCGGAGGCGGGCGTCGAGCTGGTCGGCAAGGACGGCGAGGGGTAAGCGACGGCAGGGGTCGGGGTGGAGCGCGCCCTCCAGGACCTGTCCCAGAGGGCCCGGTAGTGGCCTGCGCCGGTGTCCGGCAGCGGTGGCCTGCCGGTAATGGAGGCGGGCGGCGGGGGTCATCGGATCGGGGGCGTCGGTGAGGGTGGTGCCGCCGGTCGCGGCGCGGTAGACGCTGGCCGCCCAGGCCCAGGTGTCGCTGGCCACCGTCGCCGGAGCGGCCCCTGCGAGTTCCGGCGACTCGTAGCGAGGATTCCCTCCAGGGAAGGAGAAGGAGAAGGTGGCCGAGGGGCTAAAGGGGAAGTCGCCGGCCGCGAGCGCGAGGTCGATCAGATGTGTAGTTCCGTCGGGTCCCTGCAGGGCGTGGTCGGGGGCGAAATCACGGTGGATCACGCCGCGGGCGTGCAGGGCATCCAGGGCGCGGGCCGCGCCGGCGGCAGCGGTGGCCAGCGCCTGCTCGCCATGGCAGGCAGCATCCTGCAGAGTGGTTCCGGCTCGCCAGGGACGAGCGCACCAGGTGCCGGTGGTCGTGCAGCCGTGCAGCACCGGTGCGTCGTCACCGAGGGCACGCAGGACCTCGGCCTCGCGGCGCGGCGCCCATCGGGTCCAGGCGGTCGTGTGGGTGTAGGCCCAGCCGCTCTTGATGGCCAGGACGCGGCCGTCGTCCAGGGTCGCCTGCCAGACCGCAGAAGCTTCCTGGACGTAGGCGAGGCGAGGTGGAGCTGCCAAGGACAGGCCGGTGTCCGGCAGTACCGGGTGGACGGGCATCGTCGTCGCTCTCCGTTGACATGAAGTAGGTGCGGGAAAGGGGCTCGGGTGAATTGGCCGTCGTCATGGGCGCACCGCCGCGGGCGCCGGGCGGCGGGCAGGCGCCGGGTGGTGATGCTGGAGCAGGGCCGGGGACACGAGTAGCGTCGTCCTCTTCTTCGGCGTTCAGGGGGGTGGGCGGCTGCCCGGTCCGGTGCTGGGCCGGGCAGCCGGTGTTCAGGCGGCGGTGTCCAGTCCGAGCGCTTCGTCACGGGCTGCGGTCTTCTCCCCGGAGGCCAGGCGCAGCGCGGCGGAGACCAGCGCGAAGTGGCTGAAGGCCTGCGGGAAGTTGCCGAGTTGGCGGTGGGCGACGCAGTCGTACTCCTCGGCGAGGAGCCCGACGTCGTTGGCGAGGGCGAGGAGTTTCTCGAAGAGCGCGGTCGCCTCGGCGGTCCGGCCGATCATCGTCAGGGCCTCGACCAGCCAGAAGGAGCAGGCGAGGAAGGCGCCCTCGTCGCCGGCCAGGCCGTCGGCGCCGGTCTCGTCTCCCGTCGTGCGGTAGCGCAGGATCAGACCGTCGTCGCCGGTGAACAGCTCGCGTTGGATCGCCTCGATGGTGCCGATGACCCGCTTGTCGTCCGGCGGGAGGAAGCCCACCAGGGGGATGAGCAGCAGGGAGGCGTCAAGTTCGGTGGAGCCGTAGGACTGGGTGAAGGTGTTGCGGACCGGGTCGTAGCCGCGGGCGCACACGTCGGCGTGGATGGCGTCGCGCAGCTTGCGCCACTTCTCGACCGGCCCGTCGGCGCGGCCGGCCTCGATGCGGCGGACCATCCGGTCCGCGGCGACCCAGCCCATGACCTTCGAGTGGACGTAGTGCCGCTCGGGGCCGCGGCCCTCCCAGATGCCCGCGTCCGGCAGGTGCCAGCGGGTCTCAACCTGGGTGAGCAGGGCGCTCTGGAGGGCGAAGGCGTCGTCGCAGGGGGCGAGGCCGGCCTCCTCGGCGAGGTGGAAGGCGTCGAGGACCTCGCCGAACACGTCGAGCTGCGGCTGGTGGGCGGCGCCGTTGCCGATGCGTACGGGCCAGGACCCCTCGTACCCGGGAAGGTGGGGCAGGGTGCTCTCGGGGAGGTCGCGTTCGCCCCTGATCGAGTACATGATCTGCACGGTGGCGGGGTCGCCGGCGACGGCGCGGGCGAGCCAGTCCCGCCAGGCGGCCGCCTCCTCCAGGTAGCCGCTGAGCGCCAGGACGCCCAGCGCGATCGCGGCGTCCCGAAGCCAGGTGTAGCGGTAATCCCAGTTCCGTACGCCGCTGATCTCCTCGGGGAGCGAGGTGGTGGGGGCGGCGACCATGCCGCCGGTGGGCACGTAGGTGAGCGCCTTGAGGACGATCAGCGAGCGGTGCACTGCCTCCTGGTAGGGGCCGGTGTACGTGCTGCGAGCGGACCAGTCGGACCAGAACGAGAGGGTGCTCTCCAGGGCGGCCGCGGGGTCGGGACGGGGCGGCGCGGGCAGGTGGGAGGGCTGCCAGGACAACGCGAGGACCTGCTGCTCCCCGGCCCGGGAGAGGAAGGCAGCCTCGATGTTCCCGTCCGCGTGCTCGCTCAGCGGTGTCGAGGCGTCTAGGTAGAGGGAGTCCGGCCCGGCGAGCGCCGCGTACCGGTCACCACCGAACTGGTGGGGGTGGCGCACCAGGCGGGGCGCGACCTTGCCGTAGGCGAAGCGGACCAGCATCTGCGAAGACATCTGCACCTCGCCGCGGACGCCGTAGACGATCCGGATCAGCTGGGGGGTGCCGCTGTCGGGCGCCCGCGTCGGCATGAAGTCCAGGACGCGGACCTGGCCGTCATGCGTGGTCCACGTCGTTTCCAGCACGAGGGTGCCCGGCAGGTACCGGCGCCGTACCTGGGCGTCGGGGGCAGTGGGGCACAGGTCCCACGAACCGTGCTCCGGGGTGCCGACCAGCGAGGCGAAAAGGGCGGGGGAGTCGAAGGCGGGCAAGCTCTGCCAGGTGACGGAGCCACGGCGGTGGATCAAAGCGGCGGTGTGCATGTCACCGACGAGAGCGTGGTCCTCGATGAGCGCGGTCATGAAGGGTCCGTCCAGGTAGACCGCCGGCCAAGAAGTGGCCGACGAAGTGCGGGTGCGGGTGGTCAGTGCGTCGGCGTCCTCAGGCGCCGTCCCGTTCGGCCAGCCACCAGCGATGGGGGGGCGAGCGTCACGTTCGCGCCCGCCTTGAGGTAGGTGGCGCCGGAGGGCCAGGCGGGCGCGGGTGAGGCCAACGCCGCTGTACCCGCTCGCGCGGATATCGCCCTGCGGTGTGGTGGACGGGCTACACGGTGAGACGTACGGGGAGGTGGGTGTGGCCGTTGGAGACGAGGCTGGGCAGGGGGCGGAGCTGGTCGGGTTCGACGGCCAGTCGTATCGAGGGGAAGCGGGCGAAGAGCGCGGGCAGGGCGATGCGGCCTTCGAGCCGTGCGAGCTCGGCACCCAGGCAGTAGTGGGCCCCGTGCCCGAAGGCGAGGTGCTCGCGGGCGGTGGTCCGGGTGATGTCGAACGCGTCGGCGCTCTCGCCGTGGTGCTGGGGGTCACGGCCGGCCGCCGCGTAGTTGATGATGAGCGCGTCGCCCGCCGCGAAGGCGAGACCGGTCTCCTGGTCGGTGATGTCGCGGGTGGGAAAGCGCATGAGGATACTGGCGATCGGCGCCTGGTGGCGCAGCGCTTCGTCCACGACCTGCTCCCAGGTCACCTGCCCGGAGGTGGCCAGGGCGAGCTGTTCGGGGTGGGCCAGGAGGTTGGTGATGGCCCAGTCCAGGAGGTTGACGGTGGTCTCGTGGCCTGCGCCGATCAGCAGGACGAAGCTGTCGGCCAGCTCCTTCTCGTTGAGCCGCCCTGCCGCGTGTGCTTGGACGAGGGAGGAGGTGACGTCGTCGCCGGGGTTCTCCCGCTTGTGCTGGATCAGAGCCTGGATGAGGGCGTAGACCTTCTCCTGCGTGGCTTGCGCCTCCTGCGAAGTGAGGTCTGTGGAGAACAGGGAGCCGACGGCGTCGCGGAAGGCGTCGTGCATGGTCTCCGGGACGCCGAGCATGGCGTTGACGACCAGCAGGGGGAGCCGCCAGGCGAGGTGCGCGCGGATGTCGACGACCTTCGTGGCGCCGTCGGCTTCGATGTCGTCGAGCAGGGTGTCGGTGATCTGCTCGATCTGCGGTGCGAGCGCGCGGACGCGGCGGGCGGTGAACGCTCCGGCCAGAGGGCGGCGCAGGCGGCTGTGCTCGTCCCCGTACGCGGACAGGGCGTTTCGCACGTCGACCCAGATCCGCCAGGGCCAGTCCTTCGGTATCTCGTCGTTGATGTAGGCCGGCCAGTGCCGGGAGGCGTCCTTGGAGACGTCAGGGCTGGCGAGCAGACGGCGGATGAGGCCCGGATCGGTGACGGACCAGGCCGGGATCTCGCCCGGCAGGAGCACACGGGCCGCAGGGCCGAGGGCGCGCAGCTCGGCGGCCTCCTGCTGGATGTTCGAGCCGGACGGGTCGAGGCGGTAGGGGCACCCGGTGGTCTGACTGGTCATGGAGGTCACTTTCCGTTGGAGGGGAGATCGCGGTTTAGAAGCGGACCGGCAGCGCAGTCAGGCCGGCCAGGAACGTGCCGGGGCGGTTTCGGAGATCGTGCTCGGCCACGGCGAGTTCGATGGTGGGGATCCGGTCGAGGAGGCACTCGATGGCGGTCTCCGCGATGATCCGGGCGAGGTCGGGGGCGGGGCAGGCGTGCACTCCGGCGGAGAAGGCCAGGTGTCCGCGGTTGCCGGTGCGCCCGCCCGGGGTCGCGACCACGAGGTCGGGGTCTCCGTTGGCGGCGGCGAAGGAGACCAGGATCGGGTAACCGCTCTGGAGGAAGACGCCTTCGAAGGTCTGGTGGCCCAGGGCGTAAAGCGGGGAGTAGTTCGGGACGGGCGGGTTGTCCCACAGCACTTCGTCGAGGGCGTCGGCGACGGGCCGGACACCGTCGTGAACGGTGCCGGCGAGCCGCGGGTCGGTGAGGATGCGGCGCAGGGCGTTGCCGATGTGGTTGCTGGTGGGGGGCGCGGCCGCACCGATGACGAGGAGGATCGTCTGGATCATTTCCGCGTCGGTGAGGCCGGCGGCGATCAGGTGCGTCGTGACGTCCCGGCCCGGATGACGTCGCTTGAGGCTGGTCAGTTCCAGGCAGGCGGCCTCCACCTCTGCGTTGGCCTGGGCGGCGTCCGATCCCGCGTCGAACAGACGTGTGAGGGCGTCGACGATGCGACCGCCGAGCTCCTGCGAGCAGCCGAACATGTCGACCACGGTCAGCATCGGAAGCGGATCGGAGTACTGGGCGATCAGGTCGGCGGTTTCGGCCTCGGAGAAGGCGCTGATGAGCTGATGGGCGATCTGGGCGACGGTGGCGGCCAGGGCGTGGGTGTTGACGCTGGCGAGGCTGGTGGTGATCGCGCGCCGCAGGCGGGTGTGCTGAGGGCCGTCCTTCCAGAGCGCGTTGTCCCGCGGCTGCATCATGGCCCGGGCGGGGCTGTCGGCCGGGACCTGGCCGCGGCGAAGGGCCTCCCAGTGGGCAGGGTCCTTCGCGAACCGGGTGGGCGTGTTGCGCAAGAGGTAGACCGCCGCCCGGTAGGTGACGGCCAGGTAACCGTAGACACCGGGCGAAATCTCGACCGGCACGATGGGCCCCTGGGCACGCAACCGGCGGTAGGTGGCGTGCGGATCGGCGGTGAAGGCGCCGCCGTGGATCGGCAGAGGGCCACTGCGCACAACGGGCTGCTCTGCGCGGGAGACGGGGCATGCGGGGGTGGGCTGGGGCTGGGTCATCGGGCGGCTTCCGGCGCGTAGGTGGTCAGCAGATGCTCGATCAGGGCAATCAGGGCTTGGCGCGAGCTGGATCGGTCCCGGGCGTCGCACGTCACCAGGGGGGTGCTGTCTTCGAGGGCCATGACCTCGCGAAGCCGCTGATCGGGAATGACAGGCGCGCCGTCGAAGGCGTTGACCGCCACGGTGTAAGGGAGTTGAAGGTCTTCAACGACCTGGAGGATGGGATAGGTATCGCCCAGCCGCCGGGTATCGACGAGCACGAGTGCGCCGAGCGCCCCCACCGCGAGGCCCTCCAGGACCTCGAAGAAGCGGGGCTGCCCGGGAGCTCCGAACAGGTAGAGCACCAGATCATCGCTGAGGTGCAGACGGCCGAAGTCCATCGCGACGGTGGTCGTGGTCTTGAGCGGCAGGTCGGTGCTGTCCACGTCGGCGCCCGCGGTGGTCATGATCTCTTCGGTGCTGACCGGCTCGATCTGGGAGAGGCCGTGCACCAAAGTGGTCTTGCCCGCGCCGAAGTGCCCGGCCACCAGTATCTTCGCGGTGCGCTCGTCCCCCCGCAGCTTCGGCGCGGGTTCAGAGTTTGTGTAGGCCGGCAAGGACGTCCTCCAGCAGCTTGCGAGTGGGATCGGCGGAATCGGTGATGCGTTGCCGGGTGGCGATGTGTCCGGACGTCATGAGGTCGGCCAGCAGGATGCGCAGCACGCTCACCGGCAGTCGCAGGGCCGCGCCGAGCTCGGCGACCGACTGCGCGCTGCTGGCCAGCCGTTCGAGGACGGCGTGCTGTTCGGGGTTGAGATGGGCACGGCTGAGGTGGCTGGCGGCGTCCGACAACGTGATCAGGGTGATGACGTCGAAGTGATTTCGGCTGGCGTGCGACCGGCCGGAGGTGACGACGTAGGTCCGCACCAGCGGGTCACCACCTCGCCGTGCCGGACTCATGCGGTTCCGGCCTGCGAGTGCCGGGGGGCGACGGCGAGTTCCGCACCCAGACGCTTCACCGTCAGCGCCATCTGGTGGGAGAAGGCGGCAACGTCCACGTCACGGCCGGCGGACGCGATGAGGAAGGACCCGCGCGCCGCGGCGATCGTGAAGAGGTACCCGTGCTGGTAGAGCGCCATGGTCTGCTCCCACGGCGAGCCGCCGGGCTCGACGAACTGTGCGCCGCTGCGGCTCAGGGACTGCATGCCCGACGCCATCGCCGCCATCCGGTCGGCGAGGTCTCGGTCGACGTACTGGGAGGTGGCCGTCATCAGGCCGTCCGCCGAGAGCAGGATGGCGTGCCGGGCTTCCGGGGCGGCGACCAGCTCGTCAAGGAGCCAGCCCAGGTCGGGGCGGACTTTGTGGTTCAGCATGTCGACTCCTCATCTGTGGTGTGGGTGCGTGCGGACGCGACGCCCTGGACGAACGCGGCGAGCGCCTGTCCGGCCTCGGGCGATACCGGCGCGGCCTGCTGACGCGCGGGGGCGGCCCGGCGTCCGAGGGCACGCTCCCGGACGGGAAGGCCGTCGGGAGCGATCGCGTACTGCGGCGGCTGGTGCGCTGCCGCCCCAGGACTGGGGGGCTGGTGGTGGGGCGTGGATGACTCCTGCCGCAGGGTCTCCGGGGGCGCGGTCAGCAGTGCGCGCGGCAGGTACAGGACCGCGCGCACTCCGCCGTGGACGGAGTGCTCCTCGTCGACGGAGGCACGAAATCCGTACCGCTTGGCCAGCGTGCCGACTCCGAAGTGGCCGAAGCTGGGCAGTGCGCCCAGTTCGGTCAATCGGGCCTCGCGCCGACCCGACAAACGCAGCTCAGCCTCTTCCCGCACCTCGGGCGGCATGCCCGCACCGGCGTCGTGGATCTGGATACTGATGCCGTGATGCGTTTCCAGGATGCTGACCTCTACCGGGGTACTGGGGGCGCTGTGCCGGGCAGCGTTGTCCAGCAGCTCGGCGACCGCCAGGACCACCGGCTCGACGTACCGGCCGGCGACGTAGTGGGCGGACTCCTTGGGTACCTGCACCCGCTGGTAGTCGCGGATCCTGGACACCCCGCCCCGGACCACATCGAGCAACGCGGCTCCGTCGCGCTGGCGGCCGGGCCACATCCCGGTCAGAACCCCGAGGATCTGCAGACGCCGCGCCAGCTGGCTGCCAGTGTGGTCGATGGGCTGAACCAGCTCGAGGACCTTCTCGTCATGCTCCGTGGCCAGCAGCTGCGTGATAGCGCCCTGCTGCTCATAGACCAGGGCCTGGACAGAGCGGGTGACAGCCAGCACCGCGGAACGAGCAGCTTCCTCCGCGCGGTCCCCCGCTCCCTCGGCGAGCACTCGCACCTGCTGCAGCACCGATTGGTGAGCGTGATCGGTGGGAGTCCCGACCAGTGTCGAATGCCGCAGCTCTCCCTCGGCATGCCCGTCGCTGCTCCCGAGCAGGACGGCTTGGACGAGTGCGGGAAGCCGGGCCTCAGCCAAGTGGCGGGCCTCGGCGTCCCTGACCGCCACCTGACCTTTCATGGTACTGAGCAACTGATCCGCCTGCCGGAGGTCGCGTTCCTGCGCACCCAGTGCGCGCCGCAACCGTGCAGCGACGACAGACACCGCGATGGTGGACGCCACGCCGACCGGGGCGACGTACAGGGCGGCAGCCTGTATGAGAGAAGACATCAAATCCCCACGAAGCTTGTGGCGGCCGAGACCCTCTGTGGATGCTCGGGCGGCGCGAGAAACGGCTCGTGCTGCACGGTGAAAGTGCTCGGAAGGTCCGAACCGCCGATCGCGTGGGGCCCGTGGCCCAGTCGGGAGCTGTCACGCATCTGGGATCGCGCCAGGCTGAGGCGGTGATGGAAGGTCATCGGATCGGTGGTCGAATAGGCCCGGGGTTGGGGCGGCATGACCCAGAAACGGTCGTGGCACATCGACGGAGGGCCCTGTCGTGAACACCGCAGTGTCAGACCTGTGTCGCACACCGAGTGCGAGGCCCTCCACAACGAGGCGGCACCGGAGTCGACCGGAACGAGCAGTCGGCGGTGGGTGATGCAGCACAGCAGCGGCCCGACCCGGTTCTCGAAATCGATCATCGCGTCGAGCGCGGCCATGCCAAGTCCCATGCTGACGTGGACGACATCGCTCTCGCGCGGGAGCATCGCAGGCAGCGGAATCTCGCTGAATTGCAGCCGCCATGGGTGTCGGGGGCTCAGTATGGGAGTCATCGGATCTCCGGTCAGGACGGTTTTTCTGTCAGGGGTGGGACCGCTTCGCGAGCGGCTAGGGAAGCGGTCGGCGGGGAGGGCCGCACTCGCCGTCCGGCTTGAGGTATCCCGTGTCGTCGAACAGCACGATGCCGTTGCACAAGCGGCTGTAGCCGATCTCCGGGCATTGAAGGACTACGCGAGCGGTCTGGGAGTCCGGGGCCGCGGCGGATGGGCACTCAGGCTGGTGGATGCACACGAGGCCGGCCTCACACATGGCGGTGAGGAGCCCCCTCACGGCACTCGCGGCGCTGCGAACGTGATCAGCGCCCTGTACCAGGCCGTCAGGCAAGGCACGGGCGATCAGCGCCCCCGACGTTCGCAGAACCTCGCTCACGTGGGCTGTCAACGGTGTGGGACCGCGTGCGCCCGCATCCTGGCCGAGCTGGCCGTGATGCTCACGCAGCCTGTCCAGCAGGTCGTGAGCGTCCTGGACCGTGGCGGGAACGGCGGCGCTCTGATCGAGCACTAGAGCGACGGTCTCCATGGCGGCCGACGCTGCCGAACGCCCGCAGGGCGGCGACATATGAGCCGGGGTACGCCGGGAGATGCTGGCGCGGACGAGTTCAGTGAGGCTCATGCCGCCCCCCTCCCTGCTGGAGGCGTACAGGCCATCTCCATCCAGACCGTCTTTCCTACGCCCTCCGACGGCGGCCTTACACCCCAGCAGTCCGCGAAGACGGCCACGATGAGCAGACCGCGGCCGCCCGTCTCCTCGCCCAAGGCATCGCGTACATGAGGCTGGGCGGCGGAGGGGTCCTCCACGCTCAGCCTGATCCGGCGCCCGTCACAGATCGCTGTCACGGTGATCGTGCCCTTGGGAGAGTCACGGCACCCGTGCACCACTGCGTTGGCCATGAGCTCGTGAGCGCTGAGGACAAAATCGTCGGCGATATGCCCGAGCCCCGCCTGGTGGAGCTGCTTTTCCAGGTCGTGCCGGACAGGGCCAATCGCCTCGCGGTCCGCCGGCAGATCGGCAGCGAACGCGAAGGGGCGAGGCTCGGCCGCCGGGGGATTGAAGACGACACGTTGGGGAGAAGCCACGGCGCATGCTCCTTGGTCTGCTTCCCCGCGCGGCCACGGGGGAATCGACGTCCTTCGCGTCAGGTGGCGCACGTTCGGCTCCTTCTCTCGACCCACGGATGGATCGGTTTCGGACACACCGCCAGCTCGTATGCGCGAGGTGGCCAGATTCCCCGCCCGGAAAGCGCGTTGGAGGAATAGCGACTCCACGAGACAACCGCGTCCGCGAGGCGCTGCGTGCTCACAAGCGTTCCCTGATCCTGGGCGTTACAGGGGACATGCGTGAGCCGATACCCTCTGGCCAGACGAGCATCAGCAGCGCGGGCCTCCCGCCGATCCACTGGACGACGGCTTCGTATTGGTTGTCCGAAGGGCTGATCACGTCTCGGTTCATGACCGCGATGCCGTCGACGAAGCCGAGTTGCAGCAGGCGGCACGCCTCTAGCCAGCCCGGCCGGTCGTTCGGGTCGTTGGCTCCGTACGAGTCAGTTACGTAGTAGCCGACCGCGCCCTTCACGTCTTCGACGCACTTGCGCAGGGTACTCAGATCCTCGTCGGCGCTGCCGTTCTTGCAGTTCACCGCGTACGTGACGTAGCGCGTCTGACGCCGGTTCTCCGGGTTCGGCAGAGTGGACTGCCACTCCCGGTTGTTGGAGACCCGCAACCGCTGCAGGTACAGGCCGCGGTTCGAGGCCGTCCTGAGCGTCGGCTGCCATTCGCGCTGGCGTTGGTTGCCGAGGTCCATCCACGCCGTGTCAGGCGTCGGCATTGTGCGGGATGACATGGGGGTCTCCATCCGAGCCGGGAGTGGACCGCCGCTCGTGGCAGGGCGAAGGTCCACCGGGAGAGTCGGAGCCTGGCCCACCCGAGCACAGTCGGTGTTGGTCAGTCTCCGTGGCGTAACCACCGTCCCCCATGCGACAGTTGCATTGCAACCCCAAGTGAAAAATTCAGATGAGCTGGCATATGCCAGCACAACGGAAGCTTTGCAAGGAGGGCTCCAGGTGCGAGACTCAGGGCCTGAGTCCGATCCCAGCGGACTCTCCGCCAAGTTGGGGGGGCTCTCCGCCAGTCCGGGGGGACTCTCGACTGATTGCACTGGACTCGGGCAGGCCCGGGTGGACTCGTAGAAGCAGGAGGCAAGGACTTGGCGGCCCCTACAGGACCCACTGTCAGGCGCGTGCAGCTCGGCCGAGAGCTGGAGCGGTTGCGCAAGCAGGCCGGCATCACGAACTTGAAGGATGCCGTCAAAGGACTCGACGTATCCGACTCCCAGCTGTATCGGGTCGAGCGAGGCACCTCGGCCTTTCGTAAAGCCGCGGACCTCGTCGCGCTGCTCCAGCGCTACGGCATCACCGATACAGACGACGTGACATTTCTGGTCGACATTCACCGCGACAGCTTGAACCGTGGCTGGTGGTCGATCTACTCCCGGACCATGCCGTCGGGCCTCGCGATGTACGTCGGCCTGGAGGACGGCGCCAAAACTATTCGAGCATGGCAGCCGGACGTGATCTTCGGTCTGTTCCAGACCAAGGACTACGCCCGCGCAATCTTCGAGGCCGGGAAGACGGTCGAGGAGCGCACAACAGAATTCGTGGAGAAGGGGATCTCTCTGCGCATGGAACGTCAGGAGATCCTAACCCGGGATAATCCGGTCGAGATGCGCGCTCTCCTCGATGAGGCTGCGCTCCGTCGAGTCCGAGGCAGCCGCGACATCATGCGCAAGCAGATCGAGCGGCTGGCAGAGCTGTCCACGCTCGACAACGTAACCCTGCAGGTGGTCCCGCAGGGCACCCCCACGTATCGGTTCTCCTACGATTTCTCGCTCATGGAGTTCGCCGATCCGATTCCGACCGTCGTTCAAATGGATATGGCCGACGGCGGGTCCAGCCTCACGGACAAGGACACTGAGGTCTGGACATACTCCCGCAGGTTCGACGCCCTGCGGGATGGCGCTCTCCCGGTTGCGGAGACGCCGCAGTTCCTGCAACGACTAGCCCGAGAGATCTAACAAGGAGGGCTCCAGGTGCGAGACTCAGGGCTCGTTCCGGAATCCAGCGGACTCTCCGCCAAGTTGGGGGGCTCTCCGCCAGTCCGGGGGGACTCTCGACTGATTGCACTGGACTCGGGCAGGCCCGGGTGGACTCGTAGAAGCAGGAGGCAAGGACTTGGCGGCCCCTACAGGACCCACTGTCAGGCGCGTGCAGCTCGGCCGAGAGCTGGAGCGGTTGCGCAAGCAGGCCGGCATCACGAACTTGAAGGATGCCGTCAAAGGACTCGACGTATCCGACTCCCAGCTGTATCGGGTCGAGCGAGGCACCTCGGCCTTTCGTAAAGCCGCGGACCTCGTCGCGCTGCTCCAGCGCTACGGCATCACCGATACAGACGACGTGACATTTCTGGTCGACATTCACCGCGACAGCTTGAACCGTGGCTGGTGGTCGATCTACTCCCGGACCATGCCGTCGGGCCTCGCGATGTACGTCGGCCTGGAGGACGGCGCCAAAACTATTCGAGCATGGCAGCCGGACGTGATCTTCGGTCTGTTCCAGACCAAGGACTACGCCCGCGCAATCTTCGAGGCCGGGAAGACGGTCGAGGAGCGCACAACAGAATTCGTGGAGAAGGGGATCTCTCTGCGCATGGAACGTCAGGAGATCCTAACCCGGGATAATCCGGTCGAGATGCGCGCTCTCCTCGATGAGGCTGCGCTCCGTCGAGTCCGAGGCAGCCGCGACATCATGCGCAAGCAGATCGAGCGGCTGGCAGAGCTGTCCACGCTCGACAACGTAACCCTGCAGGTGGTCCCGCAGGGCACCCCCACGTATCGGTTCTCCTACGATTTCTCGCTCATGGAGTTCGCCGATCCGATTCCGACCGTCGTTCAAATGGATATGGCCGACGGCGGGTCCAGCCTCACGGACAAGGACACTGAGGTCTGGACATACTCCCGCAGGTTCGACGCCCTGCGGGATGGCGCTCTCCCGGTTGCGGAGACGCCGCAGTTCCTGCAACGACTAGCCCGAGAGATCTAACACATGACCATCAGCAAGAACGCTCTTGACCTCGCGCCCAAGGGGGCGTGGTTCAAGTCGTCGTACAGCAACGACGGAAACAACTGTGTCGAGATCGCCGACCTCGTTGCGACCGCTGGCGTCGTCGGGGTCCGCGACTCGAAAATCGAGGACGGCCCGGCCCTGCAGTTCGAGCCGTCCATGTTCGCCAGCTTCATCAACGACGTTCAGGCTGGGCGCTACGACATCTGATCTCGCCTACGACGAACGGTCCGGTTCCCCCCACGGCAGATGCGGGGGGAACCGGACCGCTCTCGTGCAGCCGTACCCATAAATGATCGAAGCCTACCTGTGGCGACCGTCGAGCCGGGGTTTTGGGCATGTGAGCCTCTTCGACCTCTGTGCTCTGCTGGCACTGGCACAGGGTGCCTACGGAGCGGCTCGTAGATGGTGCCCCGGATGTGGCATTTCAGGTGGTCCCCGAGCCTGCACCGCTCGCTCCGTCCGCGGGCTCGACCGTGGACCTCAAGAGAGGTGCTGTGACGATTGGCGTGCACGCGACCGAGCGCCAAGTCCAGCATCTGCGAGAACTTGAAGCGGCGGTGGCCGAAGCTTTGTTGATCAGCCCAACGCACCCCAGGGCACGCAGCACGGTACGACGTGCTCTCATGGCCCGAGGCAGCTCCATCCGGGACGCGACTGCGGTCTACGGGATTGTGTGCGAGTTGATCGCCCGACGCTCCCGTGCGCGCCCCTGAAGGGCCTAAGGACCTCGCGTACGGAGCAGGTCAACGGCCGCCGCAGTCTGTTCTGCATTCGAGCGTGAGGTCACGCAGCCGCCCGTCTCTGCGTCACCGCCGGCGCCATGCGCACCGCGCGGCGACTGCGTTACTGCTCCGGTCCGGCTCCCCACACGGCTTCTTCCAGGGCCTGGACTCGCTCGGCAAGCTCAGCGAACTGCCGGCTCAGTCCCGCCTCACCCTGTCGGCTGCCACCTGCGAGCCGAGCGGGCCCGCCCGAAGGACGCCTCGGTGTGACCTTCGCCGGGCCGGAGTCCGAAGTCCGTGGGCCGACGAAGCTGACAACGCCGTGGACGGTGTTGACGAGCCCTTCAGTACGCAGAACGTCGACGCCTCGGCGGATGGTCATGTAGGCGTACCCGAAGTGCCTCTCCAGCTCGCGGCTCGAAGGCAGTCGGTCACCCGGCCGGAGGACGCCGGAAGCGATCTGCTGCCTCAGCCGGGCTGCGATGAACTGATACGGAGGATCCACCCGCTCGATCGCGAGACCACCGGCAGGCACGCTCAGCGCCGGGCCGTCCCCAGCGCATTCGGCCAGCTCGGTGCTCGCGTCCTCCACGGCGCTCCCATTCGCCTGTGCGGACGCCGAGGTCATGCGGACACCTCCGCATGACCGGCGGCGCCAGATGACGCGGGCGACGAGCCGACGAAGGTCCCCACGCCCTGCGCCGAGTGAATCAGCTGTTCCGCGATGAGCACCTGGAGCGCGTGCCGCACGGTGGCCATGGCAACGCCGTGCGCCGCCATCAGCTCGCGCACTGAGGGGAGGCGGCTTCCTGGAAGAAGAGTCCCCGCCCGGATCTGCTGGCGCAGCTCTGCCGCGATGCGCCGGTAACGAAGTCTTTCCGCCCCGCCCGCCGGGGTCGCCATGATGCCCGCGCCTTTCCGCATGCACCCCGTGCTCTGGAGGGCTCGAGGACCGGCGGGCCGGTCGGCGGACCGGAGGCAGGCCCAGGCGGTCGGGCCGGTTCTGCTTCGCCCAGCAGGCCCCGGCGGTGGGGCGGATGCCCAGCGGGCCGAACTCGTCGAAGGCCAAAAAACGGTCGGGGAAGTGCTCCAGGACGTGCTCGATGCGGGCCAGCTTGGCGTCGTGCTCGGGGTCGGTGGACTCCTTCCAGGTCTTGGTGCGCTGGAAGGTGATGCCGCGGCAGGCGAGCAGGCAGCGCAGGGTCTCGCGGCCGATCCGGATCACCCGGCCGTGGACTTTGCGCAGGTATGCGTCGAGTTTTCGTAACGACCAGCGAGTGAAGGGCTGGCCGAGCTTGCGCGGGCGGGTGGTGACCGTCTGGATGACGAAGTCCTCGTCGTCATCGCTGAGCAGGCGGGGACGGCCTCCCGCCCACCGAGGGTCTAGGCAGGACAGGCCGATCTCCTTGACCCGGTGGATCACGTCGCGGACGGTGTCCTCGTCGGCCTGGATCAGCTGGGCGATCACCGGCACGCGGTTCCCGCCAGCCGAGGCCAGCAGCATCATCGCCCGCCGGTAGCGCACCGAACTGGTACTGCCCCGGCGCACGATCTGCTGCAGCCGCTGCCCCTCCTGATCGGTCAGCCTGCGGACTCGAACAGGCTCTGCCACCACGCGCCTCCACCTGTCGGACGGCCTGTCGGCTCACATCCAACCGGTCCGGCACCCACCACCGCGACCCGCAACCCGGCGAACCTTCCCGGTCAGAGCACTATGCAAGCAGTCCTTCCGCTGAGACCGTACCGTCAGCAGAACTGCGAGTACAGCGCCGGTCGGGCATCCTCCCCGGGTGATCAATGTCGAAGTCAGGAGCCGAGTATGGTGATCGCCACCCTTGGGGAGGTAGTCGCGATCTACCGGTCCCGAGCCGCTCTCGATCCCGCCCGGGTGGCCAAACGGGCAGGCATCTCCATAGCTCAGTACCTCGCACTTGAACAGAGCACCGCCTGGCCAGGCGCCGAAGTGGTCGAGGCCGTCATCAAGGCCCTCCGGATCCCCGAAAGCCAGCGTGCCCGTCTTGCCGCGGCGGGCCCCCTCGACCAACATCTCCGGAGCATGCTCCACAGCTACGACATCCCGTCCCTCATCGTGGACAGCACCTGGCGCACCGTGGAGGCGAACAGCTTCGCCCGCGCCCTGCTACCCGACTCGGCCCGCGCGGGCTGGAACCTGATGCGCTGGATCCTGTTCGACAGTGAGGCACGAAGACGCCTGGCGAATTGGGACGACGTAGCCTGGTCCTTTTCCGCCCTCCTCCGAGACTCTGTCACCGCAGCCCCACGGAACACCGAACTGCGCGCTATATGGGACACGGCCGCGCACCTGGAACGCGCCGCGGCCCCCTCCCCGACGTACTGCTCCGAATCCCAGGTACTCGTCTGGCACACGGACAGCGGACCGTACCCGATCTCGGCCTGCTTGATGACCGTGCCGAGCGAACGTCCTGACCTGCGCCAGGTCACCTTTGTGCCGCGGAACACCCACCCTGCCCCCGTCCTCATGGCCCGGGGAGCAGACCCCGCCCCCTGGCACGGGCCGCTGCTCTCCGACCTGCTCACCTGCGGGCTGTGCGGCCTGCTCCTGACCGGCGGCGGCGAACCTGCCTCCTACAGCTGCGCCACAGGATGTCTGCCCGCGCTCCGCGTCGAGGAACTGGAGATCCGTGTCGCGAAGGAGGTCCTCGCTCGCGCGTTTCCCGCTCAGGCCTGCCGTGAGCTCGGAGTCGCGCAGGAGTTCCTGACGGCCGAGGGGATCGATCTGGAACTCAACGTCCCCGTCTCGGCCAAGCATGCGCTGGACCAATGGCGACGCTCGATGACCGACACCCAGCGCCGCGGCCTTCTCACCGCGACTCTCAGGTCGGCAACGGTCTACCCAGCGCTCCTCCCCAGCGGATACCCGGGAGTCGACCTCTCCTACAGTTGGCGCGAGCTGGCCTGACTCTCCGTCTTCAGTTGCTGGGGCGGCCGTCCGTCACGACGAGGCCATCCAGACCCCTTCCGGCCGCCCCAGCGCGAGACATCGTCTCAGCCCGGCGCCGCGCGGCGTAGAGTAAGCCCGTGACCGGCGCCAGCCGACTACCGACCTCGCCCCGGCGAAGGGCTGCCGACACCAGCCAGTCCCGCCTGGCGGGACGCAAGGAGAGTCGGCGAGGTCTGAAGTTGCCCCTGATGGTTCCTGTACACCTCGCACCCCGTCGCCGCACGTACCCACACGGGACTCCAGGAATTCCGACCGCAGCGGCGGCGGACCCCCCATGCAGCGGAGAAATGGCCCGTTGCTCATGCCCAGCCGCCGGGCCGTGCAACAGTCCTTCGCCTCATGCGGGAGATCGGTGCCCACGCTGGCGTATCCAGCATGTTCTCCGTCGCCCATCAGGGAAGTCGTGCGCAAGGGCGTCCTCGGCAAGGATCCCCACCGGCCCCGTGCCTACGTGCTCTCCGCAACCTTCGACACCTGCGGCACGCCCGAGCCCGAGGGCGAGCCCGAGGCGCCGCACGCGGCCATGGTCGAGGTCCCTCTCGTAGGCCGCATCGCGGCCGGCCATCCGATTTTCGCCGAACAGAACGTCGAGGACGTCCTCCGCCTTCCCCGCCTGCTCATCGGCGACGGTGAGTTGTTCGTCCTCAAAGTCGTCTGCAATTCCATGACCAAGGCCGCTATCTGTGACGGAGACTGGGTCACCGTGCGCCGTCAACCCGTCGCGGAGAACAGCCACATCGTGGCCGCCATGCTAGATGCTGAAGCAACCGTGAAACGGTTCAGAAGGACGGCACCAACGTGTGGCTGATGCCCGAGAACGATGCCTTCTCCCCCTTACCCGCCGACGAGGTGACGATCCTCGGCAGGGTCGTCGCAGTGATGCGCAGCGTCTGATCCACTTCGCGTGTGACACCGTGCCGGGGTCCCCCTCGACCGGTGCCCGGCCCCATCCACGGCCCGCCGCGTACACGTCGCTACGCGTGCGAGACGGTGCCAGCGCCATGGCCGTCAGTCGTGGGTGGGAGGATCACAGCTCGATGTGTCCCGGCCGCTGCGCGGCCGGGACGTCCCCGAGATACGGAGTACGCTTATGAACCGCAGTGAGCTGTTGGCCGCGCTGTCCGACCGCGCCGAGGTGACCCGCAAGGACGCTGACGCCGTGCTGGCCGCTCTCGCCGAGACCGTCGGTGAGATCGTCGCAAAGGGCGACGAGAAGGTCACCATCCCCGGCTTCCTGACCTTCGAGCGCACCCACCGTGCCGCTCGCACCGCGCGCAACCCGCAGACCGGCGACCCGATCGACATCCCGGCCGGCCACAGCGTCAAGGTCTCTGCGGGCTCCAAGCTCAAGGAAGCTGCCAAGGGCTGAGCCATCCGTGACCTGGCCTCGGCCGGGGTGGGCACCTGTGCGCGGCCGCGGGCAGGTGTAGGTTGAGCCGCTCCGTTAGCAGTGGGTACTGCTGAAACTACGGATTCCATGTTGCGTTAGACGTGGGCCGATCGGCTGATCTTTAGCAATCGTGTGGCCCGCCGGGGCGGACCGTTGGACTGAGGTCCGGTGCAAAAAGCCGGAAAACTTTTTCCGCTCCCCGGCGGGTGTCGCCGAGCTCATCAGTCTCCTCTCCTGTCCCTGCTACAGAAGAAGGGACCCGGCTGTCGCCGGGTCCCTTTGCCGTAACCTTCCCCGGCACCCCGCGCACGAGCCCGTGGGCCCCTCGCCCCGCCCGCCTCCCGCAATTCCCGCATGCCTGAGCTCGGCGCGAGGCAGCGCTGCCAGAACGCGGAGGATGCTAGTGCTGCTCCGCGAAAGTTCGTGGAGGGGTGTCCGGGGCGTCAGTCGGCCTTGAGTGGGCTTGCCGCGTAGGTCAACCGGAAGGGCTTCGCGGTCTCGTTCCTGTGGATCACGTAGTCGTCCATCTTGGCGATGAGGTCGTCGCGGCTGGCGAAGTCGCCGTGCCGCAAAACTCGGCGGGTCAGCGCGGAGAAGACCAGCTCGACTTGGTTGAGCCAGGAGGCGTGCGGCGGAGTCCAGTGCACATGCCAGCGCGGGTGGTCGGCCAGCCACTTCTTGCTGTGCTTGGCGGTGTGGGAGGAGCCGTTGTCGAGCACGACGTGGATGTCCCTGCCCGGGGCGATGGCCGCATCGAGCTGGTCGAGGAAGGCGGTGAAGGCGGTGGCGGTGTTCCGAGCGATGACCTCTCCGCTGTTTACATCCAGGGCAGCGACGAGGGAAGCTGTGCCGTGCCGGACGTACTCGAACTTCTGGCGTGCGCGCTGGCCCCGGGCAGCCGGGCGGCTGGGATGCTTGCGGGAATGGGCTGCGATCGCGGTCTTCTCATCGATGGATAGGACCATAGCCCCTTCAGGTGGATCGCGGTAGAGGGCGCAGATGTCCCGGGCCCGCTCCCAGAACTCGGGAGTGTCACGCCGGGTGAGCCAGCCGGTTACCTTATGCGGCTTGAGATCCAAATCGGCCAGGATCCGCCCCACTTGAGAAGGGGAGACCGCCACGAACACCGTGTCGGCGACCTGCTCGGCGATGGCCTGGTGGCTCCAGGTCGCCGCGCCGTCGGGTGGGGTCTGGGTCGCGGCGGCCACGACCGCGACCCGGGTCACGTCGTCGTAGATCCGTGGGCGGCCCGAGCGGGCGGCATCCCGCAGGCCCTGAACGCCACTGCGTACGAAACGGCTCCGCCACTTGCGGACGGTGTGCACGCTGCACGACAGCTGCTGGGCGATCTCCGCGTTCGCGAGTCCGTCGGCCGCTGCGAGCATGATCCGCGCCCGCGCCACCTCACGGACCTGAGCGCTCGCCGAGGACACCAGCCGCCCGAGCGCCGCGCGTATGTCGCCGTTCAGTTCCACGACCACGGCCGACACCATGGCCGCAACCTCCGCTTTCTGCCGGTTTCCTCTCACAGACGAAGATCCTGAACCGCCGCTACCTTGCCGTCACGTGGCCACGTCCGGGCCCGTGCCCCGGCCGGTTCTGCCACCAGTGCTCGATCACGTTCGGGGAGAACCAGCGTGTCCGGCCGACGTTTTCGGAATAGGGCTCGTTGTCCTGCTGGGCGGCCCGTGCGAGGGCACGGCGCAGGGCCTTGGGGGTCGTGCCCAGTCGCTCGGCGGCCTCGGTAACGACCACGACCGGCGGTCGGTGGTTGTTCAGCGCTGTGAAGGCCGCGAGAGCTGCATCCTCGTCGGTGAAGATCTGGGTCCGGGCACTCAGCGCGCCGCCTCGGTTGGTCGTGCGGACGATGAGGCGCGGGAATCGGTCGGGCAAGTGGACCTTTTCCCGGAGTACCCAGATCCGGTCCGTGGTGCTGTCGGCACAGTGGACTGTATAGGCCATCAGTTCCAGGATGCGGGTGGCGGTCTGGTCAGGCCCCACCGGCCGTTCGTCTACGACTAGTTGCAGTGAAGTGCTGTCAAGGCCGGTGGCGTCGATCCAGCGCATCCACACGTCAGACGGCGGGACGACGGGGCGCTCGACACTGAGGGACAGCTCTATGGGCAGGGTGGCCCGGCGGATGTGACGCAGGAGCGGCTCGGTGGCGAGGAAACACTGGGGCTCTCCGCCACCGTCCACGCCACCGCTGTGCAGATACCCGTCGGACCAGAGCGTCCAGCTCGGCAACCCGCCACTGCCCTTGCGGACGTGCACGGGCACGGGCCCGCACTCGAAGGTAACTTCTCCGTCCCGGTTGTCGGGGTACTTCTCCTGGGCCCTCCGCGCGAATTCGGCGGTCGCGTAGTGGCTGCGGCCGAACACGGTCCGGATGCAGACCCGGGTGGCGTCCTCGGGGATGCGAATCCGATCTCCGGGCACCGCGGCGCTCCTCCACCTCTAAAGCATGTCACATTGCATGTGACATGCTTTAGAGGTGGGCGCAAGGCAACGTTCCGAACTCGTCGAACTGCGCTGGCATGTGACGCCTGGTCAAAGTGCGCCAGTGGCGCTCCGTGGTACCCCTCGGTGAACTTTTGCGGAGCAGCACTAGACAGCAGGGCCGTTCCCCTTGTCTCCGGGGCCTGCGGCACTCCCCGCTAAGGGCGCCTCGGCTGTGTCGGGCAACACACGTCCCGCCCCGCGGAACGGCCAGGCACCCGCCTTCCCAAGGTGGGCCGCCTGGCGGGACACCGCGCCGCCGTCGACGCCCACCAGCCCGCCGGTCGCGAAGACTGACAGCTGCCTAGCAGGACGCCGGCCGCGGCCAGGGCGTCCCACACGTCGCGCGATATGGAGCGCGTGCACTCGCCCTGGGGGATGTGGACCGATGGACACCTTGCTGATCTGGATGAGCACGCTGACGGTGGCGGCCCTCGTCGTTCTGCTGCTGTGGGAACTCGAGGCTCTACGTGCTGCTCACCGCAATGCCGACCGGCGCGAGCGCCGACAGGCCGCCGTCCGCGCCCAGCAACTGCGCACGCCCCCGGCCGACCAATCAGGGCGGTGACGCAGACGATGAGCTGGATACGGGACCGGTTCTGGAGCCACTTCGTCGTCGGCTGGGTGGTGGCGATCGTCGTCCTCACACGCTGGGAGAGCGGCACCCGGCTGGGTCTTCACGTCCTTCCCATGGCCATGATCGCAAGCTGGGCCTGGACACTGCACTCCCTCAGGAACCGCCGTGTTCAGGTAGCCGAGGGCTTCCGGGCCCAGCACCACATCTGGAACAGACTCCTGCGCTCCCGGCCCCCGCACGATCCGAGCGCCCTCTACCGCGACTTCGTCCAGCGGATGAACCACGCCGAACAGCACCTGCGCGCCACGGCCCGAGCGCACCATCTGCAGCGGCTGAGCATCGCGTTCACCGACGGCTGGCACCCGGGCGGCGACGGGAACGAGGCCGCCTCCGTGCGCGAGGGACGACGGGCTCACCTTTGGCTGGGCAGCAACTGGTTCGGGCCGGAGCAGACCGCACACCTGCCGGTCGTCCTCGAGCACGAGCTCGGTCACGTACTTCGGCGCGACAACCAGCGCTCGACCATTCTGCAAGCGGTCGGCGTGTTCCTCATGGTCCTGGCGACCGGGTGGCTGCCACTGCCCGCCGTCGTTGCGGCCGCCGTGGCCCTGCGCCTGCTGTACATCGGATGGGTATGGCACAACGAGCTTGCCTGCGACGCCCGCGCCGCACGCGCCTGCGGCCCCGAAGCCGTGCTTCGCCTGTGGCGTCGCAATACCGGACTGCTGCGCACCCTCCCGCCTCTCGCACGTGTGGAGCACAAGCTGCGCGCGGCCTTCACCCACCCTCCGTACGGGCTGCGCATCTGGTGGGCCCGACGCGTCAACGCACCCGCCGTCGAACCCCACCCCCTCGCTGTACCAACCGACCCGTACGACCTGACGCCTCCGCTCGCCGCGTGAAGTGAACCCGGGGCGGCGCCACGCCGACCGGGAAGGATTCTCAGGCCGGGCGGCTCGTCAGCCAGGCGATCCACTCTCCGTCGGGACACGCCCCACATGCAGATCACGCTCATGGGCCGCCATGCGGGCGCAAATGCATCCGTACGCGCCGTGGCGGGCAGGACAGAGGTGCGCCAGTTCCTCGGGAGTGAGAGCCGCAACATCCTCTGGCAGACGTTGGCCTGCGTCGGTGGCGCGCCTACGCACCGCGGCGACGCTCCATCTGGTCCAGGCGCGAAGCGACCAGACGCATCCAGCGCACCTCGGAGCGGACCAGGGCCCAGACGTCGGCTTTCTGCGGGTAGGCGGCCTGCCGCGCGGCCACACGTTCGTGCGAGAGGGGGCCGCCGAGGTAGGCACGGACCCGGGTGTCGGTTAGCAATTCTTCGACGAGGGAGGGCGTCCTCGGCAGTGACCGGTCGCAGACGGAGTCGGTCAGTGCGCAGTTCTGCGGGCCAGACGCTGTCCAGGGCGACGTCGACGGGGCACCCGGCAGTGCTCCGTGCCGGTCTGTCGCCAGGGTGGCCATCGCCTTCTCCTCGTCCGTATGGGTTCCGCACGCCCTGGGTGACCTGCCGCAGATCCGTGCCGGCGCATTGCCCGGGGCGGTCGTCCCCTGGGCAATGCCGACTGTCGGCGCCGTCCGTGCTGGGTGGTCCGCTCCAGGCTGGGCGGGTTCCGTGGTCAGCGTGCGGTGTGGCCGAAGCGGGTGCCGGTGGGAGGAAGGTTGCCCTGGCCGGGTTGGTAGGTAGTGATCGGGGCGGCGGTGCCGCCGGGGGTCACGTTTGACAGGGGAAGGGCGTGGAGGGAGCCGTAGGGGCTCGGGCCGGTGGGCATGCCCGCGTACAGGTGGCGGCCGGTGAGGTGGAGGCTGCTGCCGAGGCGCTGGTTGGCGCCCGGCGGGCCGGGGATTCCGGCGGTGCCGCCCGCCTGCACCCATTGGTCGTCGGCACCGGGTTCGCCGAGGAGCGAGAGGCTGAGGACGGCGCCGGCGTTCGCCGTTGTGCCGATGTCCTCGTCCGGGATGCCGATCGCCAGTCTCATCGTCGCGGTGGTGCCGACCGCGTGGGGCGCGGTGTTCACGGCGGAGAGAGTCGTGCCGAAGCGGTCTCCGGCTTCCGACGTGTCGCTGATGTCGTCGTCGGCGGTGCCGGAGAGGAAGGTGGTGAGCTGACTGTGGCCGGTGGGGCCGACGCGGAAGCTCTGCGCCATGCCGGCGTCGGCCCGGCCGGTGCCGCTGACGGTGATGTCCTCGCCGGGTGAACCCACCGTGAGAATCGACTCGTTGGCGGTGGCGGCCCCCATGGGTCGGTAGGTGACCAGGGCCAGGGACTCGCCGAACCTGTCTCCGGCTTCGGCTCCGCCGGAGACGGTGTCGAGGTCCTGGTCGAGGGCGAACCGCGCGGTGGGGTGACCCTCGGCGTTCAGTGTGTGGTCCAAGACGACCACGGCGCCCGCGTTCGTACCGGCGCCGATGGCCTCGCCGGGTGCGCCGACGGCGATGCGGTGGGCGTCGGCGCTCAGGGAGGCGCCGAAGGCGTCGTTGTCCTCCACGGCGCCGGGGACACCGGTGCTGCCCTGGTGGACGCTGGTGTTGGTGGTGCCGCGTAGGTAGTAGAAGATGCCGGCCCTGGTGTGGGCGCCGACGCCCTCGCCGGGTGCGCCGACGACGAGGTAGGGCTCGCCGGAGGCGGTGGTGCCGGCGGCCAGGGAGGCGCCCATCCTGTCGCCCGCTTCGGGCACCGAGGTGCCGACATCGCCCGACCCCATGCCCTGTTCCAGATGGGCGGCCTTGAGCGTGCCGGTCCCCAGGCCGCCGGGTGCCCCGTACAGAATCTGTACGAAACCGGCCTGTGCCTGGCCGCCGAGAGTTTCGCCGGGGGAGCCGGCCACGAGGTCGGTGCAGCCGTCCTCGTTGTAGTCGACGGTGGCAAGACTCTCGCCGAACCGGTCTCCGGGTTCCGCGCCGCCCGGGATCCAGCCGAGGTCCTGGGTGATCTCGGCGGTGCCCTTCCCGGCGCCGTGGACGATCCGGATGAGGCCCGCGTCGGTGTCGCCCGCGACGGTGGCCCTGGGGTCGGCGATCGCGATGTCCTCGGTGCCGTCGCAGTTGTAGTCGGTGAGGGGGACCGCGCCCACGGTGGCGTCCATCCAGACGGACAGGTCGTCGACGCGGGCCGCGATGCCGCCCGTGCTGGTCTGGGTGTCGTCGGTGCCGAAGCAGCCGCCCCCGTACGACTGGCTGCTGAGGGCGGCCAGTTGGCGGGAGCCCCCGGCCGTGCGGACCAGGGGGCCGCCGGCGTCACCGGCGCACGCGGCGACGCCGTCCTGGCCGGTGATCGCGGTGGTGGTGGCAGTGGAGGCGGCCACCTGGAACGCACCGGTGTGCAGGCTCATCGGTGCCCAGTCGGTGGCGGTGCGGCCGTATCCGGCAAGGGTCAGCTCCTCGCCGGGCACCGGGGCGGCGGTGGCGAGGGGAATGGGGGGCACGTTGGTGACGGGGCGGTTCAGACGGGCCAGGACCACGTCGCGGTCGCCGCGGGGCACGAGTGCCACGACCTCACGGGCCGAGCCCGCGCTGCCGGTGAGATCGGAGCGCCCGATGATCGCGGTGGTCTTCTGCCGTGGTTTGCCCGCTGGGACGGTGAGGCTTGCGGCCGGGTCGCCGGCGAAGCAACTCGCCGCGGTGAGCAGCCACTGCTGGTCGACGAGGACGCCGGAGCAGCCGCGGTCGTGATCACCGATGGTGATCCGGGCGGTGTAGGCGTGGGTGGTCTCCGCGGGGGCGACGGCGGGGCCGGTCACCGCGGCGGCGGGCGGGGCGGCGAGCAGGGCGGCACCCGCGATCAGGGTGGCGGCCAGCGCGGCGGAGCGCACGGGTCTGGTCTGTCGCATGACTGCTTTCCTCGGTGACGGTATGGGCGACGGGAGCTGTCCGGGCTCTACTTGGTGGTCCTGATCTCCACGAGCGCGTACTCGCGGCCTCCCTCGACGGTTTCACCCACCGCTGTCCAGTTGTTCTTCTCGATGTCGTAGGTCTTCGTCTCGCTGTCCCGGGTCATGTCGACCTCGGTGGTGTAGTCGTTGCCCATGACGAGGTATGTGCCGGCCAGCTCCACGGTCAGCTGGCCCGAGTCCCCGGTGGTCCGGAAGCAGAACTCCTTCTCGCCCCGCGCCATCACGTGGAGCAGGCCCGTTCCCGGCCGGCAGTCGACCAGCGTGATGTGCCCGTCTCCGCGCTTGAGGAGAATGCCTTGTTCCTCCTGGATCTCCTCCGCCCGCGGGTAGTGGTAGTCCTCGACCGCGTACGCGGGGGCCTCGTCCGCGATGTTCGCCGCGGCGGCGGGGCGAACATCGCCGGCGGCCGTCACAGCGGCCCAGGCCAGAACGCCGGCGGTGGCGACAGAAGCCGTCACACGGGCCAGGAGTCTCCTTCCGCGGGACTTCGCCGGAGGTGTGGCGCGCGTCTTCATCGCATTCCTCAGTTCGCTTTTCGGAGTGGGTTGCTAAGGCATTGCTCTTCACTGGAGTGAAGGCGTCGGAGACTTCGCCTGATTCCTGATTGCCGGCAGGGTTTTCGCGAGGGGGGGTTGATGAAGTTTGCAATCCGCAAATCGGGATTCGCGGGACCTGGCGCTTCGAGGCTTTGCTGTGGTAGAGCGGCTGCCTCGGTGCCCACGAATTTTCCCGGTGCGGTCGGGCCCTCGCTCCTTGTGTCGCCCAGAGTAGCCAGCTCGCACGGCATTCCTGAGTGATGTGTGTCACATCTCGAGTAAGTTCCGCGAGGCGCATAAAGGATCGATAACGAAATGCCACATTCCGTTTTCCAGGTATGGCGGAAAGCAGCCCTTGGGGACATGGCATTGTCTGGGAATTTTCCGTCGCATCCTTTCGGTAATCGGCCGTACGAGCACGGGTATGGTTCAATTTCGCCTCTCCAACCACGCCCCTCGCCATCGCTGCGAACGGGCAGGCTCAAGTGATGTCGATTCATTGTTGATCTTCTTTTTCGGGGACAAGGAGACCACGCCCATGCAACCGACTTTCTGGAGCCGCAGACGGCTCCTCGGCGCGATCGCCGCCGCGGCCGCGTCGCCCCTCGCCTCGGGGACCGTGGCCCGTGCCGCCCCGTCGCGGGCTGTCGTGGGCGGTTCGCCCGAACTACCGGACACCCGGCGGGCCGAGGTGGTCAGGGCCTGGATGACCGGAGGCCGGGCGACGAAGGCGGCGGCGGTCGGGGCTCTCGTGGGGACTGACGCGGACATCGGGACGTTTGTGACACGGACGCTGCCGCAGGTACTGGCGGAGGACAACCGCGTCGCCGTGGCTGGCTGCCTCGTCCGCTCGGGCAAGGGGCTGCGCAGCGCCGCCGTCGCGGCGCTCAACGGCGGTGACAGCGCCGTCGCCGCCTTCCTCGCGGACGGTTTCGAGCCGGGTCTTCTCGAAGACCTGCGGGTGGCGACCGCGACCGTCATGGCCACCGGCGACACAGCCGTCAAGCGTGCGGCGTCCGCTGCACTCAGCGTGGGGACCGCGAAGGCCCTGGACGCCTTCCTGGCCGAGGGCCAGTTCACTGCCCGTCTGGAGGACGCGCGCGTCCAGATCGGCACCATGCTCGCCACGGCGGGACCCGAGGTGCGCAAGTACGCAAACCGCGCGCTGAGCGGCGACGCGCAGGCGGTCCAATGGTTCCTGGACACCGGCCAGCACATCGCGCGCGCCCGGGACCAGGAGGCGGCGACGATCGAGGAACTCGTCGCGGTCGTCGAGCGCGAAGGTAGACGGGCCCAGGCCGCGACGGATCTCGCCGTCGAGACGTCCGAGCGTGCCCAGACCGCCGCGGCCAGTGCCAAGGAGGCCGCGGAGACGGCTGCGGCGGAGGCCGAGGCCGCCCAGCAGGATGTGGCGAAGTCCGGTGCCGCGGCCCGTAAGGCGGCGTCCGCTGCCAAGGGTGCGGCCGACGCCGCCCGCACCGCCATCAACGCCTCCAACTCGGCGGTGGCCGCCGCCCGCCGCGCCTCCTGGGCGGCCACCGCAGCCTCCCAGGCCGCCGCGATCGCGGGCGGAGCGGCCTCCCGCGCCTACAGCGCCGCGATCGCCGCGTCCAGGGACGCCACGAAGACCGAGGTGGCCAAGAACGCAGCCGTCGCCGCCCGCAACGCGGGCGTCCGCGCCCGTACGGCTGCCACGGCGGCCGGCCACGCGGCGACCGCCTCCGCCCAGGCCGCGAACGCCGGCTCCCAGGCCGCCTCGGCCGCCCGCAATGCCGCCGCGGCGGCAGCCGCCGCCTCTCAGGCCGCCACCGCCGCGGGCGCCGCCCAGTCGGAGGCGGCCGAGGCCCGCCGCCAGGCCGACATCGCCGACACCGCGGCCGGCCGAGCCACCGCGTCCGCCGCCGCGGCCCAGGCCCTGGCCAACTCGGCCGCCGCCGCTGCACGTGGCGCGCGCGACGCCGCCAACTCGGCCGCCGTCCACGCGGAGAACGCGGCCGACGCCACCGACGAGGCGGTGAAGCACGCGGGCCAGGCCATCGACTACGCCAACAGGTCGACCGCCCACGCGGCCGAGGCAGTCAAGGCGGCCAACATCGCGACCCGGACGGTGGAAGCCGCCATCGGTGTCGAGAAGGCCGCCCGGGAAGCGGAGATGGCCCGGCTGGAAGAGGAGAGACTGCAAGGGATCGACGAGGCCAGACTGCTCGCCCGGATCGAGGACGAGCAGAGAGCCGAGTACGAGGACCAGCGCGCCCAGGAGGAACAGCTCGCCCAGGCCGTCAAGGACCTCATCCAGGCCGCCGAGGGCGCCCTGTTCTCCGGTGATCTGGTGGGCGCCAGGTCCAAGGGCCGCGAGGCCGCGACCGCTCTTCTGGTCGCCAGGGGCGCCTGGACGCGGGAAGCGGCTCAGTTCGCCCTCGCGGGCGGCGACGACGACCTCTTCTCGTGGATCGACCTCGACCGGTCCATCGCTCAGCACCAGGACGACCGGGAGACCGTTCTCTATCTCGCCCAGATATCCAGCCCCGCCGTCGCCGAGGCGGCGCGGGACGCGCTGGAGAGCGACAGCGCCCAGGCGGTGGGAGACTTCCTCACCTCCGGGGTGATCCGCTCGGCCGGCGACGACAACAGAGTCCAGATCGGCCGCATCATCGGGCAGCAGCCCGGCACTGCTGTCCGCCGGGCCGCTAACGACGCTCTCCGTCAGAACACCCCGGAAGCCGTCCAGGAGTTCTTCGACCGTACCTACCCCATCGCCCTGCGCGAGGACGACACCGTGACGGTGGGCACCGAGATGGCCGAGGGCGGCGCCTACACCAAGGCGTACGCGCAAGTCGCCCTTGAGGGACCGTCGTGGATGCTGCGGAACTTCGTCCTGGCCGTGCGGTACCTCGCTGCCCAGCTCGACTACGACTCCGCCACCCACGCCGCCGCGATGCGGGGGGCCATCGCCGCCGCCGCGAAGATCGCGCACCAGGCCCAAGAGATTGCGGCCCTGGCGTCCAAGGCGGGTGCCGAGGCCCGCCGGGCCGCGGCGGAAGCCCAGCAGTGGGCCGCCAAGGCGCTGTCCGCCGCGGAGAAGGCCGCCGACTACGCCGCCCAGGCCAAGGAGAACGCCGCCGCCGCCGATGCCTCTGCGGCGGCGGCTCAGAACTCCGCGAACCAGGCCAAGGCAGCCGCGGCGGCCGCACACCGCGCGAGCCGCTCGGCGAACTATTCGGCCAACACGGCGGTCGACGCAGCCCGTTCGGCCCTGAATTCCTCCGCCGGCGCCCAGGCGTCCGCCGCCAGTGCCCGCGCCTCCGCGCTAGAAGCCGGCCAGGACGCGTCCGCCGCCGCCGCTGCGGCGAGCCATGCCCGTGCCATCGCCATTCAGAAGCGCAAGGCCGAAATCGCGGAAGCCGCGCGCGAAGCCGCCGAGGAAGCCCGGCGGGCGAGGGAGGACGGGCGCGATCCGGCCGACACCGACACCCACGACGAGATCAACGAGAACGGCAGTGGCTCCGAGGGCGAGAACTGGTGGGAGGACGCGGGCTGGTGGGCCGACGTCTGCGGTGCCGTCAGTGTGGGAGCCAGCTACGTGGCGGCCGGACTCGGCATCGCCGCGATGGTCTTCCCCCTACTGGGTCCTTTCGCCGGATGGGCCTACGGCATCTCCGCGGCGGCGGGCGCGCTGGAAGTCCTCCTCGACGGTGTGGACAACGGCTTCAGCGCCGCCAGGCTGTCCAGAGCCGCCGCATCGTACTTCCTCAGCCGGATCACGTTCGGTGGCTCCAAGGTGATCATGCCCATCGTCAGGCGGGTACCGATTCTTGACTCGTTAGCCGACGGAGGCATTGAGTTCGTCTCCTCGATCACCGGTGGGTTGGCCTCACTCATCTGACCGCCGGCACGCCGGCCCCACCCGCGCGCCCTGGTCCGGCGAAGGCGCCATCCATGACCGGCCGTCCCGAGGGCCGCGCAGCGCCGCGCAGGCCCGGCGGTCCGCCGCACCGGCCGACCCGTCCGTCGGCTGACGGTCGCCGACAGCACCGCACTCCCGTGAGAAGGCCGGTTTGGGCCCGCACCCCCGGCCGGCCCCACGGCACCTCGCACCCGAAAGGTCTCCGCGACGATGCGACCATCCTCCGTGTTCACTCGGTACAGACGCGCGGCCGTCACGCTGCTGGCCGCCCTGATTCTTGGCGCCGCCACCACCGCCATGGCACCGGCTTCTCAGGCGTCGCAAGCCTCCCCCCGCCAGGCCGGCGCAGACACCGGCCGGAGCGGTCCGGCCGGTGTCTCCGCTCCCATCGAGACTCGGCCCGTCACCCTGGCGTCCGGGGAGAACTGCCGTCCCACGGCCGCCGGCTCGAAGGAACGTCGGGCGGGCGCCGCCGAGGCGTGCGTGCGCGCGAGCCCCGCGCCGGCGAAGCGCGCCGCGAGACAAGAAACCTCCGGGGCGGCCGCCGCCACCTGCGAGATCAGCAGCCCCGGCACCTACACGTACACGCGATTCGGGTACTGCGTGGCCGGCGTGAACGTCGTCTACATTCTCCGTGACACCAATGGCAAGGAGATCGGCCGCGGCACGCTGGAGGTCTCCACCAGCGCCACGCTCCAGAAGAACGCCACGACCTGGGACGAGCAGATCACCGTACGGATGACCAGCGCGCGCGACGCCGTCACCGCCCTCACCGCCAAGTTCCGCTCCTCCTGCGGGACGGGATGCACAGCCACCGACGACGAGCCCTGGTACGGCGGCAACCTCGTCGTGGGGCAGTTCCACACCGGGACCGTCAGCTACTCCTCGGCCCCCCTCCCGGGCGCCACCGCGGAGTTCACCACCGCCTACCGCATGTACGTGACCTCCCCGGGTGTCGCGCTCGTCGACCCAAACGCCGGGTGGGACAACCCCGCCAAGATCCGCTGCGACGACGCGGTCGGGGGCACCTCACCGGCCGGCTGTGCCGTCCCCTCGGTCATGCCCGTCGTGCCGCTGAAGACGACGGCTGGGGAGCCGGGCGGTGCCGTCGCAGCCTACGAGTGGGCGCAGCGGAATCAGCAGGGTGCCTGGGGCTTGAGGGGCCACCCCCTGACCAGACTGACGAGTGGCGTGGGCGGCCGCACCGCCAGTACGTGCGGCGGCTTCAAGCAGGAGCCGGAACTCGTCAACGGCGACAGGTGCGGCGATTTCCCGTTCGGGGAGACGAAGGAGGGCGGTGCCCCCGGAGCCCAGTGCGTCCGGCTGATACCCAGCCTCGGCAGCGGTGAATGGGACACGTACATCCTGAACGACGCGCATGAACACAACCCCGCCGCACCCTGTGTGCAGGCCCATGTCACGCCCGACGAGAAGGCGTTCGCCGACGACCAGCTCGCCGAGGGCTTCACGGACCAGCGGGTGATCGACCGCGACGCGTTCGAGCTGACCATCTCGACCCCGGACACCGGCCCGGACATCCGCTGCCGCGAGGACGACAAGCCGGCCTCCGCGCTGTCCAACGGCGACGGCTGGTTCTGGAACACCACCGAGCCGGTACCCCTCGTCCAGCAGACGGTCAAGGAGCTCGGAGCCGGCGAGCGGCCGACCCGGGCCCTGGCATGTGTGGGGAGGGACACGGCCAAGGGGACCGGGACCTCAGGTGACATCACCGGCTGGCTGGACGCAAGGGCCTTCCGCGCGGCGCACCCGGCCGATTCCACGCTGTCCCGGTGCCACCTGGTCGCGAGGATCCTCGGCGGCAAGGGCTCGACCGAAATCACGCGGTTCAACCTTGTCCCCTGCTGGCATTCCGGTTTGAACACGGGCACGCCCAGCATGCGTACCTTCGAGTTCGCGGCACAGAACCTCATCAAGGGGCCGGAGGAAGCCTTCGGATCCAGCGACGCGCTCCTCTACGAGGTGACACCCGTCTACAAAAACGAGAACAGCACCATCCCGATCGGCGTCACGATGAGCGCCACCATCCAACGGGCCAACGGGACGAACGAGGAACTCTTCCCCAATGTCTACATCACTAACACCGTCAAGAACACCGGGCAGTTCAACCTCGGTAACTGACCGGCCCCGCTGGCACACACGGCGGCCGAGTGGGAGCGCCAAGAGCAGGCCCAGTTCTGTCCAGACGACCGGCCCCGACCGAACCTTCACCCTCGTGACGTCCCATCCTTCGGCACCTGACCGACATGGGCAGGGAAGAAGTCTCACGCCACATCGATGCCCAGTTCGCTGTCGGGCCGGCATCGAGGGCATGACCCGAACCCAGGGTCGGTGAGCGCGGCTCGCGCCTCGTCGGCCCGGACTCGCGGCAGTGCCTTCCCGACCGTCGGGCAGTCGGTCAGGTGGATCATGGCGGGTCCGGCGCCCTGGTGACCACTCTGCTGCTCAACCAGATAGCCGACGCGCGGCTCCGTCGCCGCCATCAGAGGGGAAGGGGGCCACCTCCCTTCACCGGGCGCCGCGACCGACGTGGCTCAGGTGAGTCTTCGGCTTGAGCGAGAGCCTTCGAGATCGCATCATGTGGAGTCGCAGCCACGTACCGACCGTATCGGTCTCCGCTATCTGCCTCTCGACGTACCCCAGCAGGACGCGGAGCCGAGGCGGGTCAGGAGGCAACTCGGTCATGGCGGACACTGTGCAGCGATGCCCAGCCTGCTGACCGTCTGCCCTGCCAATGCGGGTGAAACAGCACCGCCACCGACAAGTGCATCAGCCGCCTGCGAGTCGCTGTGCACGGGGCAGCCTCCTAGTAGGGCTTTGTTAGGTGGTGTCGTAGGGCTGCCATGGGGTGGGTTGCCGACAGGTGGGGCCGGTGCCGGTCCAGGTGGCTAACAGGTGTTGGAGGAGTGCCAGGGCCTGGTAGAGGGTCAAGCCCTGGCAGGGACTTTTGGGCAGTACCGCTGCTCGGTCAGGAAGAGGTGGGCGGCGGTCACGAGGGTGACGTGGCGGTGCCAGCCGGTGAACGAGCGGCCCTCGAAATGGTCGAGGCCGAGCGTCGTCTTCAGCTCGCGGTAGTCGTGCTCGATGCGCCACCGTAGCTTCGCGAGCCGGACAAGATCCCGGGCCGGGATGTCGGCCGGCAGGTTGGAGATCCAGTACTTGACCGGCTCGTTCTCCCCTTCTGGCCACTGGGCGATCAGCCACCGCAGTGCGATGACACCGTCCGGGGCGGGTTGGGGGCGGCGGCCGGCGATACGGACGCGCAGGAACACGAGAAACGCGCCTACATCTACCTCGGCACCATCACCCTCGCAGCTCTCGTCATCCGGCTCCGCACATGATTCGAGAAACAGCGCCTAGACGTCGCTACGGCGCGGGCCGAGCGGTGAGGCGTGCGGTCGATGTCTCGGCGTAGTCCCGGTGCCCGGTGGTGGCCGCGTGCCGCATCGCCCACGCGTCACCCTCGGACTGGCTCACCGGTCCGGAGTGCTCGTGACAGTCGAGGCAGCCCATCGCCCGCGTGGGCGGCACCGGCCGGCCCGCCTCGTCCGTGGCGGCCGCGATGGTCCACGCGACGCGGCGGATCAGACGTCGAGCCATGACGCGCCCCGCCGCGGCAGACTGTCCTTCACCGCGGCGATCTCCTCCCGCGAGGCCGGGGCCAGGTCCTGCTGACGGCAGACGGCACCCACGTGGACGAACCGGACATACACCTTGCCGTCCCCCAGATCCTTCGCGACGACACCCGTCCCCCAGGCCCACGCGGTATGCCGCACGTACCGGCCGACGGGCTCGACCAGGACGACCTTCATGACGCCTCCAGCGTGCAGATCTGATACGGACTGTCGAGGTGGCCCGGGAACCGGGGCGGCCGGTACCAGCACGGCACGCCCTCCCGGCCCAGCGCGGGCACGAGCAGGTCACCGGCCAGCAGCCGGCCGGGCAGAACCCGCTCGCACCCCACGGGAACAAGGACCCAACGGTACCGCGCAACGCCCGCGCGGAGCTTCAATCGCCCCTGACCTGCACCGGGTTGGGGGCGGTTGCATGTTCGAGCGCGTGCACGATGGGATGAACGGATGACGACTCTCTACTTGCTCGGCTCGGCCGCTCCGCCCGTGCTCGACATCGCGCCGGTCATCGAGGAGGCGCAGGGTGCGGGCTACGACGTGTGCCTCGGCCTGACCCCGGCAGCGGCCCGCTGGCTGGAGCCGCAGATGGCGGAACTGGAGCGGCTGACCGGGCACCCGGTGCGCTCGGAGTACAAGCACCCTGGCGCGGGGGACGCATGGCCGCGCGCAGACGTGGCGCTCTTCGCGCCCGCCACCTTCACCTCGATCAACGCCTGGGCGCTCGGGCTCACGAGCAGCTTCGTCGTGGGCTTCGCGGCGGAGGCGATCGGGAAGGGCATCCCTCTCGTTGCGATGCCGTGCGTGAACGCGGCCTACGCGCGGCATCACGCGCTCGACCGGAGCGTCGCCGAGCTGCGGGCGATGGGTGTGCGGGTGCTGTACGGCGAGGGCGGCTTCGTTCCGAACCCCTCCGGCGAGCGCCGCCCGTACCCGTGGCATCTCGCGCTCGGGGCGGTCCGCGAGGCGGCGCCCCCTCGGGCGTAGCCTGCGTGCATGGATCTCCCCGATGACCTGCTCCGAAGGGCAGCGCTCAGGCGCGTAGTTCCCACCCGGTGCTATCGACCCTGCGCAGAGTGCTGAACATCTTGGCGATGCGCGCCTAAGCCGCCCTGACCTCCTGCATTCGGGCGAACATGACGGCGAGGGACTGCCCGGGAAACTCATGCTCCTCGGCGACAGACCCGTTGTCCGTGACCCAGGTGCGGTGCGTGGGGCGGTCGGCGCGAGCGAGCTGCCGAAGTGCGCGATCGCGGGACGGGTAAGGGCGGTACGCCATGGCATCCTCCGTTGCATTCCGCCGCAGCGGAATGCACGGCGCTCAGGCACGGCGCCTCTCTTTCTGCGCGCGGATAACCATGCGGGTCCGCTGGATCAGGAGCGCGGCCACGAGCAGGAGCAGCCCCGCGCGGACGAAGCGGAGGATCGACCTGGCTGGTTCGTCCCCCGCTCGGCCTCCTTTTGAGGAACCGCGGCCGGGGCGCCTTTCTCGCGCCGGCGGCGTGCTGATGAGCCCGCACCACGGTGGAGTCCACCGACGCGTCCCAGTCGATCCGGCCGGCGGCATCCTCGGCGGCCTGCACCTTCGAAAGCAACATCTGCCACGTTCCATCCGCTGACCAGCGGCGATGACGCTTATAGACGGTCTCCCACGGCCCGAACCGCTCCGGCAGATCCCGCCACTGCACACCCGTGCGCACCCGGTACAGAACCCCGTTAATCACCCTGCGGTGATCACTCCAGCGACCTCCACGCGTGCCACCGGGCGGCAGAAACGACTCCAGCCGGTCCCACTCCGCATCCGTCAGATCTCCACGGCCCATACGTCCACCCGTAGCCCCGCTTCGCCGCAGCGTTCGTCAGTTCCTCAACGTAGCGGGTGGTCACGTTCATGAGGTCATGTTCTCCCGGGACGGACCGCAACGTGCCGAGTTGGCCTGCACTCAAGGTCGCCCGCCGCTCCATGATGCTGCTCCACGCGGCTCACGGCATGGTCTTGCCGCCGGCCACCGCCATGTCGCCGGTGTGCAGTCCCTCCCGTTCCCACTGCCTGAGCAGGGCGTAGTCGCGGCTCACCTGTTCCGTCGATTCCGCAGCGAGGTAGAGGAATCCAGGAGTACTGAGGAGGTCGGTGGTGGGCTGGAGCGGTTCTCCGTGGTCGACGGCGGGGCAGACCGCGACGGCGCTGGGCAGCGCAGCGGCGCGACTCATCGCAGCCTGGTCGGCTTGGCCAGTCCTGTGGTTGATGAACTTGACGTTGCGCAAGGTTCCGGACCAGATGAAGTGGCTATCCTCGAAGTCGTCGAAGACCTGCGGAGTAGCCAGGGCGGCGGCGGCCAGGGCGGTTTGGGACATGCCGCAGTGGCGCTCGACCACGGCGGGCGCCGTCGCGCCGCCGAGCCGGGCACCCGTCTCGATCAGGACGGGACCGTGCCGGGTGAGCATGACTTCGGTGTGGGCCGGGGTGTTGCGGATGCCGAGGGCGTCAAGGACGGCGAAGGTGAAGTCACGTAGGAGGCGGGCCTCGGCAGTGTGCGCCAGCACGGGCTCCTCGAAGTCGTAGATGGGGCCGCCGCCGGGGCGGGCCCGTTTGGTGTAGCGCCAGGTCTCGGCCACTTTGTGTCGGCCATCGAGGGAGACGGTGTTGATGTAGAACTCGGTGCCCATGAGGCGTTCCTGTACGAGGACGGCCGTGTTCTGGCGGCCGAAGATGCTCCTGCTGTGCAGCACGGCCTTCGTCGCGTCCCGGACATCGGTGGCCGTGCGGCAGAAGCGCACCCCGTCCGAGCCGGCGGAGTCGACGGGCTTGACGACGGCTTCCCGGAGCCCGGAGGCGCTGAACCAGCGAGCAGCGGCAACGGTGGACGTGGCGAGATGAGTGCGCGGAGTCGCCAGTCCGGCGGCGCCGACCGCGCCGCCCATGAGGTTCTTGTCGCGGCGCGCCGCTCGCTGATCTGGGGTGTTGGTGGGAAGACCCAGGGCGTGGGAGAGGGTCTCGGCGAGAGTCACTCCGGACTCAGTCCCGGCCACGACGCGCGTGGTTCCGCCGCGCTTGAGCAGGTTCGCCAGGTCCGCAAAGTCCGGGATGAAGCCGTAATCACGGGTGTAGTGACTCGGGTCGAAAGTGCGGCGTAGGAAGTCGTGTACGACGGGCTGGCTCTGGATGTGAGAGCAGGGCACACCCAGGTGGTGAAGACGTGCCGCCAGGGCAGCTCCGGTCGAATAACCGTCGACGAGGGCGATGGACATGTTGTTCCTTACGGGTTGGGGCCGAGTAGCACTGCCCGGGGATGCCGGGTTGTCCTATGTGCTGGGCAGCGTGAAACGGCTGTGGGCGAGGTGGGAAGACGGGGCGTCGCGGCCCTGTTGCAGCAGGCGAGTCGGTTCGGCGTCGGGGGAGCCTCTGCGCTGGGAGAGGAACCAAGCCTCGTCCAGGAGCAGCAGGAGTGGTCGCGCCCTGACGATCCTCTCTGGCAAGGCCAGTACGCTGGCCACGGCTTCCCCGTAGATGGCGTAGCCCCCGCCCTGGCCCAGGCCGCGGCCGTCCGGCTCGCTACCGGGCATGGCCGGTACCTCGACCTAAGAACAGATGCCCGCGCGTCAGCACGCGGTGCGCTCCACGCCGCACCGCGCCAGAGACGCCACGCAAAGCCGAGCGGCGCCGCGCGTTCCTGGCGGAGGCCGGCGCCTCGTCCACCGGGGCGGTCGACGCCTGTGCGGTGGCGAGCTGCTCCAGCCGCCCCTCAAGGGCATGCAGCCGATGAAGGAGCTGAGCGAGGTCGCCTTGCTCGGCCCTCGGGTCCTCCTCGGCCACGACCAGGGCCGTGCTGTGGGTATCACGCCGCACCTGTCCCTGCCGTTCGAGGGCGCGCATCGCGGAGTGGACCACGGTCTCGGACACCCGGTAGTGCCCGGCGAAGCTCACCCGGGTCGGTAGCCGCGATCCTCGCGCGAACTCTTCGGAGGCGATCCTGTCGCCGATCGCGCCAGCGACCTGTAGGCACGCCGGGATCCCCCTAACCATGATCACATGAACCCTCCTGTCGATCGCGCGGCCGCATCAGCGCCCGCGCCCGGCACACGCCCCCCTGCACCCAGGCGGGAGCAGGACAGCGGCTCACTGTCTATCGCGCCCTGCTGCTGCTATCGGGCCGCCCAGCGCAGGTGTGCCGCGCCGATGGACGACGAGTTCGATCCGCGTTCCGCCACATGGGACCGGGCGACGCGATCCGATCCTCAAAGCGGGAATCGCCGCAGACCAGCGGGCACTGTCAGTGGGCTCCGGCATTCTGTGACGATAGAGCGTGGAAGAGGAGCGATCGAATGCCGGACAAGGAATTCACCATCGCGGTGCCCGCGGCCGACGACGGCGCCGTCAGGCCCTGGCGGAAGCTGCTGCGCGGCTTGGACGAGTCCAAGCACGGCGCACTCAGTTGCCTGGGGGACTGGCTCGAGGCGGGCGCCTCCTTCGAACTCCCGATTGGCGCAGTGATCGTCCTGTGCGACCCGTTGCCCGGCGGGGACAAGAAGCGGGTGCGGATCTGGCGTGTGAAGACCGACGGCACCATCAAGGAGGAGCGCGACTCCACCCTCGGCTCCACCAACGCCTTCGGGACCTCGATACGCGGCACCATGCGCCGCCTGCTGGACAAGCACCCTCCCAGACCTGGAACCGTCCGCCAGCTCACCTCCGCGGCGCCGCGCGTCAACGAACGCGCGGACACCTGCGGTGTGTGCCGTCAGCCGGTCGCCGCCCGCGCCGGGATCCTCGAACGCAACCACCGCGGCTACAGCGAAGCCCGCCACCAGCCAGGTCAGTGCCCGCCTCCGGCACCGATCAAGAACGACTACGCGCAGGGGTGCGGCAAGTGCGGCGGCTGGCTGGAGAAGGGCGAAGGCGTCCTCTACGAGGCCGCCCCCGGCTTGTCCGGCGGGAAGGCACTGCTCAAGGCCCGCCATCCACAGGAGTGCCCTCCACCCGACCAGCGCACGGCACCGCCGCCCCGGGCCAACATGCGCGAGCAGGACTGCATCCTGTGCGGAAACCTCGTCGCAGCGGGCAACGGACTCCTGGTCCGGCGGGCCTCCGGCACCCGCAGGGCGAGTGTCTGCCGAAGGAGGAACTGTGGGAGATCGGACGCGGTGAGCCGGGCCCGTTCCACGCCCGGCCCGAGCGCTGGGTCCCCGCGGGAACCGTGCTGCGCAGCACCCTCTACGACCACGCTCAGCCCTTCCCCACCGACGCGCCGGGCTTCCGTCGGGTACGCGAGGGGGAGGTGTCCGCGATCGTCACCACGGTGCGCGAGCGCCGCCCGCAGTACTGCCGCGACGAGGACGGCGACCAGCCCGCTGACCTGATCGGCGAGTTTAGCGACCAGATGGCACTTCCGCATCCTGGTCCGCCCGGCCACCATCGAGGAGACGGCCGACCTCCTGGCCACCGAGGACAAACAGCAGCGCCAGGCCGGGCTGGCCGCGCGACGCCGCCGGCTCTTCGAGCTGTGCAACGACGGCGAGATCCCCGAGGTACCCGACCTGTCCGGCGCCGTTCAGGTCAATTTCGGCGCGCAGCGCTCTCTGTACCAGCACTGGCCCGATGACGAACTGCACGTGGACGAGCAGACCGGTGCCGCCTGGTTCTTACGCTACAACGACGGCGACAACTGGTCGGCCAGCAACCTCGGTTCGTTCATCGCCCGCCGGGTGCCCCTGACCGAGGAGCGCTCCCAACTGCTGGCTGACCTGCGCGCCGAGTATCCGCAGGGCGACGACCAGACATGAGCGAAGCCGGCCGACGAGACGAAGCCCGCCCAAGCCGCCTGCCCGGACGCTGACCGGTTGCCGGAGGCACACCCACAAGAAGTGGCGGCCCGCCCAGTGCGGCCAGCACCATCACAACCCGAGGACTCCCATGGGACGCCCGAAGAAGAACAAGCCCCGCCGACCTGCCTCCGGCACCGTCACCGTCCGGGACGCCCTCCAGGCGGACATCCCCGGCATCTGCGCCGCGATGCCCTACGCATACGGGCTCATGGGCGGTGCTCCGTGGCAGGATCCGGACTACGTCACAGCCGGTTTGGCAAGCTGCGCGAAGGGCCTGTCCGGCCGCGAGGAGCTGAAAGTGGCCCTGCTCGGCTCGACCGTCGTGGGCTCCTCCTTCAGTCGCCTCGCCCTCGCTCCCGATATGGCCACGGCACATACCGAAATCGGACTCATCCACGGCATCGCGGTCCGGCCCGAAATCCGCCGTCAGGGCGCCGCCACCGCGCTGCTCACCGCATGCAAGGAGGACCTGGGCCGCGCAGGGGCGCGCGTCATGATCGCGGAAGTCCGCCCTGATGCGGTCGCCTTCTTCGGTGCTCACGGATACGCGGCCGCCGCCGGACCGGCACTCCACGTCCCCACCTCGGCCGGAACGCACATTCGCCCGCAGAGCACCTACAGCACGACCCTGATGTAGAAGAGCAGCTCCGGCGCCGAAGTGACACCGGCGCGATCCGAACAGGGCACACTTCTGGCGGGTGTTGAAGGCAGACGCCGATCCCGCTTGCCGATTTGGTCCGACGCCGCGCCGAACGGCTGGGGGTAGCGTCCACCGGTCGGCATCGGATCGCGGGCACCGGCGGTGAACCTCCGTGCAGTTACCGCGCGCCCGTGGTCGGTCCAGCTGACTCCGCGACCGCGGCGGCGACCATGGTGTAGTCGGCCAGACGGGGAAGAGAAAGCTCTCCTCGGTCGGCCCTCGCCCGGACCAGGGGCAGTGCGTTCAGGGTAGCGGCCAGTGTGTCCAGGAGAGCGCCGAGAATCCGCGGGCGAGCTTCGTCGAACGCCTTCGCCATGTCCGCGACGGGCCGGGGGCCCTCGATCCGCCGCAGCTCCACCACAATCGTGCGCCCGAGGAGGTCTGCGGGCAGTTCGTCGGGAGTGACGGACCCACTGGCGATGACACAGCGCTGCCGTCGCTCGAAAGGCTCTTCCGCCGCAGTCTCCGTGTACAGCCCGCGTTCCGCCCGAACATACCCGGTCACTCCCGACACATCGCGTCCGTCAGCCAGTCGGGGACATGGGCCACCTCGTCGATCGCGATCACCCTCGATCGGTCCGCCATGGCATCCCACTCGTCGTTGTCCATGGGGCAGGTCCGTGGCACCGCGCGGTGGTCAAGCAGGGACGCGAGCATGCGAGCCGTGAGCGACTTCCCACTGCCCTGTTCCCCGGTGAGCAGCAGCACAGGCTGAGCGATGTTCGGAATCAGCTCGGCGACCGCCCACGTCACCAGCTGCTCCCAGTTCTCTGCCGAGACGTTGAGAAGTTCTCGCAGTTCCCGAAGTGATCCGCCTTCGGCGGGCCCCTGGGAGTCATCCCCGCAGGACGGCTCCAGCAGCTCCTGGCCCTGAAGGGGCCCGTCGTACCGCCAGCCGTCGCGGGTGACAGTGACGGTCCGTCCGCCGCCCTAGTCGACGGCCAGGCCATCCTCAGGCTGCTTGCCCAGAAAGGTCACTCCCAGGGGGCGCGAGGAGATCGTAACTGCCGCAGTCTGGTCGCTCACGGGCGCTCACCCTCAAGTAGACCGGGGCCGCCTCTCGGACCCCTGTGCTCGGTAAACGACCGCGGGGAACGCTGGTGACGTCGCCACGGCGCCCAGATGCGAAGGCCTGTGGCACGTGGGCCACTGCCCGCCGTGCTGGCAGCCTCAGCCCCGCTCCGGGACCGGCCACAGGATCATCCGGGACCGGTCATCGGAGGCGCTGTTCCGTCCCGCGCAACCGGAACGACACCGCTCGCCCTCTTGCTCCCGCCAGACGGGACAGGACTCCTCATCAGCGCAAACGCCCTGCCGAGACCGCCCACACTTCCGGTGACGGACAGGACAACGTTGCCCGACGGCTCCCTGCGTCGGACCAGAACGGAAAGCCTCCCTTGATTCACCACACCTTGGAAGCCGTCCACGCCGAGATGCAGGAGCGACTGCGCAGAGCCGAGGAACAGCGTCGAGCCGGAGCTGCGGCCGCGGAGCACCGCCGCCGACGCCGTGCCCGGCGCGCGGCGCGACCCAGCCGTCTGCACCGCGCGGTCCGGGTCCTGCGCCGGCTGGCGGTCGAAGGCTCTCGCCGCCTCGACAGCACGAAGACCTGACCAAGCGACGACGTGCACCCGGGCGTCGAGCGACCCCACCGCCCACCCTTACCCGACCCGGTCAGCACTACGGGAGCGCCCACCAGAACGCAGCCCGCCTGGCGGGACGACGCCCGCAGTGCCAGCGGCGTGCCGCCTCAGCCGTGAAGGATGACACGAAACTGCATCATCAGCGGCGGACGACCGCCGCGCCCGATCCTACGGAGACAGCCATTTCCACCATGCGCAAGACCCTCGCTGTCGCCGCCGCCGACGACCGGCAGCCAGCCGGGCGCCCATAGTTTCATGTAATCGCCCGAGTTGGCGGTCATGCCTGGAGCGGGTTCTACGATGGGCTGGTGACCGAAACGCTGCCCCCCGTGGGCATTGACCTCTTCGATGTCGAACGGCTCCTGCTGACCGAAGTTGCGGAACCGAGGCTGCCGTCCCATGACGCTGAGGCCCGGGACCGGGTGTGGGAGAGGGCGGTGCGGGCCAACCCCGCTCTCTTCGACGGGCCTGTGGTGGCGTGTGGGGGACTGGAGCGGAGCGGACCGCGCATCCTGCGCCTGTTCTGGGTGCGTGTGACCTACCGGCACTACGCGCTGCGTCGTGTTCCCGGCGCCACCGCGCTGCCCTCGCTGTTCGTGAACGTCGTTCAGCCGACCGTTGACGGCCGTGTGCTGGCGGCGAGGATGTCGCCCGCTACGGCTGCCCCGGGCCGCTGGCAGCTGCCGGGGGGATCTGTGGAGCCGCCCGAGGACGGGGCGGTGCTGGACGAGTCGGCGCTGGCCGGCCAGGCCGCGCGGGAGCTTGCCGAGGAGTTGGGGATCAGCGCGGCTGCGGAGGAGCTGAGGCTGTGGGTCGTCACCCGTGGCGAGAACGGTAGTGTCGGCCTGACCTACCTCGCCCCGGCTCTTCCCGAGGCGACGTTGCGTGCGGACTTCACCGCCGTATCGGCAGCCGAGCGTGTTCAGGGCCGTGTACCTGAACTCGACGACATCGCCCTGGTGCGTTCACCGGACGAACTGGCTGCTCTGACGGGGCCGCACGCGGACTATCTGGAACCGGTCGTATGCCGCTTCGCCGGGTGCCGCTGAGGTCAGGCCCCGGCGAGGAAGTCGCGTCCCCGTTCGTCAAGGTCGGCCACGCACCGCAGGCCACGGGCCCGGAAGCGTGCGAGGTCGCCGCGCATACGGGAGACCGCCTTGCGGGTGCGGACGGATCGGACTCCGTCCATGTGGTCGATGGCTCGGTGCCAGGTGGCGCACGCCTGCTCGATGCTGCCGCGCTTGAGGTGCATCTCCGCGCCCGCGACCAGGTCCAGGGCGACGATCCGCGCGTAGGTGTCTGCGGGGCGGGCCGTGGCGGCCAGCGCGTACTGTTCGGCGGCGGCCCGGTGGTCTCCTACGGTCTCGTGGACCTTGGCGGTGCGGGAGTACACCGACGCGGCCGGCGGGCCCCAGGTCAGCGCCCAGAACGGCACCTCGTCGCCGGGGGCACCGGTCAGCAGGGTGCGGGCGTGTTCGGCCTCGGCCAGGGCCGCGCGGCGCTTGCCGCTTTTGGCCAGAGTGTGGGCGTGAACGACGCGGAAGAGCGCTTCGGTCTGGGCGTCCACTCGTCCCTTGGCCCGGTTCAGTCCGGTCTCGGCCAGGCCCAGGCAGTGCTCGGGGCGATGGAGCTTGAGGCCCTGCATGGCCAACGTGCGCATCACGAATCCGTCGTTCCCGCGCAGGCCGGATTCGGCGGCCAGAGCGTAGGACTGGAGGTAGTAGCGCTGGGCGAGTCCCTGCTGACCTGCGTCGTAGCTCTTCCAGCCCAGCAGGTGGACTCCTCGGCCGGCGGCGGACAGCATCTGCTGGCGGACTTCGTCGGTACGGAACCGGGCCCGGCACAGCGGGGCGACGTCGTCGCGGAGGTAGGTGATCAGGGCGCTGCGGCCGTGTTGTCCGCCGTGGCGTTCGTCCATCTCGGAGAACGCGTGGATCATGTCACGGACGGCGGCGACTTCGGCCATGCCGACGGTGTAGCCGGTGCGGGCGGCCGCGGTGCGGGCGGCGATGTCCTGGACGTGGCTGAGGGGTAACGCGGCGGAGGCCGCAGAGTAGGCGGAGGCCGTCAGAAAGCGGCGGCGGGCCAACTCGTACCTCCACATCGGCAGCAGAGCGTCCAGCGGGTCGCCCTCCAGGGACAGTCCGATGATCTCATTCTCGGCTTCTGCTGGGGAGGGCAGGCCGAGGTCGGCGGTGGTCAGGAGGCGGCCCAGGCGCCGGGAGAGCGCGACCGCGAGGTAGCGGGGTGTGTCGCCTCGGGGCACGGATCCGCCGAGCCAGTGCTCGATGTTGGACTTGTTCGTGCGTAAGTCCGCGCCGCACTCGGCGGCGACCGCGCGGACCGCCTTGGCCAGCGCCTCGTAGGTGAGGCCGGATTCGGCGACAAGGGCGCTGAGCTGGGCGTTCGGCGTGCGCGTGGTCATGAGTACCTGCCCCGTATATACGCGATATACCGCTTGGCCTGTCCATCACCGTACCGCTGCGGTGAGCCCCCGGGTTGACTGTTCATCAGCCCCGAGCCCGGCGGCCGGCATCTCAGCGCCGCGCCGGATCTGCTCCCGTGCCCACGTCTGCGAACCGTAGGTGATGCCCCATGTCCCGAGGAGGAATCGTTATGGAAGAGCCGGATGACCGCTGGATCGCCGCTACGGCGTCGGCTCTGCTGACGGCGGAGTACGAGCGAGTGCCGATCGACGCGCTGACCGTCCGGAGTCCGGGGCTGTCTTTGGAGACCGCCTACCGGGTGCAGGGGGCGGCGGTGGCCCGGCGGATCTCGGGCGGTGCCCGCGTCGTAGGCCACAAGGCCGGGGTGACCTCTCGGGCCATGCAGGAACAGATGGGCGTCGACGAGTCGGACTCGGGGGTCCTGCTGAACGACATGGTGATGCCTACCGGCAGCACCATGGCCCGATCCGTGCTGATGCAGCCGCGGGTGGAGGCGGAGATCGCTTTCCGGCTCGGCCGTGACCTGGCGGGCGAGAGCGTGAGTGTGGACGAGGCACGGGCGGCGGTGGAGAAGGTGTTCCTCGCCCTGGAGGTAATCGACACCCGGTTCACCAGCTGGCGCATCACGGTCGCGGACAGCATCGCCGACAACGCGTCCTGCGCCCGGGTGGTCACCGGGCCCATGGTGCCGCTCGGCGCGGACATGGACCTGGCCGCCGAACCGCTGGTCGTCAGCGTCGACGGCAGCGCGGTGGCCACCGGAGAGGGCCGCGCCGTCCTCGGCGACCCGCTTCGTGCCCTGACCTGGCTCGCCGGACGGCTGCACCGCGCCGGCGGCGGACTGCGCGCCGGGCAGCTGGTTCTGGCCGGGGCCGTGCACGCCAGCCTCCCGCTAAAGGCCCGGAGCACGGTGCGCGCCCGCTCGCCGCATCTTCCGCCGGTCGAACTGCGCGTGCGTTGACCCGCAAAACCCCGCTGCCCGCGCCTCTCACTCATGCACCACCCCTCCCCTCGAATGAAGGAGCGGCCGATGGCTGCTGATGAACAGGGTCTGCGTGTCGCGGTACTCGGCGCGGGCCTGATCGGCGTCGACCTCACCGACAAGATCCACCAGTCGCAGAAGCTGGAACTGGCCCTGGTGGCAGGGCGCGACCGGGACAGCCTGGGGCTGCGACGGGCGGCCGCGATGGGCCACTCGACCACGGCCGGCGGAATCCGCGCCGTGGTGGATGCCGGGCCCTTCGATGTGGTCTTCGACGCCACCAACGCCGACAGCCACGCCGGACACTGGGCGGCGCTGCGTCCGACCGGCACCACCCTGATCGACCTGACCCCCACGGAGCTTGGCACGGTCATCGTCCCGGGGGTCAACAGCCACCGGTCGGCGGCCCACCGGCACGTGAACCTCGTCAGCTGCGGCGGGCAGGCGGCCATTCCGGTCCTGTACGCGATCTCCGGGCACTGCACCCCGACTTACATCGAGGCGGTCTCCACGGGGGCGAGCGCGAGCGCTGGCCGGGCCACCCGCCTGAACCTCGACCAGTACATCGCCACCACCTCCGCCGCGATCCGGACCTTCACCGGCACCCGGGACGTCAAGGTGATGGTCAACCTCAGCCCGGCCCGGCCCGCCCCGCCGTTCCGGGTGGCCATGACCGTCCTCGCGGACAGCATCCGTGCCGCACCGGTCCGCACGAGCATCGCGGCCGCCGCCCAGGCCGTGCGCGCCTACACGCCCGGGTTCAAGGTGACCTCACTCGCCGTGGAACCGGGCCGGATCTCGGTCGCGGTGCAGGTGACCGCCAGGGGCGGCCGCCTGCCCCCTCACGCCGGAAGCGTCGACATCATCAACGCCGCCGCCGTTCTGCTCGCCGAGCAGTCCCGATGAAGGGAACCCCACCCGTGAACACGCACCCGCACGAGCGGCCCCGGATCCTCCTGCACGACCCGACCCTGCGCGACGGCCACCACGCCGTCGGCCACCAGCTCGACGCCGACCAGCTCCGCGCCTACGCCATCGCCGCGAACGCCGCCGCCGTGCCAGTGGTCGAGGTTGGCCACGGCAACGGCCTGGGCGCCTCCAGCCTCCAGATCGGCCGCTCCAAGCTCGACGACGCCACGATGCTCACCACCGTCCGCGAAGCCCTCACCTCGTCGCGGATGGGCGTCTTCATGGCCCCCGGCTGGGGTACCTCCGAGGACCTGGAGGCCTCCGTCCACCACGGCGCCGACATCGTACGGATCGCCGCGCACTGCACCGAGGCCGATGTCACCGAACGTCACCTTGGTGTCGTCCGCGACCTCGGAGCCGAAGCCCAGGGCGTCCTGCTCATGAGCCACATGACCGGCCCCGGCGAACTCGCCGAACAGTGCGCACTGATGGTGAACTTCGGCGCTCAGGCCGTCGGCATCATGGACTCCGCCGGGCATTACCTCCCGTCCGACGTCACCGAGCGCGTGCACGCCATCGCCGACGCTGTCGACGTGCCGGTCATCTTCCACGGCCACAACAACCTGGGCCTGGCCGTGGCGAACAGCCTTGCCGCCGTGGACGCCGGGGCGACCGTCATCGACGCGACCGCCCGCGGGTTCGGCGCCGGGGCCGGCAACACCCAGCTCGAAGTCCTCGTGGCCGTCCTGGAGCGCTGCGGCGCCGAGACCGGGATCGGCCTGCGCGAGGTCCTGGCCGCCGCCGACATCGCCGCCGACCGTCTGATGAAGGCCCCGCCGACCATCGACTCGATCGCCGTGGCCAGCGGAATCGCCGGGGTGTTCTCCGGCTTCAGGCGGCCCGTCCTTCAGACCGCGCGAGCGGAGGGCGTCGACCCCATCGACCTGTTCCTCGCCCTCGGTGAACGTCAGGTTGTCGCCGGGCAGGAAGACCTGATCGGCGATGTCGCCCGGCGGCTCAAGGCGGCCGCCCGATGACCGCCGCATCCGTCGCTGCCAGACGAGCGGCCGTGATCTGCGCAGTCGGTGCGGCGCTGCCCCCGAACATCGTCTCGAACGCCGACCTGACCGCACGTCTGGAGACCACGGACGAGTGGATCCGCTCGCGGACCGGCATCACCCAACGACACGTTGCCGGGGCGGACCTGTCCACGACCGACCTCGCTGTAGGGGCCGGCGCCCAAGCCCTCGCCGACGGCGAACCGGCCACAGCGGAGGCACTGGTGGTGGCCACGACCACCCCGGACCGCTGCTGTCCGGCCACCGCCCCCGCCGTTGCCACCCGGCTCGGCCTGACCGGCATCCCCGCCTACGACCTCGCGGCAGGCTGCACCGGGTTCCTCTACGCCCTCGCCACCGCGGCCGGGCTGATCGCTGCCGGCGCCGTACGGACCGTCCTGGTCATCGGTGCCGACCGCCTCGCCGCCCTTCCCGACCCCGAGGACCGCACGACCGTCCCCCTGTTCGGCGATGGCGCCGGGGCCGTGGTGCTGCGCCACGGCAGCGCGGACGAGGCCGGGACGCTCGGGCCGGTGGTGCTGGGTAGCGACGGCACCGGCACCGGCCTGATCCGGGCTTCCCACCCCGGCACCCTACACATGGACGGAGGTGAGGTCTTCCGCCATGCGGTCGACCGCATGTCCACTGCCGCCCGCCAGGCCGCCACCGCCGCCGGGTGGGAACTCGGCGACGTCGACCGCCTGGTCCCGCACCAGGCCAACAGCCGCATCACCGCCTTTGTCGCAGGCAGGCTCGGCGTCCCCGAAGACCGCCAACTCGGCAATATCGCCGAGACCGGCAACACCGGCGCCGCGTCCATCCCTCTGCTCCTGGCCCGCTCCGCCGCAGACGGCCGTCTCAAGCCCGGCCACCGCACCCTGCTCACCGCGTTCGGCGCCGGACTGACCTGGGGCGCCACCACCCTCACCTGGCCCAGCCTCTCCCCGCAGCCACCCACCCAAAGGAGCCGGACATGACCGGTGACCTCATCCGCATCCTGACCGACGACCTCAAGCTGCCCGCCGACCGGCTCACCGACGACGCCAGCCTCGACCACGCCGGATTCGACTCCCTCGCCGTCGTCGAACTGTCCGTACTGCTCACCGACCGCTACGGCATCGACATCAGCGACAGCGACATCAAGAACGCCGCCACCCTCGGTCGGCTCGACCTCCTCATCACCACCAAGCGCAACGGAAGGTGACCGCCCCATGACCAGCAGTAGCCGTCGGTCCGGACGGGCCTGGATCATCACCCCCGGCCTGCACGAAGACCGCTTCGCCACCGCGCGGAAGTCCGGCGCCGCGGTCGCCGTCGTCGACATCGAGGACTCCGTCGCCCTCCCCGACAAGCAGACCGCCCGCACCGCCTCCGAAGCGTTCTTCGCTCACCCCGACCCGCCGTGCACCCTCGGCATCCGGATAAACAGCCTCACGACGCTCGACGGCATCAAAGACCTCGCCGCCCTCGCCGCCTACACCGCCAGGCCCGACCTCATCGTGGTCCCCAAGGTGGAATCCCCCCGCGACATCGAACTCGTCGCCACCGTACTCGACGCCGACGGCTACACCCCCGACATCTGGGCGCTGATCGAAAGCCCCCGGGCCTTCGACACTCTCCCCGCGATCATGCGCGCACCCCGGCTCGGCGGCGTCCTCTTCGGCTCCGCCGACTACGCCGCCTCCGTCCGCTGCGGCCTGGGCTGGGACACCCTCCACTACGCCCGCTCGGCCCTCATCAACGCCGCCACCGCCGCGAATATCCCCGCCATCGACGCCCCCACCTGGGAACTCGACGACCCTGGCATCCTGCGCCGTGACGCCGAACGAGCCAAGGAAATCGGCTTCTACGGCAAGGGTTGCGTCCACCCCCGCCACGTACAGGTGATCAACGAGGTCTTCACCCCGAGCACCGAGGAGATCGCACAGGCCCGCGCCATCGTCGCGGCCGCCAACGCCAGCGGCGGAACGGTGACCACCGTCGACGGGCAGATGCGCGGCACCCCCTTCTTCAACCGGGCCCGCGCGCTCGTCGCCGACACGGACCGTACGTCATGAGCACCGGCCTGCCCCACAGCTACCGACAGATCAGCGAGGACCGGATCCGCGAGAGCGTCGGCCTCACCTACCCCGAACTCACCCCCGGCCTGATCATCGAACACCGGCCAGGCCGGACCGTCACCGAACTCGACAACCTCCTCGGCGCAGCCCTGAGCGGCAACGTCGCCCCCATCCACACCGATGCCCACTACAGCAGCCAGACCCGGTGGGGCCGCATCCTGGTCTGCTCCGGTGTCACCCTCAACCTCGTGGCCGGCATGACCGTCCGCAGCATCAGCGGCATGACCACCGCCAACCTCGCCGTCGACCGCGTGCGCTTCACCACGCCCGTCCACATCGGCGACACCCTGTACGCCGAGACGAAGATCCTCACCCGCCGAGCCTCCGAGAGCCGACCCGACACCGGGGTCATCACCTGCCACACCACCGCACACAACCAGGACAACACCAGCGTCCTGGCCTTCACCCGCACCTTCCTCGTGCCACTGAACGCGGACGCCGCTCGCGACGCCACCTACTACTGAGGGCAAACCATGAATCAGCAGTTGACCTTCGCCCCGGCCGACGACGGCCTGTGGGAGCAGTACAACCAGCTCGCCACCCGCGCCTACGGCCACCCGGTCGGTGACATCACCCACCTGCGCGAGCACGCCGACCTCCAGGTCGCCGTCCGCGGCGGCCGGGTCGTCGCCGGCGGCCTCGGCCTCCTCGTCGATCAGTTCTTCGGCGGTGCTCCTGTCGCCAGCGCCTGCCTCGGCGACGGCTGCGTGGCCCCCGAGGAGCGCGGCGAGCACCTGGCCGCCGACATGGCCACCGAACGATTGCGCCCCCTGATCGATCGCGGAGCGGTGATCTCCACGGTAGTGACCTCCTCCACCGGCTACGCCCGCCGCCTCGGATGGGAGGCCCCCACCGGCGTCCTCGCCTGGGCGGTGGCCACCGACGACCTCAAACGCTCCTTCACCACCGCGGACTTCGAAGTCGAGCACGGGCTCACCGACGAAGCCGAAGCTCTCCAACGCGACCTCGCCCGACAGTGGAACGGCCCCGTCCACCGCCCCACCTGGTGGCCCCAGTGGAAGCACGACAAGAGCAACCTCACCACCTACCGCTTCGCCCGGCCCGGCCACCCCGTCACCGGCCTGCTCAGCCTCACCACCAAACGGCACGAGCGCCACGGCATGAGCCTGGTCGTCCATGACTTCTGGGCCGCCGGTCAGCCCACCGCCGCCGCCATGCTCGCCTTCCTCGGCCACCACAACACCCGCGCCCGCACCATCGAGTTCCGGCGCGGCGCCCTCCCGCCCTACCCCACCCTTCTCCACGGACTCCGCCACCACCGCACAACCGCCGAAGCCTGGCACCCCTGGATGCTCCGCATCCTCAACACCTCCGAGGCCATCCGGTTCCGCGGGTGGCCCACCGACCTCACCACCGCCGTACCGATCGAGATCGAGAACGAGACCGGCGCCTGTGCCCGGTGGATGCTTCAGTTCAGTGACGGAGCAGCCGAGATCATCCCCACCCACGTCGAGGGACAGGTGACCTTCACACAGCGACAGCTCGCGGTCTGGTACGCCGGCGGCTACCGGTCCACCACCTCGGCCCGCATGGCCGGAGTCCACACCACATCGGACAAAGCCCTCACCACCCTCGTCCGCAGCACGACACAGTTCGAGCCCTGGCTGCCGGACCACTTCTGACAGCGGCGGGAGTCTCCCCGTTCTCACCTGCCCGAGTGTCGGCAAACGATCGTCTGCCGACACTCGGTGGCATGGTCACGAACCCGCAGGTGGGCAGTGTCGGCAACTCGCGTCGGAAATCAACGTCGGCGAACGGTCGTTGGGGTAGTTTCCGACAATGCTTCTCGGATACGCCCGCACCTCGACGGCCGAACAGAACCCCGACCATTACTAGTAGGGCGCACTTCTGCGCAACGGCGTCGACCGCGACAACATCCACGTCGACGTCGCCAGCGGCGCGAAAGCCTCCCGCCCCAAACTCGACCTCGTCATGCAGCTGATGCGCCAGGGCGACACACTGAAGGTCACCCGGCTCGAGCCGAACAGCTGGGACTGACCGAGCTGGGCGACGACCGGCTCGCCGACCTCGTCGCGCTACGGAGGCACTGATGGCCTTGTTCCGTACCTACGGCGAGCTCTACGGCACCGTCTACATGCACCATCTGACCACCACCACCGCTGGTGACGATCGCCGTGTCCGCGAGGCATGGTTCGGGGGCGATGCCCGGGTCGGTCTTCTTTCGGCGCAGCACCAGCGGGGAGATCAGCGCGGCGAGGCGGGCAGCGGCCGCCGTGTCGCGGCCGGCCTCGATCGGGCGGGCGAAGCGTTCCCGGAACGCGGACCACGTGCCGAGCAGGCCGTTGGTCGCCCAGTCCAGCAGTGCCCACAGGTCGGCGAGCGAGTTCTCCATGGGGGTGCCGGTCAGCGCGACCCGGCTCCGGCTGGGGATCTTGCGCAGCGCACTGGCGGTGCCTGACAGGTGGTTCTTGACGGCTTGGGCCTCATCGGCCGCCACGAGTGACCACGAGGTCCCGGTGAGCCGGTCGGTCGAGCGGCGCAAGGTGGCGTAGGTGGTCAGGACGACCGCATCCGCGGGCAGGAGATCGAGGGTGCGTGCCGGTCCGTGGAAGCGGCGGACCGGCACGGTGGGGGCGGAGCGCGCGATCTCCCTCTCCCAGGCGCCGAGCATGGTGGCTGGGCAGACCACCAATGTCGGTTCGGCGGTGGCCGCAGCCTCCTGGTTCAGCAGGTGCAGTGCGATCAGCGTGACCGTCTTGCCCAGCCCCATGTCGTGCCAGGAACCCCCCGCCAACCGGGCCGCAGGTCAGGTGGTGGAGCCAGGCGAGCCCGCGCCGTTAGTAGTGGCGAAGGTCCGCCTTGAGCGCGGCAGGAACCAGTACGTCGGTGTGCGCGGCGCGGGTCAACGCGGTGCACAGGTCGGCCAGCCAGCCGGTGGGATGGACCGCGACGCGTTCCTCGCCGATCTGCGCGCTGCCAGCCAGCGCCCACACCAGAGCCTCGCTGGCGGAGACCTGCCCGAGCCCGCGGTCGCGGACACGCCGCAGCAGGGCCGCATCGACCCGCACCCAGCGGTCCCGCAAGCGCACGAACGGCCGGTGCCCCTCCGCAAGGACGTCCATCTCGGCGTCCGTCAGCTCCTGGTCGCCGACACTGGCCCGCCACTGGAAGTCCAGCAACTGGTCCGCCCCCAGCAGGCGTATGGGTGCGACAGCCGCAGGACGCGGCGCGATGACGGTGCGGCCGGTCACGGCGCGAATCAGGTCGCGGGGCCAGTGAACGGCGCAGTCCACCCGGGCCAGGCGCGCCACCGCGTCGCCGAGCAGTTCATCGATCTCGGGCTCGTCCAGGGCCAGCGCCCCGGGACGGCTGGGATCCTCGAGCAGGCGGGCGAGCGGCGGCCAGGCACGGGCGGCACGACGCAGGGCGAGCAGGGACTCCATCTGCCGGGTGACGTCCGGTGTTCCGGGCGCGGGCACGGCACGCCACAGGGATTCGGCGTCCGCGACTCGGTGCTCGCCGAAGGTGTCATGAACCTGGAGGACCGCGCGGACACCGGTGTCGGTGTCCGCGGCGTCCAGCTCCAGGCGGAGCGACAGCCGCACGCCCAGCAGGGGTTGGCCAGCCAATTGGGGATTGGCCAAGCGCAGTTGCGGCACATGCTGGGCTGCGCGGTCAGCGAACGCGGCACGGCCGGTTGCCAATGCGGCGCCGGGGGAGCGGGGTAGGAAGTCGGCCACCGCGTCACAGAACGCGGACAGCAGATGGCCGGGGTCACACATGGACGGCCCGGAAGCCAGGGAGGAGTGCGCGGTCGCGTGTGCGTGAGCTTCTGGCGGCATGGCCGCGAGCAGCGCGTCGAGATAGTCCTGCCACGGACCGGGGTCGGTAGTCCTCCACGCGTCGTACCCGCGCGCGGTCAGCGACGGCTCCAGCCGGCCGTCGGCCACCAGCCGCAGCGCCAGCAGGGCTGCGGCTCCCCAGAACTGGCATGCCTCATGACCGTGGTCATGGGTGCGGCAGTGCACCAGCAGGGGCCAGGCGTCCTCCAGCCCGAGGGTGTACTACGGGACGGTCCCCGTTCTGGCGTTACCCCGGACCAGCGGACGATCATGGTGGTGCCCTCGCCCAGGCGCGCTTCGGAGGGCACGGTCAGCTGGTCGGCCGGGCCCATGCCGGCGGCCGGATGCCAGAAGATGAAGCGGCCCTCCCGCGGCGGATCTCCCGGCATGAAGATCGCCGGGTAGTCCGTGAGCGTGTATCGACCCAACTGCCCGGCCTTTCTCCCATGTCGCGTCACCAGGGCTCATACCCAGCCTGGCAGCACCCACCAACGCCTCCGCACTCCCTACGGCGAATGCACCCGAACGAGTGAAGGTCCGGAAGGGAACTGCGGGTTGCGGAGCCGGACACCGAGGAAGGTTCACGCCGCGTTGCCTACGACGGGAGGACAGGGCCGCCGGGGGTGGAGTTCCCTGCTCGGCCTCACTGCGCCGCTGGCCTGCCGCTCATCTCAGCAGGTTGGACCACCAACTCCGTTGCCTCCGTGCGGACGTCGCCCATGAGCGTCACGATCCGTGGGCCGAGGCGATGAGCGATCTGGTGCACGCGGCGTTCGTATGTCCACTCCGCCGTGGTCATGGACGGCACCTCGGATCCCCTCTGCACCGGCGCGGCGCCATCGAAGCGAACGCAGGCCGGGCATCGCTCGTCAGGTCCGGGATCCGCCTCGTGGACGTCGATCTGGTGCTCGCACCAGTTGACCAGGGCGGCCAGCATCGCGGCGTAGGCGGCACGAACGTCGTGGTCGCGCCCGGCTCGTCCGGCAGCGTCATAGCGCGCCTGTGCGCGCTCGTACGCAGCTCCCATGACAAGGCCCAGTGGGCAGCACCACAAGGGCTCGGGCTGGTGGACAACCATCCTTCGATACTACTGAGTGCCGGATGCACTGTCCGGGCTTTCGGCTCCCTTCCCTGGTGAGGCGAGGCCGGAGAAGCCAGAACGGCGAGTTACTCCGGCGGCTGACCGGAGATACCCACGTACCAGTCGTCAGCCTCCGTCATCCCGTCCATGCTCGGGTAGTAGGGCTTGACGACATCATCGGCGTCCTTGAAGTACACCGTGGTGCAGAGCGGATACTGCTCCCCGGAGGGCGCGGTGACCGTATTCCGGGCAGCCACCCACACGAACTTGCCGGGCTGGGTCCACTTCATGCGGGCGAAGGTCAACGTCGGATCGGCCGTTCCCCGCCGCAGCAGGTCCGACCAGCTCATGTACTCCACTTCGAGAGCGTATGGTGCGGACTCTGCTGCTGAAAAGGGGAGTTGACAGCGAGCGCTGCCGCGGGCTACGACTTCGCACCCGTGTCCTGCGCAGCGAGGCCGGCCGCCTCCCCGAGGCGGCCGGCCGCTGTACGCCACGCGGCAGTTGCCGCGGTCCGTGCCCTGGGCAGGCACCCCTCCAGGTGGCCGGCCAGATCCACCGGAGCTCCGACGTGGACGTGTAGGCCTGGGCGGCGCAACGGCGCGGTGGCCAACCCGGCGAACTGCTTCACTGCACCGCCCGAGGAGATCCGGCGCGCCCCCGCCTGACCGACCGGCACGAGGGGGGCGCCGGTGCGATCAGCCAATCGAGCCACGCCACTACGGAAGGATCCGGGAGCCGCCTCGGCAGCGTCCCGCCGGCGGGGCAGGCCCCCCTCAGCGTAGATGAGCACCGAGCGCCCCTGCTCCAGAGTCTGCGCGGCGAGGTCGAGGGCGGCTGCCGCCTGGCGGTCGCCCCGCACGACGGGAATGTGTCCCTCGTGCGCGAGGACCCGCCCGAGCACCGGGATACGCCACGGGCCAGCGGCCGCCATCACGGCAGGGTGGGCGCCGAGCCGGTGCAACGCGGCAAGCACGATCGCCGGGTCCGCCAACGACGTGCGATTCGCCACGAACAGGCTGCCGGGTGTAATCGTGAAGCCGGGATCGGTGGTCACCGACAACCGGCCGACGCTCGGCACCAGGACGTCGGCGATGCGGCTGAGCATAAGGGTTCTCCCCGTACGTTGGTGATGATCTCCATGGTCAGCGGTTGGCGCCGTCGCGGCATGAGCTGTCCTACTCATCTACGCCGCTGGACGAGCCAGCCGGACGGGGTGGCTGGTGGCGATCGTCTCCAGCAGTGTGCGGACACGGCTGGAGTTCATGGTCACCCAGTTGCTCATCTGCTCGGTGGTGACCGTGCTCCCGCCGGGCAGTTCCAAGGCGGCGGGTGTCCCCGCCACGGCGGCCGCACTCTCCAGGTGGCTCAGGGCGGCGACAAGTTCGGTGACCAGTGGGGACTCGACCGTGCTGATCCGGAGCACGTGATCGCATCCGTGGACGGGCAGTACAGCGTGTGACGCGGTCATGGGAAGTCCTCCTTCGTTGGCGCACGCAGCTGTTCGCGGCGCGCGAGACGTGGCTAAGCGGCCTTGGGGTTGGCCGGCCCACTGCCGGCGACTCCGGGCGGCCCCGCCTCGATGATCTTCTTGCGGTAGGCGGGGTCGGTGCCCCAGACGGTGCGCGACTTGGTCTGGTGGTAGCCGTTGGTGCACTCACCGAGCCAGGTGCGGCCGATCCGTTCGATGCCGCGTGACCAGGCGTCGTGCCACAGGTATGGGCCGGCCGCCGCGTCCTCTTCGTTGCCGAAGGCCGACTCCCAGCCGGTCCACAAAGCGGTCAGCTCGGCCACCACGGCGCCGTGCTCCCACCAGCAGGCATGCGGCAGCTGCTCGGTGGTCAGCTCGTAGGTGTCCGCCATGCGGATCACCCATGCGGTGAACTCGCCCCACAGTTCGGCCCGCTGCTCTTCCTCGACCTTGTGCCACACGACGGGCGCCCCGCGGGCGCGGGCGCTGTCACTGCCGCCTTCCTCGCTGGAGGCGCCTCGCTTCGCCGCACCCCGCACTGCTCCGGAGTCCTCAAGCCGGGCCAGGCGTGCGGCGAATCCCGTGAGTTCGCCGTTGATGGACTCCAGCGCAGCAAAGAGCGGGCCAAGAGGATCAGGCACCCGACACCGCCCTTCGGACCCGGCTCCGCACCGCGCGCACGCTGGCGGTGACGGATGAAGAGAAGACCCTTCGCGGGAACGGGCACTGGAGCCGGGGCGGGTAGGCGGTGTCTTCGAGTCGGGCCAGGCGGGCGGCGAAGTCGGTCAGCTCGCTGTTGATGGACTCCAGCGCGTCGAAGAGCGGACCCAGCGGGTCGGCGCCCCGGCAGGCAGGGGGCGCGGGCGCCACGGAAACAGCCTCCTCCAGCAGCCTCAGGCGGTTGGCCCGCTCACGTTGCTCGTTGTTGAGGGACTCCAGGTGGGCGACGCGTCGTGCGAGTCTGGACACCCTCCCGCCCAGGGACTGCAGGACGACCAGGAACCACTCAGTGGCTGGCGGCATGGCTGTTCACCTTCTTCAGTGCTTCCTTGGTGGCTTCGCTGATCTCCTTGGCGCGCGGGCCTTCGTGGATCCGCTCGAACTTCACCCGAGTGACAGGCGTTCGCCGGTGCACGACCAGCCCTTCGCGTTCCTTGATCTGCCGGATGTCCCCGGGCTCGAGCACGGCCCGGCGCCGGGTGGAGATGCTGATGGAGGCGCGGTCTCCATCGTCGCTGACGGACTCGGTGTCCTCTTCGAACTCGCCGGCGAGCTGGGAGTACGTCTTGAGCTCCTGCTCGTCCGAGACACCACCCAAGATCACCTTGATGGTGGCGGCCGCGAACATCTTGCGTACCCCCAGCTCCCCCCACCGCTCGTGCGCCTGGGCGAGGTTCTGCAACACGGCGACCATGAAGATGTTCTGCGAGCCGGAGACCGACATCAGGCTCGGGATCTGCGGCAACGGAGCGACGTTGGCCAACTCGTCTCCGAGCAGAGCGAACGGCGGGTCGAGGCGGCCGTTGGGCATCCGGGCCGCGATCACCTTGGCGGTGTCGAGAATGGCCCGCGAGAATGCCGCCAGGATCGGCGCGAGCGAGCTGCCCTCGTCCTCCTCGCCGATCAGGAAGACGGTGCCGCCCTCGGTGAGCCACTTCGCGATGGAGAAGTTCTTCTCGTCGCGGGCTGACTTGCCGAAGATGGCGGCGACCTTCTGATCGTAGAGGGCGAGGATGGACTGCTCGGCGGTTCGCCAGCTCGCCGACCGCTCCTCGGGCGCCGCAGCATGCTGGGCGGCCAGGGCCCGCGCGAGGTTCTCCTGGCCGTGGGCGGCCAGGATGTCCACCGGCTGCCGCTCCGTGGGAGCGGTGGCCCAGCGCAGGATGTCCATGCCGCTCAGCCCGTCGAGGGCGGCCGCGTGCAGCCAGCACGTCATGAGCATCTGGGCGTTCATGACAAAGTATCCGCCATTTTTTGTACCTTCGTCGGATTTTGCGGTGCCGGTGAGGGTCTCGGCGCGCTTGCGGGCGACGGTGAAGTCCTCGCAGCCGTCCGTGACGGCCCACTGCAGTTGCAGCGGCCAGTTGGACAGGCCTGTCGGGTCGAGCACCATGACCGGCCCGTACTTTTCGCGGCTCTTGGCCGTGGCGTACAGGACGTCGGTCTTGGAGGAGGTGGCGAGCACACTGCCGGGAAAATCCAGGATCCACGGCATAATCAGCTGACTCGTCTTGCCCTCTCGGGGAGGGGCGACGATCAGGACGGTTTCCTCGAACGGGATGTACAGCTTCACGCCGGTCGGGATCGCGGTGCCGCAGAACACGGCAACTTCGCTCACCGGCACGTCGGTCACCCGCGGGGGTACCGCGGTGCGCCACGGCAGCGCCTTGGATGGAGCGGCTGCCTTGTCGAGGGAAGGCTTCGGGGTGGCCAGGCTCGGGCGCAGTGCCCCGAGCCGGGACAGGGCTTTGGCTTCACCCATGGCCTCCTGCAACTGGGCGCTCGTGGCCAGTCCGTCAGTGCCCTCGTCCCTTGTCGTACGCCAGCGCCGCCACCCGGCGCGGGCTCCCCAGCAGGTGCCGGCTGCCGCCGCGAGGAAGGGAGGGTAGAAGGCGAGCGGCCCACCCACCCCTGCCCCGGCCGGGTAGGCGTTCTCAGGGTGAAGCAGGTCGGTCACCAGGGCAGGGATGGCGGATGCCGTCTCGTTCCATGAGACCATGGCGGGCGAGGCGTGGGCGAGGAAGCCGGAGAGGACTGCGGCCACCCAGGTCCAGAGGGTGAGCGCAACTGCGGCGATGCACAGGGCGATCCACCACGCGTCCTTGTAGACGTGCAGGCGGTTGCCCGAGTGCGGGGTGACGACCTTGGCCACTACCGAGCACCCCCACCGGCGGGTATCGAGTCGTGGTTGGCCTGCCGGCCGTCGATGAGCGCCGCGCCGACGCGGATGCCGAGGGACACGCGGGCGGTGATGTTCAAGGAGGTCATCAGGCTGCGCTCTTTCGCATCGAGATGAGCGGTGCCTCGGGCGCCTGGGTCCCGGAACGGGCTTCCGTCATCTTGCGGTTCGTGTTGGTGAGATCGGACTCGGTGGCGCTCCGGATGTGTTCGACCAGATGCATCCGGTTGCCGACCTGCCATACGGCACGTCCCGGCGAGCAGCGGCTGGCGCCATCGACCAGGGCTTCGCGTGCCCAGTCGGCCAGTTGCAGGTAGTCGGCCGTGATGTCGGCCTCGGCCTTGTCCATGTGGTAAAGCACCCTGGTTGCGGTCAGCTTCAAGATCGCCGCGGCCTCGGGTGCTTCGTCGACCATCAGGTCGCCGAGGTGATGCAGAATCGCCCAGAACGACAGGCCGAGCCGGCGCCCGTAGCGGACGAACTCCTCGAAAAGCCTGGCCACGGGGCGGTGGGAGAGGATGTGCCAGGCCTCTTCGACGATCAGCGTGCGCTTGATGCTGTCGCCGGGCTTGATCCATGCGTAGCGAAGCCACGGGCCGATCACGCTCATCAGCAGCGGCATGGCCTCGCCTTCACGCGGCAACCGCGTGAGGTCGAAGACGATCAGCCGGGCATCCAGATCGATCCCGGGTGTGGTGGGACCGTTGAACAGCCCCGCGAGATCTCGCTTGGGGCTGCACAGCTGGTCCATCGCCAGGCTGGCCGGCTGGCCCCAGTCGATCATGTCCTCGACGCCGACCTGGCGCCGGCCGAGCATGGCCGGCTCCGGGTTGGTCAGCGCATCGTGGATGTCGGACAGAACCGCGACCCGTTCCTCGGCGGCCGCGCGGACCAGCGCGGCCGCGTGGGCGACCGAAAGGGAGAACTCGCTCTCACTGGTCAGCGGGCCGCCGATGATCTCCACCATTGAGCAGAGGATCTTGAACTGGTACTGCGAGGGAATCCGGGGATCCAGCGGGTTCAGCCGTACCCCTTCGCCGTCCTCGCCGCCGTAGACCAACCGGATCGGTGTGACGCCGAGGGCGCGGGCGATGCTGTCCCACTCGCCGACGCCGTCCTCGCCCTGGGCGTCCAGGATGCAGAAGCTGCGGTCGCGGAAGCGCAACTGCCGCAGCACGTAGCACTTTTCGAGGCTGGACTTGCCGAAGCCGGACTTGCCCAGGACGAGGGCGTGACCGCTGGGGAGACGCTCGCGGGCACTGGGGTCATAGAGGATGAACGGGTCGTAGATGTAGGCCTTGCCGGAGTAGATCTCCCGCCCGATGATCACGCCCCGGGGATCCGAGGACGGGGCGCCGACCGCGGGGTAGAGCCCGGATGCGGTGGCGGTGGTGGTGCGCAGGGCCCGCCGTCTGGTCTGGGACTGGCGGCGTACGAGTTCGAGCATGGCGCCTCAGTCCTTCAGTAGTCCGGTGACCATGGGCAGGGTGTTGGTGAAGGCGCGGTACTGCTCGGAGTCGCACCACTCCAGCGCCAGCTGGGACTTGACCGCGGACGCCCGCACCGTGTTGCGGTGCTGGACGAGCAGCTCGGGATCGGGGGCGGTGACGGTGACCCACCCGGTCAGGCGCACGCCGGCCGCGCCATTGGCCAGGTCGTGCATGGTGGAGGCGGACGCCCCAAGCTCGCGCTCCTCGCGGGGATCGGCGATTTTCCCGGGGTGGCTGTCGGCCTGGCCGGCCTCGTTGGTGACGTCGGCCATGGCGTCCTCGAGGGCCTTGTCGGCGGGCACCAGCCGCATCGTCACTCCCACGGTCAGGATCACGTCGGAGACGTAAAGGAGCAGCGGAGCCATGAAGTTGATGCCGACCGGGAGGACCGGGAACTGCTTGATCCAGGCGGTGCTCGTGTACCAGGGATCGGCGCCCTCCCAGCTGCGGGCCGCCATACGGGTGGGCTCCCGGGCGTCCATCTCGGCTGGCCAGCAGCTCGCACGGTCCATGCCCCGGGTGTCGTTAATCCAGTGGTCCGGCGCGTAGGTGTGGTGGATCAGCGAGGCGAGACCGGGTTCGTCGAGGTTGCGCACCCAGCGCAGTTGTGCGCCGCCGAGGCCGCGGATAAACTGTTCGACTTCCTTGCCGAGGACCTCGCCGTACCCGTCGTGCAGGGTCTTGTAGGTCAGGGCCTCGGCCGACAGTTCCTGGGTGTAGGGGATACCCAGTACCAGGAACAGGCGCCGGTCCTCGGCATAGACGGAGACCATGTCGACCAGCTGGTCGTAGGAGTTGCTCAGCCAGGAGGGTGCTGCCGGATCGCGCCGTGCCGCGGCGTCGTGGGCGTGGGCGTTGGGGTCCGTGGGCAGCAGCCGGGCGAGCCACTGCACGTACTGGATGCGGCCGCCTGACTCCGCGGTCTCCTTGAGCAGGTACTCGTAGGCGGAGATCAGCGCTTCCTTGTCGGCGCTGTCCAGGCCGCCGAAGTTTTTGGCGCCCTCGACCTCAATGCAGGTGACGAACATGCCTTCGGTGGGCTGGAGCAGTACGGCGAGGTCTCCGTACGCAGTCCTGGCCGTGATCCATTCCAACGACTCGGGCACGCCGACCGGCTGGGCCACCGGCACCGGTGTGCCGTCCCGGCGACGCCCGGACAGGGGCGCCGTCGACTTGTACATGAGCTTGCCGTCACGCAGTAGACGGCGGTGGGTGCGCCGGATCTCGTACCAGCGCAGGAAGGTACGCCCCTTGTAGGGGACCATCGTGACCCAGATGCACGTTCCGGCGGCGCCTAGGCATCCGAGGATCTTCAAGGGGATTTCGGGCAGGCCTGCCAGCAGGGCGACGGATAGGACGATCCCGCCCAGCAGGACCAGCTGCTCGTCCATCTCGAAGCGGCGCCCCAGCAGACCGCGTGGACGCGGTCGGGGGAAGGAGAAGACGCGGTCCATCGCGACTCCTTTCTGAACACGTGGTGGGTGAGGTGGGGGCTGCCGCTAGCTCGTGGGCGGCGAGGGCGGGGGAGCCGGCGCGGGGGGCGGCGGAGCCTGGCCTCCCTGGCGGGGCGGCGGGGTCGGGGCTCCCGGCCCCGAGCCGGGTCGCGAGCCCGATCGAGGAGGCGGTGCGGGAGCCGGCCGGCGGGCCCCGCCCGGGACACCTCCACCGCCTCCGCCTGCGCCGCGGCTGCCACTGCGGGGACTGCCGCCCGCCCTGCCGGGGTCCTTGCCCTTGCCGGAGCCGTTGGCCTGTTGGCCGCCGCCCTGCCGGCCGTTGGCCTGCCGGCCGTTGGCCTGCTGGCCGCCCGCGCTTCCTCCGCTGCTGCCGTCGCCGGAGGCCGCGTTGGCCCCGGTCTTCGCGGCCTCGATGGTCTGGTCGCGGGCCTGGTCGAGGCCTTCCTTGACGGCCATCGCCGCAGCCGCAGGCGGTGCGGCCTTGCTCGCCGCCTGGGCGCCGCCGCCTCCGCCGACGGCGGAGTTCTTGGACGCGGCCTGCGTCTTCATGTCGTCCTGCTTGGCCTTCACGGACTTGGCCCGCTGGCCTGCCTCGTCCTTGATCTGGGACATGGCCTGCATCTCGTCTCCGACGATGGGCAGCCACTTCGCGATCTGGAAGGGCATGAACAGGGCTATGAAGAGCAGAGCAAGGAAGGTGATGCAGGTCCCGATCGCCTGGGGCAGGGTGATGCGGTCGCCACTGTCGGCGACGCCGTTCAGGAGGGCGCCCGCAAGGGCGAGAGCGAGGTAGATGCCCAGTTTGCTCGCGATGATCCCGCCCATGATCCCGACCCATTTGCGGGTGTGGCCCCACAGGTCCTTGTCGACGAGGCCGGAGAAGACCAGCGGGCCGAAGATGAGGCCGAGCAGGATCAGCGCGTTACGCACCACCAGCATGACCCACAGGCCGAACACCGCAGTAAGGATCATCAAGGCGATCGGAATGGCAACGACCACTCCGACCCCGGGCATCAGAATAGAAATGGCAGCCAGAGCGGTGAAGATGACCATCCCGCCAACGAATACCTCGGCAATGTAGTCACCGAGAATTGCCTCGGCCGCACTGTCGATGAAGTCGACGATGGTCGCCACAGCAGCCGGCATGAATCCAGCGACGACCACGGACATTAGCAGGTAGCCGACGTTCTCCATGACGGCCTGTCCGAGCGGCATACCCCGGACCGCGCGCTTCACCACAGATATCAGCCACTGAACCATGGTGAAGACGACCGAGAGGGCGAAGATGAGACCGTACAGGCGCAGAAACCCTGGGTTTCCCCAGTCGATCTCCATCATGATTAGTCCCCCTTCCCCTTCTTATCGGCGGTGGGGTCGGCGGGGTCGGCGGGCTTCTTCCCGGTGAGCTCCTCGCCGAAGGCTGCGAACATTCCCTTGGTCCCGGAGCGGAGTTTCTGCTCCAGGTAGCCGAGTGGGTCGCTCGCGAAATCCACAGCCGAGTTCACATCGTTGACAACCGAGTCAGCTCCCGACTTGTCATAGAGCCATTTGGCACCCTGCTCGGCTTTGTCGCACACCGTCTTGCCGCCCGGCGCATTGCACGGATTGAGCCAGCCAGGGCCAGGAAGCGCCTGCGCCTTCGGTGCTGCCGGACCGGCGAAGATGAGGGAGACCGCGAACAGGGCAGCGACCAGCACCTGTACTGTGCGACGCCGCGCGCATTCAGCCTGCATAGCGCGGCGCCTCGAATTCCTTATCGGCCAGACGTATCTCGTCCGTGGACGACGCGGACTGGTCCTGGGCGACGAGCGGGGTCGGCCCGTCCGCCAGATCGATCGTCGCCACCTTCCAGTCGCTGTCCTCCCACTGCAGGATCAGCGTGTAGGTGGAGTACGTTCCGGAGACGGGCATCTTCGACTGGTCGGTGGGAACTCCGACGACCTCGCTCATCCAGACCCGGACAGTGGCCGTGTCGCTGGAGTAGGAGCGCACGCTGGTGCCGAGCGAAGCGGCGCGCATCACCATGTCGGGCGCCGTCTTGGCGGTCACTCCGAGCGATGCCATCAGGCTCTTGGCGGTCTGGTCGTCCTGAGCCTGCTGGTTGGCCAGCGCGGTCGAGGTCATCACCGTCTTCAGAATCTGGTGGCGCAGTGCCTTGTCGGTGAAGTACGCCGGTGAGGACCGGGCCACCTGATAGTTGACCGCGGCCGCCGCGGCGCCGTCCTTGGTGCGCGGATATCCCACGGGCACGCCGCTCTTGACCGAACTCGCCTTCGCGCCGGGCCCGCTGCCACCGGCCTGGGAGGTGAGAGTGGAGTCGGCGGGCGTCTCGGGAGCCGCCGTGTCGTCCTTGCCTCCGCCGCCGAACAAGGTCAACGCCATACCGAGTGCCAGGACGAGTCCGAAGATGATCGCACCGACCTTCACCCTGCGCCACGGGGGCACCGTCGCGGTCCCGGGAGTCTCGACGGCCTTGTTCGTCAGGCTCCGCGTGCCGGTCTGCTTCTGATTGCCGGCCATCAGATTCCGAACCCGTAGACGATGCCGAAGAGCGTCGACATAGAGGCGATGGCAAACAGCCCGATGAGGGAGCTGCCGACCATCGTCTGCCCCTTCTTCGTCTCCATGGTGTTGTGCTGCTGATTTCCGACGCGGATATGAACCGCGCCGATGATGGCGCTTCCGAGCAGGAAGAGAACAGCGCCGGCCATGACCACGCCGACGATGATCTTCGCCTTGGTTCCGATGGTGCCGAATACCGCCCAGTCGGGCTTAATTCCGTCCGTGATGCCGCCTATGCCGCCACCGGCAGCTAGCTCCATCACCTGCTGTGTTACCTGCACGAATCCCTCCCAGGCTGCGAAAGCCTGCCCCAGTCCGCGTGAAGGACCTGGACAATCGGTCGACGACAGCGAGGAATTCACGCATCGCGCGGTGAATTCGCCAGCCGAATACAGGGCGGCGGCTAAAACGCCTCCCCTGCGGATGTATTGACGCATCCGCCATACGCTGCCTTAGAATTCAGTGCGAGTTGTCGATCTCCTGCTGCTCTCACTCGGCGCAGACGCTAGCCGCGTAATGCGCGGCCACGTAGTGACGCATTCGCAGCCCTGGGATGCCCGGCTAAACGGGCTCACCCCATGGCACGGGAATTGCGGTTTCCGTCCCTCGTGGCGGGAAACGCATCGACGACTGGGGATCGAGAGATGAGCACAGCCATACGCTTCGCCGCGGGTGGCCTCGCGGCGATGTGCGCTGGGGCGCTCTGCCTGCCACTGATGCTGGGAACCGGCGACCCGAAGGAGCCTGCATGGGAAGACTCCTGCACGCCCGTCAGCTCAGCCATGCAGGCGGCCAGCAAGGAGCAGACCATCCCACCCGCGGAGCCTGGCGGCCAGGTCACCGTCCCCCTGAACCCCCAGGGCGAGCAGGAGAGCGTCAACTGGACTGATGAGCAGCGGCGCAATGCCAGCGTGATCACCAACGTGGCCCGCAGCCGCGGCCTGCCGCCTCGCGCGGCGGTCATCGGTGTGGCGACCGCGATCCAGGAATCCATGCTCAGAAACATCCGCCACGGAGACCGCGACTCCCAGGGCCTCTTCCAGCAGCGTCCCTCACAGGGATGGGGCACCGTCGCGCAGGTAACCGACCCGATCTACGCGAGCAACTCCTTCTTCAAGCGCTTGGCAAACGTCGACAAGTGGCAGACCGAGCCGCTCACCCAGGCCGCCCAGAACGTGCAGCGCTCCGGCTTCCCCGACGCCTACGCCAAGTGGGAGAAGACGGCCGTCGAGCTCGTGGCCAAGAGCTGGGGCAAGGGCGCCGTGATCTCCAGCACCTCGGGCTGCGACGCGGTCGAGAACGCCGCCAACGCCAGCGACGCCAAGGGCGGCTGGGTCCTTCCCGTCGAGAACTCCCGTGTCACCACGCCCTACAAGGCCGGCGGAGGCATGTGGTCCTCCGGCAGCCACACTGGAATCGACTTCCCGGTCACCACCGGCACCCGCGTTCAGTCCGTAGGCACCGGAACCGTAGTCGAAGCCGGTTGGGGCGGCGCCTACGGCAACAACGTCGTCATCAAGATGATCGACGGTAAGTACACGCAATACGGACACCTGTCGAAGATCACCGTGAGCAAGGGACAGCGCGTCACGGCCCGGCAGCAGATCGGCCTCTCCGGCGCCACCGGCAACGCCTCCGGACCTCACCTGCACTTCGAAGCCCGCACGGGGCCCGCGTACGGATCCGACATCGATCCTGTCGCCTACCTCCGCAGCCGCGGACTCTCTCTCTGACCCACGAAGGAGGAGTGCCCGCGGCTGCGCGTTGCGGGACACCCATCATGAGCACCAGCACCCACTACCAGGTCCACATCAGCCGCGACGGCCAACTGCACCTCGACAACGAACCCCACCTCGTCCCCGACGGCGTCGACCCCTCGCAGGTCGTGGTCCAGGTCCTCCACATCGAGGCAGCCGGCACCGGTCTTCCCGTACTCGTCCAGGTCCAGGACGAGCGCACCGGCTCCCACTTCGCCCTGCAGGTGATGCCCGACGGGACGACCCAGGCGCCAAGCGCCGGCCCCGCGGCTCCACAGCCTGCGGCCGAACCGAGGGCGAACCTCTTCGACCGGCTCGCAGCCGCCCAGGCCGCCGGCCGCGCCCGCGACTTCGACACGGCCATAGCTGCTGCGGACGACATCCTGCGGCAGCTCACGGCCGAGCAGGGCGACACCGCCGACGGAACCCTCGAGGCCGCGCAGTTCCGAGCGGACCTCGCCTACCTGAGTGGGGAGTACGGCTTCGCGACCGCCTCGTGGACCTGGCTCGCGCTCGCTTGGTTCGACCGCCTGGGACCTGGCAAGCGCCGCACCCAGATCGCCGCGCAGAACGCTGCGCAGGCATGGATGCAACTGTCCGCGCACGAGGCGGCCCCACTGTCCACGGATCTGGTCAACATGCTCCTGGAAGTGGCCTCTCCCGAGCGCACCGCAACCATGCGCGCTCAGATCGCCGAGCGGCTGGCAGTTGCCCGCAACTAGGTGGGAGCCAACCGGCCGCCAGGCCTTGACAACCTAGCAACATCATCAGACTGCTACAGTCACTTCTGTCAAGAGCACAACAACCCCACGTGCGCAAGAGCTTCGATGACAGAGGAGGCAGGATCATGCGGCCCCTGACGGTGTTCTTCCAGTTCGTCCTCACGCTCGTCGTCATCGTCATGATGATGGCCAGCGGAGTCGTGCTCGTCGCCCACCGCGGCCCGAGCACCGAGCTCGCCGTAGCCGTTGGCATTCTCCTCCTGGCCTTCGCGCTCCTCCTGGTCATCGAGCGCCGGACGACAGGGCGCTGGTCGCGGTGGCCGCGCCGCTGAGACAGGCACGGGGGAGCGCAGGCGCCACGGGTCCCGCGGACCAGCCAGGACGGCCAGAGTGCCAGCACGCCGAGAAGTCCCGCCCGCTATCCGGCAGGCGGGCGGGACTCGCTACGCCCCCCGTTCGAGCCGAGGAGACCAGTCTCGTAGCCGATGGCGACGGCGTGCGGGAGTGTCCGAGCGCGGAGTGAAATCCGCGCTCCATGGAGCAACCGGCCGGCGGTCTCCGGTCTGACTCTCAGGATCGCCGCGATCTGGGTGTGGGTGCTCCCACCGGCGAGGAGACGCACAGCTGCGAGCTCGTGGATGGTGAGTTGCGGCTGCCATGTCACCTGAGGATGGGCCGGTCGATGTGACGGTGTTCGGTCTCGACGCCGTAGCCGACGGTACGCAGCCGCGCGGCGAGCTCCTCTGCCACGGCAACAGACCGGTGCCGGCCTCCGACGCATAGGACATGGATGTCCGCACGAAGGTGGTCAGGCACCGCCAGGAGGGCCAAGGCCCGGTTGATGCTGCGCTCGATGAGCCGCTCGGCGCCCGCGGTCGCCAGGACGTAGTCCCGTACCTGCGGGTCGAGACCGGTGGAGTGAAGCATCCACGCCCGGACGGCCGGATCGTCCGGGGGGTTGCGCAGTTGACGGACATCCACGCGCAGGGCGCCGCCGCGTGGAGCGTCATGATGACCGTCTCCGTAGCTGGTGATGACGGTCCGGACCAGGGCAGGGTAGGGCCGGGGGTATAAGTCGCACCGGGACATGTCTCAAGTCTCGGGGCCTTGGGCGTGCCGAAGGAAGAGGGCTCCGGCTGTTTCACGTTGCCTCTTTCGTTTCCGCAGCTCAGTAGGGGCCAACGACGGCATGGGTGCTTGCGCCGGGAGCGGCGAACAGGAGGGCCAGGGACTCGTACTGCCCCGCGGTCGCTCCCCGCAAGCCAGAGGCCAGCCCGAGCTCGCAGGAGCGCTGGACCGCGCGTCGACGATGTTCCGCGGCAAGCCGCTCGACCGAGCAGGTGACCGCGGCCTCCACCCACCGGACAGTCAGGGAGTGAAGACGCCCCCGTGGTGGACGGGTCGGCGGAAGGGGTTGGAACAAATGTAGGTTCTCACCGCCCGTGTCATCTGCCGGGCTTCTGACTTGCTGGTTTGGCGGGCGTCTCACGCCGTGACATGCGCCAGATTCTCAGTTCCGTGTCATTTCCTCGCCGCTTCGGGCGGAGCCTCCCGCAGCGGCGGGCCTCTGACCTGCGCTGTCTCACGGGGATGTCATAAATGCCATCCAGATGACATCGCGACTGAGAAAATGACACGGGATTTGAGAACCTACACAAAAAGAGAGACCAGCCATACCCGAACCCGAAGGTGCAGGATTTGAGCGCTCAACTCGTCGGATGAGCCTGAAAGATGGCTGGTCTCGGAGACAGTTAAGCACATCTTCCGCGCCGTACGTCAACCCTTAGATCCGCAACCCTGCAGCGGGGCTGGCGTCTCTCGAGCCCGTGCGCCTGCCGACTCACTCCACTTCCCGCCGGGTGGAACGGACAGCGAAGTTTTCACGCGAGTTGCACTCACCCCTTGGACCGCACTCCGCGATCAGCTGATTGGCCGGCCGTCCGTGGCGCAATCTGCCTGGACCACCGTCCTCGTCGAACGGAGCCGACCATGGTCGAGCCCGGCAACACAGCGGTCACCTGGGCCGAACGCATGGAGCTCCTCAGGGATTCGGCGCAGCAGCGGGTGTGGACCGCGCCGATGCCCACCGCCGCCATGGAACAGCTCGTAGCCGATGGGAAGGCCACCACCCTCGGACGCTTCGAGGACAGCCCGGTGCGCTACATGGACCGGTGGTGGCGGGCGAACGAACTCGGCTGGGTGGCGCTCGACGAGGCGTCCTCCGCCCAGCTCGACCTCCACGCCGAACGCTACCGAGCCGCGATCGCAGCCACTTCCGCACAAGGAACACCTGACGCTACTCCCGAAGGGGATGCAACGCCGCCGGCCACCCGCACCGAAGAGGGAGCCGCGTGAACAACGAGCAGTACGGGGCACCACAGCACGAGCTGAACGTCCTCAGCAGCCTGCTGCGTGACCGCTCCACCGTGAACCAACTCGTCGACTGGAACCGACCGGACCCCCAGTACTGGCTCAGAGCCGACCACTTCCAGTCGGTTTGGCTGGGCGACGTCTACCAGGCACTGCTGCTCGGCGGACTCGGCGACATCGACCAGCGGCTGCTGGCCTACCCCAACGCGGAGCCCGCAACTGTCGCCGCAGACGCCGTCATAGCCAGGATGGGAAGCCTCTACCAGCAGCGGGCCGCCGCAGGCGACATCAGCGCGCAGGCGGCACTGAACAGCCCGGAGTATTGGGCAGGTGTCCACAACGCCCTCAGGCAGATGGCGCAACCCACCTGGCCGGCCAATCCGCAGCACGCGCGGCACGACGCCTACGTCACAGCCCGAGCAGCACAGCACCCCTCCACCACCGAGAACGTGCCCTTCGAACTGGTCCGCGCCCGCGGCTACGACAACGACGCCCGCCACAGGGAACTGGCGGTCATCGGGGCGATCCTCAACGACCCCACCCGCGCTGCGGAGTTCCGCTACTCACCCTCCAGCCCCGACGCATCGCCCTACTGGCTCCAGCCCAACGACTTCGGCGACCCCGCGACCGCCGAGATCTGGGATGTCCTGGTCACCGGTCCCGATCCCGCCATCGCGCTTCCGGCAGCCAGCGACCCCAACCTCACCCCGCAGCAACGGGCGGCGGCGATGATCCAGCACATCACCACACGGCTGGACTACAGCGACTACCACCGCTCCACCGGCGACGAAGCGGCCAAGGCCCGCCTGGACGCCAACGTCAACCAGCAGATCGCCACCTACCTGGCACGTGCGAGCGCCCCCGACTTCAGCCCGAACCCCGGCAACGCCGCACGGTACGCCGTGACCTTCATCCTCGAACCGAGCATCCCTGCCGCCGTCGAGGACCTGGCAGGCCGCGTCCGCGACTACGGGCTGTCCGACGCCTCCCTGGGCCAGGTCGGTCTCGAACTCAGCACCAACGAATACGCCCTGGACCAACTCGCCGAACGGCTCGATGCAGCGCCGCGCACCCTCGCCGGCTACAGCACCCCCACACAGACCCCCAAGCCCACACCCGAAGAGCGTGAAGGACAGCCCAGCTACACCTCCCGCCCCACCGAACGCCGCGTGCTGATCTCCCTCATGCAGAACTCAGGCCAGCTGCACCAGGACGGTCCTACCCGGTCACTCGCCGAGCAGGACTTCACGCAACCCGAGCACCGGTACCTCTTCAAGGCCATCCAGTCGCTGCCACCGGACGTGGCCCAGGACCCCTGGCTCCTGACCAGCCAAGCCCACCAGCTTGCCCGATACGACGGAGCCCCGGCCCTGGACTTCCAGGAACTCGACAGCGTCGCCCACGCCGCGCGCACACTCCGGGTTCCCCCCGCCGACCAGTCGGCCGGACACCTCGTCACCATGACCGTCCGCCGCACTGCACGCGACGCCAGCACCGCGGTCCAGGCAGCCGCCCAGGAAACGCTCGACCCTCGCGTTCTCATCGACCAGAGCCGCGAACAGTTCCAGCAGGCAACCCGTGAGGCGCTCCGCTACCACCAGCAGTCCGTGCCGGAGCCCAGCCACTACGGCACTCAGCAGGCGAACGTCGCGTGATCCTGCCCGGCACAAGCGAGGGAGCATCCCGTGGCGGCTGACGAACCCGACCGTCGAGAGCCGGACGACGGCGCCGACCCGCCAACCCGAAACAACGCCCACAAGGCCATCGAATGGTTCACCACAGACCGCTCCCGCACCCGCCAGGCCATCGATCACCCTGACGGTCCGATCACGCCGGGCCGGCTCCTCGACTGGGCCCGGTTCGACGTCCAGGTCAACCGGCTGCTGGACGGAGAGGCCGCCGACCATGCCCAGGCCCTGGTCCACGCCCAAGCCGAGTGGCTCATCCAGAGGATGCCAAGCGACCACGCCCCGCTCTCCCTCGACAGCGCCCAGCAGGCCGGCCGCGCCTGGGGCATCCTGATCACCGCCGACACCGACATCCTGCCCGACCAAGCCGTACTGACCGAGGTGGCCGCGCGAACCGGGATCTCCGGGCGGGCCGCGGACGAGATCCGAAGCCAAGCCCGCAGCACCAGCGCGGCGTACAACCGGGCCGACCTGCTCATCCCGTACGACGACGCGACCGAAGAAATCCTCATCAGCGACTGGAATCGTCTCGCCGCCTGCGGCCCCGAGCTGCCGGAGGCCGCCGAGCGTGCCCAGGACGTCCTGGAACTGCTCACCGCACGCGTCACCGGGGCCGACGACCACGAGTGGATGGATGCCGCCGCCCAGCACGCTGCACAGGTCTACGCCAGCGTCATCCGCGCTCAGCCACTTCTGGCCGCCGTCGCCGCCGTGGTCCCCCGACGCGACCAACCCGACGCCGCAGCAGACCAGGCACGCCTTGTCGAGCTCGACCAACAGGGCCACCTGACCGCCGCCGCCACAGCGGCAGCCCGAGCACGCGCCGTCCAGGACTGGGCTGATCCCACGAGTGCGGCCGAGCCGGACCGAACCCGAGTCGTCGAAGCGGCCGCACCCGGCACGCGAACCCTGCTGCACCTGAACAAGGCGCTCGCCGCACTGGATCCGACCCCCGGGCAGTCCGCCTTCACCCAGCTGGACCCGCAACGCGTCGCCCAGCTGGTCGAGGCGATCGGCCAGCTGTCGACGCGGATGAACGCGACCCTGCGCACAGCAAGTCGTCCGGCAGCAACCGAGCAGCGCCGTTCCCCGCAGCGCCCCACACACCAGCACCCCCCAACACCCGGCCAGCACCCCGGGGGCCCGACACCCCGGCCCACGCCCTGAACCATTAGTTGCGCACGTGGCAATCTAGTTGCGCTGATTGCAAGTAGCGGGCTAGGTTTGCCGCATGTCGAAGTACCTAGAGACGCCCAAGAGCACCTTGGAGATCCTGAGGGGATCCGTAGACGCACTACTCACGATCGCCGGCCAGAAGCGGAACCAACTGGCCGACGGCATCAACCTCCCCGACTACGCCGTGAGCCGCCGCCAGTCGGGCCGCTCGCCGTGGAGCTTCGACGAAGCCGACGCCATCGCCCGGCACTTCGGCATCACCACGCTCGCCCTGCTCTCCGGTGCGGAGAGCGCCTGCGAGTTCTACGCCAGCAGGCGGGGAACCACCGTGGTGAAGCTCGTCACCACCCCCACAGCGGCTCGGACCGCCACTGAAGACGCACCGACCGCCCCGGAGCCCACCTCGCCCGAGAGCACGGAGCCCCAGCGCTCCGAACTCGCGCTTCAGGGAGTCGACGACGTCACCGAACTGCCCGCACCGGCGCCCTGCGTCCTGTGCGGACGTGCGGCCACCACCGCACTGGAGGGGTTCCCGCTGCACGTCACCGCCGACGACTGCGAAGCGGCAAGGACGGCTGCCTCGACACCTGCGTCGATCGCTGCCGAGGCAACGCAGGAACCGGAGCCCGGCGCCCCCACGCCGAGCGAAGCTCCCGAGACGCCGTCGCGCCCCCGCCCCCCGCGCGGCGAGCGGACCGCCCGGCCGCGCCAGGACCGCAGCGACACCAAGGACGCGGGCGTGGCCTTCCTGCGGAGCAACATCGAGAACGCCCTCGCGAAGCACGACGGTGACCTGGAGGCAGCGCAGGCCTTCCTGATCCGCAAGGCCATCCCACCCCCACGCCATGGAACTGCTCGACATCACCCGCAAGAGCGGCCGATACGACGTGGTGGCCTTTCCGTGGATGCCGGAGATCTTCAGCAAGCCGACGAAGGACAAGACGGATCAGATCTGGGAGGCGCGCCCCAAGTGGAGCCGGGCATGGGACAGCCTGCCCCTCGGTACCCACACGGTCGACGCGCTGGACTTCAACGGCGCCTTCCTGAGCGCTCTGAAGACGCACCTTCCGCTCGGGGAACTCGTCCACAGTGAAGGCCCCATCGACACGGTGAAACAGAAGAGGTCCGGAGTACACCTCGTCACGCCGGGGGAGTGGACGCACGAGTATCTGCCGAACCCGCTGGGTTCACGCGACGAGGACGGCCCCCTGTGGATCACGGAAGCCACCCTGCGGCTGATGAACCGCGCGGCCTCCGAGAAGTATGGCCAGCTGTGCGCCCCTCCGGAGATCCACGAGTCCTGGACGAGCGGAAGCACGGAGCACCTCCTGGAGTACGTACGCGCGGCGCTCACTCAAGTGCGCGCTGAGGCGATCGCCAGCGACGACGCCGTGGCCCGCGAGTACGTCAAGGCGATGTACTCCAAGCTGGTGTCGACGATGGGAGACTCGAACTACAACCGCGACCTTCACCGCCCCGACTGGATGCACATCATCCGCTCGCAAGCCTTCGCTAACCTCTGGGAGAAGGCGTTCAAGGCGAACGCCGCCGGGCTGCACGTCGTTGGGGTCAAGGACACCGACGAACTCGAAGTGATCGGCGACTGGCAAACGGTCGTTGACGCGCGGGGACGCCGGATCTTCCCTGAAGGACGAGGCGTGACCGAGGTCAAGCCCAAGAAGCAGCGCGTGATCACGATCGGCTCGGAGGCGTAGCAGTGCCCGGCAAGAACATCGACTTCGGCCACTACGGCGCGACCGGTCAACTCAGCAGCATCGCTGCTGCGCACGTCCTGGACACCCTAGTGGGCGGCATCACCTCTCCGGTGACAACGCGCCGCGGCCTCACCGCACGCCTGCGCTACATGACCCGCTCCGAGCACGCCCGCACCCTCATGGTCGGCGAAGGTCTCAACCCGAGCCCCGCCACCCTGAGGAAGTGGCTCGACGGGACGCAGGAACCCAAACCGTCCAACCTCGCCCTGATCGACCAGCCGTACCGGCGGATGCGCCGCCACAACGTGGCCCGCTACCTCCTCCTGCGACTCAACGGCGGCGGCACCCGAGTGGAGATCCACCCCGCCGACGACACGTTCGTCCAGGAACGCCACCGGCGCCCCGACAAGAACATGCGCAAGGTCAACACCAGGCGCTGGGACCACATTATCGCCGCCTGGGCCGACGGAGCCTGGGAAAAGGGGGTCGAAGCACCGCTCGACGACGCTTGGACAACCGAACTGAGCAACGCCCTCTGATCCGACTGGGGCGCCTACGAGTACTGCAAGTCGCTCGGCTTCAACGCCTGATGCCGCCCCGGTCGGACACGACCGGCCGGGGCAACCGACCGGAAACACCAACCCACCCATCGCCGAAGGATCCCGCGCCGTGCTCCTCACCCGCATCAGCGCCCACGCGACGGCCCGGCACCTGGACACCCGCGCACCCGCCCAGTTGGCGGCCGCCCTCGCCGAACTCGGCCGCAGCGAGAGGATCCCGGACGCCATCGGCCACGCGTTCACCCACCCTGCATGGCGCTACCGCCTGGCCTACCGAGCCACGTCCGTGATCCTCGAGTGCGCAACCGCGTACCGGCACCACGCTGCCGGCGGCACAGTTGATCTCGAACCTCTGATCCGAGCCAGCGGTCTGGCCTGCGACGACATACACAGAGCGCACTGGATGCGTGGCACGATCCCCTTCGACCGGCGCCACCGCATCCGCGCCGTACGAGCCCACGCCCGCCGGGTCGTCAACCGAATGCAGTGGGCCGAGACGAGCCTGGACTCCGACCCTCCCGCCAACCTGCCCGCCTACGCCGGCCGGTGGCTCACCATCGCCGATCGATACATGGAGTGCCGCATCGGCGCCCTCCTCGACGTTGTTGAATGGTCTGTTCCGCGCCGAACGTAGAGCTGCCACAGCACCCGTTCCTCCCAGGCCCCGCCCGAAGCCCCAGGGCGGGGCCTGCGCTGCTCCGCGCCGCCGTACGCCACGCTCACATGCCGCCACGAGCGACCCAAGCGACCCGATTTCCAACGTTGCAGCACTAACCCCAGTACTTCCTACGGTCTGGCACCCAGACGCCCCGCCGACCCCGGACAAGCCCACAAAGGCACCGGTCGGCCCAGGAGTTCGGGCGCCCTTCCCAGACCCTGGAGACCTTCCATGCTGGCCACATCCCTCATGCTTCGAGCTCGCAAGCTTCTCGCCACCGTCCGAACTACACTCACGCCGCTCACCACCCGCCGCCGTCCCGGCTCGCCGGTGAACGCCGAGCCCCTGCACCGCGAACTCAACCGCACGGCTCGGTTCTGGCCCGCGGAGGAAGCTCCCGACGGTGACGACACCCTCCCAGCTCTCGAATACGGGGGCCTGCTCTGCTTCGTCTACCGCGATCCCGAGACGGAGGAAGTCCAGGTCAGCATCGACCTCGACACCGTCGACCCACGCCTTGTCAGCCGGGACGCCCCCGGAGAGCCCGTTCCGATGCAAATCACCATCCAGGGCGAAACCGTCTTCCGCACCAACGCCGATCCGGTCGCCGCGGCACTGCACCAGATGCTGCGCCTCTTCGATCCGACCCCTACCGACAGCGACCACCCCCAGCCGGCCGACGCCAACCACGACAACCTCGTCACCGCACTGACGGCCCTGGGAACGCCCCACCGGCAGACAGGCGACTCGGGCGGTCAGTACGTCGTCGTTGACCTCCCCGGCTCCCACGTCATGCACGTCCACAACCCCATGGATGAGGCCTACGGCTTCGACTGGGACATCGTCGACGGCAGCGCGCAGCAGATCCTCGCCGGCACCTGGTGGCTCGGATCCGCCGGTACCGCCCACCGGATCCACTCACTCCTGAGCGCCCTGCCCCGATAACGCGCCAGGCCAAGCCCACCAAGAGGCATCGGCTACACCGACCACCGCCACATCGGGCCCGCACACACATGTGCGGGCCCGACCGCTCACCACCCGCCGAGGCGGATCTCCAACCCTCGGCCCAGGACGCGGACGGAGTGCTTGCGCTCCTTACCCGACGGTCCCCAACGGTGCACTCCACCGGGCGCCGCTCCTCGGTGCGCCCCTTCGACCTCGACCGACGGCAAGGAGTCCGCGTGTCATCACAATCACCCCTTCAGATCACCGTCTACGCCAGTCCTGAGCACGAGCACGTCGCAGTGCGCCGGGCCCTCGACTCCTTCGGCCTCGCCACGGACTGGGGACTGCCCAGCCCCACCCTGCCCGACCAGATCACCCTTCGCCTGGGGGAGCGATACGGCACTCACCACGCGCCCCTGGGCACCTCCGACAACCTCGCCAGTCGACTTCGAGCCGAGGCGCCGGGCACTGCGTTCCTCCTATGGCAGGACCCCTACTTCGAGGAGGCCGACGGACACTACGTCGCCCGCGTTCCCGACGTCGGCGACTTCGAGAGCCCGTGCAACGCCAATGGAACACCGAACATCGACCTGTCCGAACTCATCGTGATCTTGCGCCAGACGCCGACCCTCACGACCGAGCAGTGGCTTGCCGGTCCCGGGCAGAGCGTCCTCGGCAGCCGTGTCAGGCAGGTCGTCACCGACTACGAACACAACCTCGTGTCCTAGCTGCCCGTCGAAGGACGAAGCAGGAGTGAGTCAGAGGGCCGTCCCGTCAGCGGGGCGGCCCTCGCCGCGTGTCCGCCGCGAGCGCGCCCGCAGAGGCAGGACCACCTGGCCGCGCGCAACGCATTCCAGAACGCGAGGTTGCGGGGCTAGCTCACCGCCTCCCCATTGTGCGGTCCGCCGACCTCCCCGGCCGGCCAGAGCCCGGCCGCCACGCACCAGGCGGTCGCGCCCGATGCCCCTCGCACTGCTACTGGAGCTTCGCCATGAGCGACATCCCGCCCCGCACACCCCGAACCCTGTTCGAGCCGCCCTGCGTCACCTTCACGAGACTTCCCCGCAAGACGTTGACCCTGTGGCGGCTCACCCTCACGCTCTGGACCGGCCTCGTTGTACTCCTCCTCGGCATTGTCCCGACCATGCTCGCCCAGCTGCTGCGCGCCGACCTGACCGTGTGGCCGTTCTGGACCCTCGTCACAGTCTTCACGGGATGCGCGACCTTCCGCTGGTACCGCCTCGCTGCCGTCTGGCAGGCCACCGGCTACGCCCTGACCGCCGAAGAACTTCTCTTCCGCGGCGGCCTGCTCCACCAGCACCTCACCGCGATGCCCTACGGACGTATCCAGACCGTGGAGGTACGCTCGGGGCCCGTTCAGCGCCGCCTTGGCCTCGCCACCGTGCAGGCGCGGACCGGCTCGTACCACAGCTCGGCCGTCAAGGGTCTCGACACCGCGGAGGCAGAGCAGATCCGCGACATGCTCACCCGGCTCGCCCGTCAGAAGCAGGTCGCGCTGTGACCGCCACCGTCGAAGGGCGCCTGCACCCCATCACCCCATGGCGCCGGGCCTGGGCCATCACGGCAACTGTCACGATGATCGTCCTGCGCGACCTTCCCGAATGGACCGAGTCCGCGCAGCAGTTGCCCCTCTGGCTGCTCGTCCTCCTGATCGCCGGCGTTGCCGCACTCGCCTTCGCCTACGGGTACGGCTCCTGGCGCAAGACCTCCTACCGGCTCACCACCGACGCCCTCCATTACTCCACGGGCATCGTCTTTCACCGGCGCCGCCGCTTCGAGCTGGCCCACTTGCAGGCGGCCGACATCCGGCGGCCGCTACTCGCACGACTGATCGGGGTTTGCACCCTGCGCCTGTCCGTATCCGGGCAGAGCAGCGACCTCGCCTACCTGAGCAACCGGCAGGCCGCAGTACTCCACCGAGCGCTGCTGGTCAGCATGGCGGGGGACACCACGCCCGGGTCTCCGCCGCGACACGAGGACGCGACCCGCCCGCTGATGTCCGTGACGCCGCGCATGCTGGCCCTGGCCATCGTCCTGGACGCCCGCATCATGGCCAGCGCCGCACTCATGCTCATTGTCGGGTTGCTGCCCTACCTGCTGTCCACCGAGCCACTCGCCCTGTTCTCCCTGGCCGGTGTCCTCGGGCCGGTCTGGCGCATGACCGCGCGCGCCTGGATCCACTGGCACGGATGGCGCGTCACCGCAGAACCAGGCGGCTACCGAACCGAGTTCGGCCTCTTCGACACTCAGCACCACACGCTGCGCCACCAGCGCACCCAGGCCGTGCTCGTCGAGCAACCCATTCTGTGGCGCCGCAAGAACTGGGTCCGCATCAGCCTCGCCACCGCCGGGCACGCCCCCCAACTGCTCGCTCCCGTCGCCACGTACCAGGAGGCCCGGCACCTCGTCCACGATCTGTACGGTCCGGACGCCGTCGAAGCCATGGAGACGCCGGGTCCAGCACCACGGCGCGCCCGCTGGGCCACGCTGTTCAGCCGGGCCCTGTCCTACCGAGCGACCACCGGCTACCTGTGCGTCTGGCGCGGCCTGTTCCTACGGAACGTCGTCCACCTCTGCCCCGCCGCCAAGGTCCAAGGCGTTGGTCTGCTCCAGGGCCCCTGGCAGCGCCACCTCGGCCTGGCTACGGTTCGCATCGACTTGGCCGGCGGCCCCAGCCTCAAAGCCCGGCACCGCGACGCGGAAGAAGCCGCCGCCATCGCTGCGGCCGCGCGGGCGAGCAGCCTCACCGCCCGCTGACCCGGCAAGCCGCAGAGCCCCCGGGCGACCGCGCCTTTCGCGGCCGCCCGGGGGCATCGCGGTCGCGGGCCATCCTGCCCGCCACGTCCTCCCGCCCACCACCCCACGGCGGGCCGGATTCCGAGCCGACCCGGCATTGCCCGAACACCGAAACCCGCGCACCACCCACGGCCGCGGGCGGGCCGCAGGCCTGCCACCCAGCAACCATCCGCCGGAGCCGCCCGCGAGGTTGCGTGCCTAACCCACTGTCGCACGACGGTTGGCATGCGGCCGCCGCAGAGCAGGCCGCACCCACCCCATACGCACCGACAGGAGCAACTCCTTCATGACCAATTCGGTCGTCACAGGCGAACACCGCAGGACCACCGTCGCCCTGCCCAGCCCCCAGCCCATCGTCGACATGTTCGGAGACAAGCGGGCGATCTCACAGGCCACTCTCAGCTTCACCGACACGGTGCTCAAAGCTGTCAGCCTCACCGCCTCCGACGGAGAGGTGGCCTACGTCGACCTGCCCCAGTTGGAGAAGCCGGAGAGCTGGCCGCACTGGCTCCGTGACGTGGTTGCCGAACACCGGCCGAGTCCCTTCGGGACCCGGCAGCAACTGGCCGACATGCTCCTCGCAGGGCTGCGTGCGGAAGCCACGGAACACGCCGCTCACGCCGACGCCGGCGAGCGAACTCTGCTCAGCCGACTCGGCGAGCTCGAACCGGCCGAGGCTCTGACCAAGCTGGACGAACTCGGCCTTCTCACCGGAGCCCTCCTCCGAGCGGCCAAGGACGTCCTCCTGCACCTCGACCGGCGAACCTACGGACCCGTCGCGCGCCGGCGGGTCTGACCCGAACTGCCCAAGCGCCACGGCCTCCCGGGCTGGGCGCCTACGCCAGGTGCCAGCGCTCACGTCCCCGGACCGACCCTCGCGGCCGGTCCGGGGACGCTGCCGTGCTCCGGCCCGCTCTTAGGACGCCGCCGACCGCGTCACCAGATCCTGGCGTCCAACCGGAACCCGGCAGTGACCGCCGCACGCGCAGTTGCGCGGCTAACACCGGCCCCCGCCACAGTTCCCACGACGGCGCACCAACGCGCCCTCACCACCAAGAAGGGGAGACCGTGTCCGCGTCCAACGACACCCTGTCCGTGCTGCTGATGTTTGCCGCATTCCTACACGTGCTCACCCTGTTGGGGATGACACTGCACACCGCGCTCTTGCCGGACGCACCGGGCGATGACCCCAGCCAGGACCGGACGTTCACGGCGCTGCTCCTCGGCCGCGCGCCGATCCAGCGCACGACGTACAGCCGGACCAACAGCCGGCTGCTGACAGCCTCCGGGCTGCTGCTCGGCTCCGCGTCCGCCATGAGCCTTGGCCAAGGAGCCGCCCCGGCCTGGACCACGACGCTCGCCGTGCTCGCCCTGCTCCAACTGGCCTGCGCCTATGCCTGGTACAAGCCCACCACCGGGAGGGGCGCGGACGCAGAAGAGCAAGCAACGCCCGGCGATTCCGCAGCAGAGCACGACGACCACCAGGACCCCGACCACGAGGAGGTGACAAGGGAACGCGGGTCGGACTAACCCCTTCCGTCGCGCAGCTCGGGCCGCAACCACCGCGCTCAGCGACGTGGTTGCGGCCCCGACGTCTCCCGGCCCCGTCCATCGCGATGCGGCGGTGCGGGGCACCACGCCTCACCCGGGCCGTCCCGACCCGAGCCGGTCATCGTCATCACCCCACCTGACTCGACCGGCCAACCGCCCCGGCGCAGACCACCGGTCCGTGCCGGGGCGCGGCCATATCCGCACTTGCGGCCCTAACAGCGCCCCCGGCCACCGTGCGTGGCGTCGGGCCCGGACCACGCTCACAGTGCCCCGGCCGGACAGCACGCCACATCCCGCCGAAAGGGCACCCCCTCATGAAGACCGCTCACCTGATCACGGCTGCCCGCCGCGCCCTCACCACCCTCCGCGCGAGCGAGGATACCGTCCACACCCTCACCATCACCACGACGCATGACCCCGCCCGCCACACCCTGGCCTACAACAGCGAGGGCGTGACCGCACGCCACAACGACAGCACCGTCGCCTACATCGACTTCTCCGACACCGAGTTCGCCGAGGACCTCGACGCGTACGCGGAGAACGCCCTGGCCACCTCCGGCGGCCTGCGTCCGCTCACCCTCCGTCTGGGCGCCGGCCCAACCACCCCGCCACCCGCCGAACTGAGCCACCAGGCACGGCTGTTCATCCTCTCCATCCACGCCCGGGCCGCTGCCCACCGCCCCGGCCTGACCGGCAGCCAGGTCCTCGCGCTGGCCAACCTTGCCTACGAGACCAACGACGTCGCACGCCAGGACAACACCCCCACCCGTCGCCAGATCGAGTCCTACGCTCACCAGGCCACCGCTCACGAGCTCCCGTTCGGGCCGGTAGCCAGCGCCGCGTTCCTCACGCAGACTGCCCGCCTGGCGGTACGCACCATGAGCCACTACATGCAGCCCTGCCCGCTCGCCATCGTGGTGCCTGCCGGTCATCTCGGCGACACCCCTGCCTGGCTCGCCCACCAGGCCGTAACGCGCTTCCGCGACGGCGCGACAAGCCGTGAGCCCAGCTACAACACCCCCGCTCTGAGGGCCGTCCTCCGGACGCTCGCCACCCTTCGGACACCCGCCGCGGGCGACTGGCTCAGCCTCTACCTCACGGACGCCCCGGCCAACCCCACGGGCCACGCCCTGGACCGGGACCCCATCCCCGAGGGCGCACCCGTCTACGATGCGATGCCCGGCACCGTCATCACGGGCGACCAGGTGCGACGTGTCACCGACCTGCTCGACGCCGACCAGTACGTAACCCAGCTGCGGAGCACAGGTACCTGGCACCTCCCCAGCCACGACGAGCCCGCGACCCTCACTCGCCGCCAGGTCGCCGCCGCCCTGCGTCGAGCACGAGACCGCAGCACCCCGGACACCATCCGGTTCGGCCGCGACGCCGACGGCACCGTCTACGTCTCCGACACCAGGCAGGCGGCCCGCTACCTGCCCACCGCTCTCATCCCGGATCACCACGACGGTCACTGCCCCGGTTGCCGCGCCCCCTACGAAGCCGCCGGCGAGGGCCCCTGCAACCTCGCCGCCTGACACCACCGCTCGCCCCCTCTCACGGCCCGCAGCCCCCCTGGCTGCGGGCCGCCGACGTTCCCAACTCCACAGTTGCGCCGCTAGCCGACTACCCGGCCACGGTTCACCCGCAGCCCGAGAACCTCACCACGCCGGCCGGGCGCGGCGCGTCGACGCCCCCGGTCGAACCACACCGCAGCCGCACGCCGGTTCAGCCCCCCCCAGCGCGCCGCCAGCCCGCCCCCAAGGTCCAGGAGACGCCTGTGCCCAGCACCCTCAACATCGCCCCAGATCCAGCCTGCACACCCGCTCCGCCACCCTCGGACTTCCTGCCGACCGACAACCTCGGCGAAATCCGTACCGCGACGCCGTGGTGCCAGCGCTGGCGGGACAGGCAGCACTCATGGGTTCACACCAGTGCTGGCGGATTCGACCGACGCCACTACCAACTCGAGCCGCTCGCCGTCCGAACGGCCAAGGAGTTCGTGCTCCAGCACCACTACTCCGGCTCCTTCCCCTCTGCCAAGAAGACGTTCGGCCTGTTCGACACCTCCGGCGGCGAACCGCGCCTGAGCGGCGTGGCCGTGTCGGCCTCTCCGTCAGCAAAGCCGTCCTCGAACGAGCACTACCCGGCCTCGAAGCTTCTGTGAATCGCCTCTGAGCATCGACTGACTCGTACCGTTCGCGGGGAGGTGCTCCAGTGAGGCGAGTCATCTATCCACTCATTGATGCACTCGCGCACAGTACGTCGGCAGCTCCGGAGGCACGTCGACGCTGCCCCGGTACCAGCAAGCCGCGCATCGCGCTAGACAGGGGGACTGTCGCCTGTCGCGTCTGGGTGGCAGCATCGCTCACTGGACGAGACGGATCGGTTTGGGGGCACTGTGCAGGGCAGGAGCGGCTTACCGGGCAGGGAGCGTCGGCGGATCCACATGGCAGTAGTGGGCACGATGAGCGGCTTCCCTTTGTCGTCGCGTCCCGGGAGAAGGCCCCGACCCGGGTGCGGGCACAACACAACCAGAGCAGAGCTGCGACCCGCAGCACGGTGTAGCCGCGACTCCGCAACTCGGCACGCGGTATTGGCCAAGCGCCAGCCCACTGCCTGCCGTTCACGTACACCTCTGGGGGATCGGTGACCGGATCGGCCATGACGGATTCGGCACTCAAGCGCGCTCGGCTGGCTCAGAACCTGACCCAAGAAGAGGCTGTTGACCAGCTGAACAAGATCACGGGCGGCGCGACGGACGCGAGCCTGCTCAGCGCGTGGGAGTCGGGGCGCAAGCGCACGGGAATGAGGAATCGCCGGGCGTTGAGCCAGCTCTACCGGGATCGCTCCGAGGTGCTCTTCGCCCATCAGGACGGGCGTGATGCCGCCAGTGCTCTGGAGGCCACCGGAACCGACGTGGTCGTGCGGGTGCTCACTCGGTACACCGATCTCGTGGAGGCCATGGTCGAGGTCGTGGCCGGTGCGCGTGAACACCTGGCGGTCACGGGATCCCGCAGTCGAGAGAAGGCGTACCTGGCGGCGATCGAGACAGCCGTGGCGCAGCAGCCCGATCTGGTGCACTACCGGGTGCTGTACGGGCCGCCGCGTCACCGCGGGTTGTCCGAGCATCTGGTGCGGCTGCTGGAGCTGCGCGACCCCGGTGAGCGCCGCAACGGTGTCAAGACGCTCCACATCGGGCTCGTTGAGCCGCTGGAGGCGATGGAACGCTACTTCGTGGCGTCGGAGACGGCAGCCGTGGTCCCGCTGCCGAGCTTCCACGGGGCCGAGGGGTTCGACTGCGGGGTCATATTGGGTCGCGAGGCCGCGGTGGGACTGGTGCAGCGGCCGGGAGGCGTGCGCGTCCGCGCGGCCGGTGGAGACGTCGTGTTCCGGCTGGGCAAGAACCGGCGCGAACGCGATCGGATCGCCCTCGGATATCCCGAGATGAAGCCCTACCCCAAGCGTCCCGACCACTGCGACTAGCAGGGCCACCCGGGGCGCAAGGCCTTTCCCGCACCTCCTCCGGGCGGCCCGCACCCGACTCGTCGAGGGCGGGCCACCCGCCGTTGTGGCAGCCCTCCCATCGGTTGCGGCTCTAAACGGACGCTCACCCAATGTGCCGCTCGCCGGGACGCGAGAGGTCCCGGGACCACCGAGCGGATGCGAGAGACACACCCCATGGCCAAGCGCCGGAACTACACGCGCGAGCTGATCACTGCCCGCGACAACGCCTACCAGGACCACCTCCACCATCAGGGCGCCGCGCAGGACCGCCCGGCCAAGCTACGCGTGATGGGCGGATTCGGATCCGTCGTCCCCGTCGCCTACGAGCCGCGCACCCAACGAGACCCGCTTCCGTGGGTCCAGTACGACGGGGACACCGGAATCGCCCAACTCCGCTACACCGGACGCGAGTGCAGGACTGCGCCCGTCGAGAAGCAGAACGAGATCATCGCCCCGCAGATGATCTCCCGCTCCATCTACCGGAGACTGGCCGCCGAGGGCATCACCTGCGAAGGATGGGGAGACAGCGCAGGGACCTACGCCTGCTACACCTTCGCGGACGCCTCCCAGGTCACATGGTCAGGGACGGACCTGTACGGAGCCGAGGTCTCCAACCACCACCCGATCGGCGACCACGGCTCCCTCGGCGCCCACTGGATCCAGGAGGGCCAGCCTCCCTACGACGAAGAGCTCCCCGACTTCGCCACGGGCAACTACGCCGCCGACTCGTCCGCCCTGGTTGCCTGGATGGTTGCCCTCGCCGACCTACACGGTCGGCGACACCAGGAGCACGCCTCGGTGGAGGACATCGCCGCTGCGCGCACCTGGCAGGAGCACACCGGCGGGTTCATCGCGACCGCCGATGACTGCAAAAGGCGCCGCTACTACCCCGTCGACGGAAGCACGGTCCCGGGCGGGAGCGCGGGGGAGACCTGGCTCGCAGCCTACGAACTCCCCACCCCCGTGACCGGCGGAAATGTCCGCCTCAGCCAGGACGACGCACGCAAGGTAGCCAACCCCGTCTTCCACTCGACCACGGGCGCCGCCCGCTGACACCCGCGCACCCCGACAGGACAGCCCGCTCCCCGCCGCTGGGGAGGGGGCTGTCGGGGTGCGCGGGACCTCCACCAACAACGGAGCAGGCCCAGCCCCAGGCGAAGCCGCGGTCACCCCACTGCCCCGGCCGCGGTCCCCACCCTGGAATGGGCACCTCGTGCGCGCCTCCGATGGTTGCGCGCCTTGCCCCCGAAGCCCGCACGGTCCTGCCGTCCACCGGACACCCCAGAGCCTGTCAACGGATTGGTTCCCCAACTCCGAGAGCCCGCAAGGCGAGGACCACAACATGCCTACCATCCGCCGGAACTGGACCAAGCGCATCGAACAGGTTCGGGCCGCCGCGAAATTCTGCCGCGCCTACGACTCCAGCACCGGACACATGATCACCGTAGACCCGGCCCGCGCATTCGAAGCCTGGCACGCCATGCCGCGCGCCACGCTCAGCGAAGACACCCTGGGCCAGAAGTGGCGCGTCCACATCCACTCCAACCGCTTCTACGTCCTCACCGCGACCGATCCCACGCTCAACGTCCAGGACCACGCCCAGCGCGCCAGCACGGCCGCGCCGGCAGCGGCCCCGCGCGGCGCTTCCGCCCCGGCTCTCTCCGCGGCCGACGAGGCCGCACTCATGGATGCTGCGGCGTACACCCAGGACACCCCTGGTGCGGGCAAGCACGCAGCGGCAGCAGCCACCAAAGCGATCAACGGCAAGATCGCGACCGGAGCCTTGGGCCGAGACCAGCTGACTCGCGCGCTTCCGGGCATCACCGCCGCCGTCACGGCGAAGGCCGTCCGGGACCTCCGCGAGCAGGGCCTTACCCACGAGCAGGTCCGCATGCGCCTGGAACGCATGAAAGCCGAGGCCCAAGCAGCCGGAAGCGCCGACCGCGCCATGGTGGCAGACGCGATGATCGCCACGCATGCCGGGATTGTGGCCGATGAGGACCAGGCGCGCCTGACCCATGAGCCGGCAGGCAACCACGGCGGCAACGGACCCACCGACCAGGGATCGACTGCACGGAACACCGCGGAAGCACACAGACTGGAGCGGTGCCGCCTGTCGGAGGAGCGCTATCGGCCAGTCGCCGTCCGCGTGTACGTCTCCCCGATCACCGGCGGCGCAGTCCTGCGTTGGCTGGACGGCGAAGGGCGCGACTGCCCGAACCTGTGGGACCCGGTTCCGCTGGCAGGCTGTCATGCCCACGCCATGTGTGACGAAGTGCTGAACGCCGCCGGCCTGGTCCTGGCCAAGCGCGGCTTCAACTACGCGCGGGGCGCGTACTGGGAACCGGTCACCGACACGGGCCAGCAGGACGCGAAGCGCCCCGACACAGCGAAGGTCGCCATCGTCCCCACCCACGCCTACCTCGAGCTCCAGGCGCGGCGGTTCGGTCCTGTCCCCGACCTGCCGGACGTACCCGGAGTGACGTTCGAGACCACACAGCGGGGCCAGTGGCGAGCGACCGTCGCCGACGGCCGGACATTCCTCCTGACCTGGCGTCCTGGCCTGGACGGCGACCGGTGGACGGTGTGGGGCGGCGAGCAGCACTCCCAGCTGATCCGCGCCACGTCGTCGATGAGCAAGGCCCTGTTCGTCCTGCGCCACCCTGCCCACGCCCACGCCCGACCCTGACAAGGGGCTACCGGCATCACCCCCAAACCGGTAGCAGGCCGCGCCTGGGGCCCGCCCCGCCACCACAGCGGTGCGGGCCCCACCGCCTTCCGCACCCCCTGCGGGCCTAACCCCACTCCCGTCCAGAGTCGATCACGCCGGGCCCGAGCAGGAGATCGCCTCCCGCCATCTACACGGCCCGCTGCCGACAAACGTCACCTGATCAGGGAGTTACCCATGCTCTTTGCCGAGCCTGGCCATCCGTACGACGACTTCGACAACCCCCCGGAATGGGTCTGGCGATACGGGTACATGGCACTCATCTACGACCGCGGCGCCAAGACCCTGACCCTGCGGCGCGGGCCGAAGTACTCGGTGCACAGCCGCAGGTGCTGCAAGGAATGCGACGGCAGCGGCTACCTCCCCTGGTGGGAGAACCCCACCGAGCGCGCCGACAACCCCGTCCTCTGCCCGACCTGCCCCGCCCGGCGCACCCTTTTCGAACACGTGCCTCTCTGGCCGGTCCGCGCACTCGACGCCCTGCGCGACCGACGCTTCAAGCGCCGTCGCTCCCTGGGGGACCCCAACGCCTGGGACAACCCCCAGCAGAGCCCCACGGACGGCTACAGCGACGAACCGCCCTTCTGATCCTGACCTGATCTCCCGGCAGGGCCGGGCACCCACCCATCGGTGCGTGCCCGGCCCTGCCGCTGTTGCGGGGCTAACTCGCCTGAGGGCCACAGTCCGTGAGGTCGGGCCGCACCGAACGCAACGCCTTCCCTGCTTCGCCGGAGGCCCGGCCGCCTCCCGCATCGCCTCGCCCGAGAGGAACCCTTCATGCCCTCATCCACCACCCGCAACGCTGCCGAGACCGACCGCCAGGTACGTCGTCTGTACGGCCTTGCCTACCGTATTCACCCCATCGCCCACATCCTGGCCAACCCGAAAGCGACCGGCGACGGAGTCGCCTATGCCACCGCCCGCATCCCGCGCGCCCTTTCCGCAGCACGGCGGCTCATGACTCTGCCCGGCGTCGCCGAGCACGAAGAGACCCCCTACGCCCGCTCGTTCCTCACGGCCGCAGAACGGCAGCTGAACGCCCCGTCGACCACGCTGCTGCGTATTGCGGCCACGGCCCAGCAGGCCGCGGCCCGCGCCGACGACTTGGACGACGACCTTCGCGCGGTCGTCTTCCGGGACATCGAGGAGCGGTGCCGCTACCTCGTCGATGCCGCCGTGGTGGAACCGGTCCTGGGACGACGGGGCTGGAGCGGGCGCGACCGAGCGGCCAACCACACGCTCCAGCAGTGGGCCGCCCAGTGGGGGCTGAACGAACTCGCCGACGGCGCCGCCCCGCCACCTCATGCCGAACGAGAACCGGCGGTGCCCGCAGAGCTGCGTCGGCAGGCCGCCGCGCGGACCGCAGCCCGCGCCCGCTGCGCGGCAGGAATCCGCTGCCGGAACGCAACTGCCTGACCTACGGGGCAGTCAAGGTCACGTTCTTGGCCGGCGCGTGGCTATGCCCGGACTGCATCCGAGCCGTGAACACCCGGCTCACCGCCGCCGGGTACGCCCCGGACACTGTCCAGCCGGCTCCCGGTGGCACCCCCGAGCGCGGCCGCTACATCGTCAGGCTGTACAACGCCACCGGCAAGGGCTCCCGCTCGGTGGAGACCACCAGCCGGCAGCGCGCTCAGTTCATCGCCGAGACCGAGCGCCCGTACAACAACACCGACTACGAGATCTGGCTCCCCGCTGAGCCTCGCAGTTGAGCCGCACCCGCTGGGCCCGTCACGCCATCCGGCGAGACGGGCCCAGACGCGTTGGTGCTGGTCCACGGCCCGCCCGGCCCCATGCCGTTCGCATGACCAGCACAGCCACGAAGCCGCCAACCAGCATTGCGCCGCTTACACCCCGCCATCCCAAGCTCGGCCCGCGGCCGGTCACCACAACCGGCCCCTGAACCGAGAGGCACCTCCATGGGATGGACCTTCTACCGGCGAGAGAAGAACGCCGAGACCAACGCGAAACACTTCGCGGCCAAACTCGACACCCGCTACGAGATCATCGCCCACGGCACCGTCGAGAGCGTGTTCTACGCCGCCGTCCGCGATCGGACCACGGACAAGGTCACCGCCTACGTGGCCCTGACCCGCTGGGACCGCGACCCCCTCTACAACTTCGGCTACAAGGACATGGATGAGACCGTCCACCCCTTCTACTACAAAGCGCCTAAATCAGTCCTGAATGCGCTCACGCCAACCACACACGCGGACGCTCTTGCCTGGCGCGCCAAATGCCGCCTTCACCACGCGCAACGCGACTTCCTGCGGAAGAACTTGAAGCCCGGGACCAGGATTCGACTTACCCACTCTGTGTCCTTCACGGATGGCACGCGCAGCGACACCTTCACCTACGCCCGGCTCGGACAGGGAACCCCGGGCTTCCTGGTCCTGGGCAGGAGCCGCTGCCGGATCCGCAACTGGCGCGACAGCGTCGCCGCCCTCATCGAGGCTGAGGACCGCGAAACCCTCACCCCACTGGGCGAGGAACAGGCCGCCAGCCGCGCTCAGAAGACCGCCGAGGCGTAGCTGGCCGAAACCGCAGCAGTCGCCTGAGCCACGGCCCTCACCGAGAAGTACGTGTGGCTCCGCCCCGGAAAGAGGGCGGAGGCACACGTGCGTAGTCGGAGGGTCTCCAGCGCATGGATGCCCGTCGCCGTCGTGGTTGCGTCTCTAAGCCCCTTCTCACCGAGTGTCCCTCCCGCCGCCCCGCCACTCAGCGGGACGGGTCCCGCCTCGGCCCCATCGCCGGCGGGCCTCACCCAGGGAAGGACTATCTGTGTTCGACACGCACGACACCCTCCATCAGGCGCTCACCCGATCCGGAATCTGGAACGGCCTCTACACCGCCTTGATGGCCTCCACTCCACAGCTGGCCGTCCGTTCGAACTGCGACGACGCCGAGCACTGCGGCCTCGAGTTCTTCGAACAGCGCGCCCGAGTCGGCAACGCCCCGATCAGCGGCAGCATCACCATCAACCTGACCTCCGGCGCCCTCATCGTGCGCGCGGACGGCTACGCCGGTCCCCGCTGGCACGCCGCCCTGGACCGGCTCGCCTCTGCGGCGGCGACCGGTTGGACGTGGCAGCCGGACGCCGACCACAAGCCCGGACAGCTCGACGGCGTACTCCACCCCAGTCCCAGCGTCACCGCCGAGACGACCATCGGGCGCTCCGGCCGCCACGAGGACAACGCCCAGGCCGGCCTCGCCCTGATCCCGGCCGCCCCCGAAGCGTACGAGACCGCCTGGACGCTGGCCGTCACCGCACTGGGCGTGCTCGTCACCAACGAACCCACCTACCGCTCCACAGTTCTCGCAGAACCGGACGACCCGACCACCGACTACTCGGCCGCCGTCAGCACCGTCGCCGCCGCCCTCGAGCTCCTCGATGACAACGACGACTTCGGCGCCGCCCGCGATGAAGATCCTCGGTGGCCCGACGAGGCAGAAGGCACGGCTGTGCGCGCCTTGCGCGACTTCCGCGACGCCCTCATCGACGTCAAGGACACCCTGCAGCCCAGTCCGGGGACTCAGAACGTCGACCGCGGTGGCTGCTGCGACTACCCTCACGAGATGGAGGTGTGACCTTCCGACACCACCATCAGCAACCAATAACGGCGCTGTGAAGCCGGCCGCCGCGCCCGTGCCGGCAACGGAGCTGACCGGGCCCGCAGCCACCTCATCATCCGCAACACACTGACCCGTTCCGTGAGCCCGGTTGTGCCGCACCTCTGCGCCACAACCGGGCTCAGTCGTTCCCGCCCCGCTCGCTTCGGCCGTGACCGTCTGACGCCAACCGCCGGCCGTGGTTGCGGCCGTTGCACCCTGCCAGCCCACTCTCGCGGCGTAGCACCTGTCTGCGCACCCACCCACCAGCCTCTTCAACCCACAGACTTGGAGCCCACAACTCATATGGCAGCCATGATCCCCGCCGACCGTGCGACCGTCGCGGCGCTGACCGCCGACGAACTGGACGCGCTCGCCAGTGCGCTCGACGCAGCCCAGACGCTCGTGGAAGACGTCCGTGACCAGCGCGTTCCCCAATCCCACTGCGGACGGTGGGACCACCCCGGCCACCACTGGACCCGCCACGGACGATCCCGCTACTGCTGGGGCGACGGGCCCGGACTCGACCGCGAGGCATACGGGAAGTGCGGCGCCAACTGGCCCCACCCCGGCCACGACCTCGGCAAGTACCGCGCACCCTGCCCCGGCGTTTCGGCCACCCCCGAGGCTATCCGCTACCGCAGTGTCGTCCAGTGGCTGCCCGGCGACATGGCCACCGCGGGCAGGGCCATCGGAACCCTGATGGCCGAGAACGTCGACTTCAGCCACCCGTCGGGCATGGGTGAGACCACCACCTTGCTCATGCACACCTCACAGGGCGATCTGCTGGCCAACCCCGGAGACTGGCTGGTCCGTCCCGAAGGGGGTCACTGGCAGGTGATGAGCACCAGCCCGCTCCCCGTCGATGAACCGACGCCCTCCGCCCACTGACCTCTGACCGCACCAGCCGCAGCCCTCGGCACCCGCCCCGGCGGAGCCGAGGGCTGCGTCGTTCCCGCACCTGACCACAGCTCGAAGCCCCGGCACCCGCACGGCGCCGAGGCCTTGGCGATTCCATAAGCGCGCTCCTCTCCCGGTCGCTGAAATCCGATCTCACGCGGGCGACTTCACGGCCCTGGCGGCACCGCTCCCGGGGTTGCGGCCCTAGCCCTCCCGCTCCCGAAAGTGAGCTCGGCCGGACCCCGCACGAACCTCCTTCGTGCGCCGCGGACCTCCGGACTCAGCCGGGACGCCCACCACGGCAACTTCCTTGCCGCGCACAGCGCACCCGGCCGACAGCCGCAGCCCGGCACCCACCACCAGTCCCAGGCGCCCTGGCACGCCACGCAGCAGAGCCGCGGATCCCACCGGGCCGCCGCGCGAGCAGAGAGAAGATTCCCTTGAACCACACCCATCAGATGATCACCACGCGCGTCTGCATCGACGACACGCTCGGACCGTTCGACTGCCAACTGGACCCGTCCAACCGGTGGAACGGCTGGCTGAGCCCCCACTTCACCCTCGACGCGGCCCGCGAGCTGTCCGCCCAGACCCTCCGCCTCGCCGACGAGTACGGCCACGACACCGTCGACACGATCCACATCATCGAGGGCCGCGAGGACAGCCAGGACACCGTCCACGTCATCGAGGGCGGCCCCAGCCGGTTCCACGAGGCGGGCGCGACCAGCCCCGCAGTAGCCGTGCATGTCCCCTGGAGGAACCCGAATCGAGGGACGAACGCCTCGATCACCCATGCCTCCCCGCAGGCCCGTAAGGCGGCTCGCAAGCGCAAGGTCACCGGCCGCGCCGCCCGCCGCGTGGTCGTGGTGCACGTCCGCTGGCAGTACCTGGACGAAGGCAGCGACACGGCCGCCGACATCGTCCGCCCCGACGCCGAGGGCCTGTACCCGATCGGCGGTTGGGAGTGGACATGGCACTTCGCCTCATGGTGGTGTGCGTGTGGCCGCAACTCGGCCTGGCACAAGACCGAGTGCTGGTGCAGCCTCACCCGAGACAACCAACCCACAACACCGTTGGGGACCGCGTCCGTCAAGGTCGGCCAGATCTTGCGCACACTGGCCCCCGAGGCCACATCGGCGCTCGTCGACCTGACCAACCTCGCCCACGTGTGCGCAGTATTCGCCGGTGAGAGGGAGATCGACACAGCCGACGACACCGGCCCCTTCGATTCCGGGACGCTCGGCAGCGCCGACGAAGCACTGCGCACAGCATGGGACGAGGCCGACGCCGGTGACCTCGCCACGTCCGGCTGGGAACACGTCAGGGACGAGCAGTCCGCCGCCCTATATCGGATCACCTTCCAGACCACACCCACCCGCTGACCCGCTTCCCCGCGTACCGGACAGGAACGAGCCACCTCCTACCGGAACCCGCCGCCGCACCAGGCCCCCGGCGCCCCTAACTGATCATTTCAAAATGAGGTTCGGAGTCGTCGCAAGCAGATGATGCTGCAGGCGAGTTGGAGCAGTCCGAGGTGGAGGTCGGCGCGTATCTCGTAGCGGATCCGCAGGCGTTTGAACTGGTGTAGCCAGGCGAAGGTGCGCTCGACAACCCACCTCGTCCTGCCCAGGCCGGATCCGTGGGCGGTGCCCTTGCGCGCGATCTTCGGCGTGATGCCGCGAGCCCGAAGGAGTCGACGGTACTTGTCGTAGTCGTAGCCGCGGTCGGCGAACAGCCGTCGTGGCCGGTGACGTGGCCGGCCCACGAGGCCGCGGATGCGGGGTATCGCGTCCAGCAGGGGCATGAGCTGGGTGACGTCGTGTCGGTTTCCGCTGGTCAACGACACCGCAAGGGGTGTTCCGTGCCGGTCGGTGATCAGGTGGTGCTTGCTGCCGGGGCGGCCGCGGTCGACCGGCGAAGGTCCGGTGTGAGCCCCCCCTTCAGGGCCCGGACATGCGAGCCGTCGATCGCGGCGTCTTCCATGTCGAGCAGGCCCGTCTTGCGGAGTTCCGCGAGGAGCATCCCGTGCAGGCGGGGCCAGACGCCGGCCTCGGTCCAGTCCCGCAGGCGCCGCCAGCACGTCACCCCGCTGCAGCCGATCATCTCGGTCGGTACGTCCGCCCAGGTCACGCCCGTGCGCAAGACGTAGACGATCCCGCGCAGAGCCGCACGGTCATCCGCCGGCAGCCGGCCCGGGTATCGCCGACGCCGCGGCGAACGAAGAGGGAGCAGCGGGGCAACACGTTCCCACAGATCATCAGGCACAAGATCATCCGACACCCCCAGAACTTTGCCGCCCACCAACCCAACTGCCAAGCCCCTGACCCGAACTCATTCTGAAATGACCAGTAAGGGAGCGCCGGGGGCCGACCTCTGCTGGCCACCGACCACCCCACCCGATGGCTGGTCGACACCCCCCCGCGACTTCGCCGACGCGCTCTCCGCCCTTGCGGCGCTTACCGGCCCCAGCGGCAGCGTGCGTGCAGGGCAAGCCAGGCCGCCACTCCGCGTGGCGCCGGCCCCGCCCCGAGCAGCGGAGAAAGGGAACCGCCGAGGCCCCCTTCACCTCTGGTAGGAACAACCCGCGGCGGCGGAGAAGCCCTGCGCACGCATGAGGCCGATGGCCTGAGTCGAGCATCCTTGGCTCCGCGCCCGTCCGCGCCGCCGCCCCGCACGATTGAGCAGACCCTGCACGAGAAAGCGAACATCATGACCAATGACCCCCATCCCGAGCCCACCACCATCTCTTCACTGACCCAGGAGACGGTCCGCGCACTGGGGGAGGGATGGACCGGCGGGATCGGTCCGTACGCCACGTACGGCACGATGGAAGGAAACGGTGTTGCGACACTGCGACTGTATGTGACCGAGGACGAAGGGCTCTGCCTAGGCTGGCACGCCTACGAGCCGTACCCGGTGCCGGTGCAACTGCCCGGCGAGCCACAGGACGCCGACGAGGTCCGTGCTGCCGCTGAAACCATCGCACGCCTGGTCCACGACACGTACGGGCCGCCTCTCCCCGGCGCGGAGGACACCTTCCCGGCGCTGGCCATTGCACGCCGCGTGGCCAACCTCCTCGGCCACGGTTGGCACGCCGAGTTCTACAGCGCCGCTCCCGAGGGCACGACCGCCCTGGTCATCCCATCCGAGAGAAACGGCACCAAACCAGAGCTTCCCAGCATCTTCCTGGACCGAGACTCGGATGAGCTCTCCCTCTGCGGCCCTCAGCAGGAACTCCCCCTGGGCAGACTGCGCCCCCAGGCCCTGGACGAGCACGCAGCCGCCATAGCCCGCCTCATCCCCGACCTGCTCTAGCCTCTCATCACAGTGCTGCCCGACCGAGCCGTCGCCACCAACAGACCCTCAAGTCGAGAAGCCACCCCAGCCCCCTGCGCTGTGCGCAGTCCTCGGCAACATCCCCGGGCCCGCTCTGCCTCACCGCAGGGCGGGCCCTACGCGTGACCTCACTGCGACAGCACACAGCTGCGCCCCCGCCCACTCGCAGCTCCAGTCCGCCGCTGAGCTGGGCCTGCGGCCGTCCTAGCCTGGCGAGGCCAGGGTTGCGGGCCTTGCCGGCCGCCACGCCACCGTGCGGGCACCGGCCCAGGGGAGCAGTGACCACTCATCTCCCTTGGGCCGTTCCCACCCGATACTCCGGAAGCCCTGGAGACGACCGTGCCGCTCACCCGCGAACAGGCCCGCAACCACCAAAGGACCCTGGACCTTGTCCACGCCGGGCGTGAACTCACCCTCAATGAGCGGGAGTTCGTGCTCGACCACTACCAGCCGTCCGCCTCCACCACGCAGGCCCTGGAAGGCGCCTACTTCACGCCGCGCGAGATGGCGTACCAGCTCGCCGCCTACGACATCGGAGGCGACCGTCCGGGCGAGCGCGTCCTGGACCTCGGCGCGGGCATCGGCCGCCTCGCCTTCGAGGTCGTCCACGACCCGTGGCGCATCCACGCCGACATGCCGCTCGGCGAGATGATCTGCGTCGAGCGGAACCCCGACTACGTTCACGTCGGCCGCCGCGTCGTGCCCGAGGCGACGTGGATCTGCGGCGACCTGCTCGACGTCCCCGACATGAAGCTCGGCGTGCTCGACTGCGCGATCTCGAACCCACCCTTCGGCAACATCCCCCGCAGCCGCGACACCGCCACCTACCGGCCCCGCCAGTTCGAGTACCACGCCATCACTGCCGCTGCCCAGGTGGCCAGGCGGGGGGTCTTCATCGTCCCCCGTCCCTCGGTCCACGAGCGGGACCCCTCCCAGCGCACCGCGGATTGTCTGCGCTTCACCCGCGAGACCGGCATCGAGCTGGAAACCACCTGGATGAACGCCGACGCATGGCGCGACCAGTGGGGCGGGCCGACCCCGAGCGTCGCCGTCGTGACCGCCGACTTCCGCCACCTCCACCAGCCCACCACGATCCGGGCCTGACCAGGCCTCCCGCCGTACCCGGTCCCCGCCCTTGCCGCCCGCCCGCGGGAGCCCGCTTGCCGCCCCGGGCCCCGCCGTCCGTGCGGAGTCCGGGGCCAGTGCCGTCGTCCGCGCCGCACGTTGCGGCCCTTGCCCTACGCCCGGCCATGGTGCGAGCCACCGTGCCGGGAGGCGTGCCACGTTCAGCGCCGAGAACGACGTCATGGCCGAGCGCGGCGAGCTGGCTAGCCGCCTGCCCGTTCGCTGCTCCCGGGCCGAGCCAACCTGACTCGGCCCGGCGGCCGTTACATGTCCACCCCTCCGCCCGTCGAGCATCGCTCTCGCGCCGCGTCCCCACTCAGCCCAGCCGCCTGCCTGACCAACTCCTCCCTCATCTGGGCGGTTTGAGCGTTTGCGGCGCTTGTTGCTGTTCGTGCACTTCTGGCTCGGTCAATTCACCCGGGGGTTCCGCTTCCGGTGATCGAAAACCAGGAATCGAGGAACCGGCCATGACTGATGAGCCTGCGGTCGGCCTGGTCGACCTATTCGGAGGCCCGGGCGGTTGGGATGTGGCCGCGCAGCGTCTCGGCCTCGCCGTGATGGGCATCGAGCTAGACCATTCCGCTTGTGAGACCCGCCGAGCCGCAGGGCTGGGCACGCTGGAAGGAGACGTGCGCGATTACGGTCCCGCCGACTTCCCCTCCGCCACGGACTTGATCGGCTCACCGCCGTGCCAGCCGTACTCCATCGGTGGCAAGGGCGCCGGGCGCCGGGCCCTCGACTCGGTGCTGCACTTCGCTTCACTACTCGCCGCGCGCAGAGACATTCGCTCCGGCCTCGCCACCCTGGACGACGAACGGACTGGCCTGGTGCTGGAGCCACTGCGCTGGATCCTTGCCGCCCTGGACATCGGACGCCCCTACCGAACCGTGATGCTGGAACAGGTCCCCACGGTGCTGCCCGTCTGGGACGCGATGGCGCAGATCCTGCGAACCGAGGGCTACACGGTCGTGACGGGCCGCCTACACGCAGAGGAGCACGGCGTCCCACAGACCCGCGCGCGAGCCGTGCTGGTAGGCCGACTACGGGACGAGGCCGAACTGCCCGTGCCCACCCACCGCCGGTACAGCCGCAGCACCGCACAGGACGGCGGGGACCTCACGCTGCTGCCCTGGGTGTCAATGGCACAGGCACTCGGCTGGGGGATGACGCACCGCCCGGCGCTCACCGTCGCGGTGGGCACGGCAGCCGGCGGCCCGGATCCCTCCTGCGTGGGCGGCTCCGGAAGCCGGGCCACTCTGTACGGGGAACGAGACGAGGGCCGCTGGATCGCGGACACCCGACTGGTGTCGGCCGATTCCCTGCCCGCCTACCGCGGCGGCCGCAAGGACATGATCCGAGTGTCGGTCGCAGATGCCGCCGCTCTCCAGACCTTCCCCCTGGACCACCCGTTCCAAGGCACCCGAACCAAGCAGTACGAACAGATCGGCAACGCGATGCCGCCGCTCCTGGCGGAAGCGGTCATCCGACGGGCTATGGCCCCGGAGCTGGCCCGCTCCGGAGCACAGGCGGCCTGACTCGCGGAGCACCACGCACGCCTGACGGCCCGTCCTCGGCACCACCACGAGGGGCGGGCCGTTCCGCGTTCCCACCTGGCACCCTCCCGCCCCGCGCCCCTTTCGCCTCTCGTGCGGCAACACGGCACTTCGCGCCGACGACCCCCAGCTCGTTGCCGCGCTTACCGGCCCAACTCCGACGGTGCTCCCGCCCACCCGGGCACCCGACACCCAAGGAGCACCCTGCATGTCCGACCGACTCGAATGGGCCGCCACCACCAGCAGCGCCCAGGTTCTATTCCCCGGCGAGGACATCGACGGCGCCACCGTCGACGCCGGCGAGATCGCCATCGCCTTCTGGACCGGCAGCAACGGCATTGCCCTGTCCGGCCCGCCGCAGGACCTCGCCGACCGCCTCGAACAAGCCGCCACCATGGCCCGCACTGCCGCAGTGCTTCTCGCCGATCCGCTGCGCCACTTCCCCGACGACCTCGACCCCATGACCTGGATCGACCTCAGCACAGGCACCGACGCCCCCGCGGAAGACGACAACACTCTCTGCCGCACGCCCGGCATCACCGTTGCCGACCCGCGCCGTGTCACCTGCGGTGACTGCGTCGCCACCTGGAACGCCACCCAGCCGGACCAATTCACCATCCCGGTCGCACTGTCCGTCCCCGCCGACCCGGTCGACTGCCGCATCGGCGACCAACTGCCGTACGCGCTCCTCACCTGGATCAGCAACGCACCTGGGTGCCGAGGAAGGGCAGCGCGCAGACGGCAAAAATCAGGGCTGACACTGCCGTTCAGCACCACGGGACCCTACGCAGCAACCAAGCGCCGTCTAATCCCAGGGATCCAGCCTCCCGCTCGTTCGCGGCGGCAGTTGTCCGCACCCGGGCTGCTCTAACGCGTGGCCGCCCTCCGCCACCCGTCCGGGCCGGAACCAGTCCATGCATGCCCGCCGCCCACCGGGCCACGGCACGGCCGCCGACTGGCCGAGGGTTGTGCCCTGACTACGGCTCTTGCGCCACTAACTCACTGCCCCGGCACGGTCGCTCTCACCAGCCCCGCCCAACAGCCTCGGCACTTCACAGCCGCTGGCCTGGGCCTTAGGGCCGGCACCGCGCGCGACTACTCCGCATCCTGCGGCCTCGCGCACGGCCAACATCACGCTCCTCAAGGAGACCTGTATGGATTACGACATGTACATCAACGGCCCCATGACGGATGAGGAGGAAGCCACGTACCAAAAGGCCCGCGCGGCGTTCGACTCGGCAGTGCGCGAACGTGACGAACTCCCGCACGCCCTGGCCAAGTACCAGACGGCCAAGCGTCGCCTGGCGGTTTCGCATCCCGGATACTGGGCCGCCCAGCAGAAGGTCGACGAGACGTACGAGGAACTGCAAAACACCCACACCTCGTGCTTCCATCTCAACATCCGCGGCATGGGCGCATACCGGACCGTCATGCACGAGCTGGGCATGCTCGCTACCGACTACCAGGCCCCCGCCTACCCCGAGTTGCCGGAAGGAGTGACGTGGGAAGACATTGAGGCCGACGAGGACGATCCCAACCCCAGCGCGACTGACTGGCTCCCGACCGCGGCGGCGGCTGCCGCCTTCGTCAAGAAGCTGGACGCCCATCTCTCCTGGCATCCGGAGCACACTCCTGGAATCGCCGTACATAAGCTCGGATCGAATGACAGGTGGCTCGTCACCCCGCAGGAGATCGAAGCAGCCCTGGCAGCCTACCGAACACACAGTGCAGAGGAGGTCAAGTCCCGGCTCGCCTCCGAACTCGGGGACAAGGGCGACACCACCAGCAACTGGATTGAGTGGATCGCCTTCCTGAAACGTGCCAAGGCACGTGACGGCTTCAAGGTGTACTGACGCCGTCAAGTAGCCCCAGCACACATCGGGCCCGCCCTGACCTTCAGGGCGGGCCATGGGCGTTTCTGCGGCCTGTGCATGGCGGTCCTAATCCGGTGTGCCCGTGGCCTCAAGCCCCAGCAGCCAAGGCGTAGGGACCCGCCCACGTCTCCGTCCCCGGTGCCGGTCCTGGCTGCGTCCGGTGGCTCCTTGCGCCGCTTGGCCGCCGCCGCTGAATGGTGCTCTCACCGACCACGGGCAGCATTGCCCGGCCCCGGCCCCCGCCCTTCACACCCACGGAGCCGACCACCTTGAACACCACCCCCGCCACCGTCGAGCAGGTTCCTGGTACAGCCGGGTCCACAATCAACCTCAGCCACATCACCGCATACACAGTGGGCATCGTGCGCCTCGCCGAGGCGAAGGGCCTGCGGTCCCACCTGGGGCCAGCCGCACGGCCGCACCCGCCCGCACGGCTGCCCGTCATGCCGCTGCACCTCCCAGACACACGACTGACCTCACGTTTCCGCTGCACCGTCGTTCGCGGAACTTGCCGCCGCCGCTGACGCGCACACGGCCGAGTGCTCCACCTGCCAGCGTCAGGCTCACCGGCAAGCCGGTGGACCCCGCATGCGTCCACGGAGGCCAGGATGTCACCGTCCGCCCGGCCGACGGCCCCTAGTGCGAGACCGCGATCTCCGAGATCGCCGATGGCGGCCGGTGGCACGAGCCGGCCGAAGACGGCCTGATCTGCGTTCGCATAGCACCCGACTGGAACTCCGCCCTCTACCCGGCCGCTCAGGTCTTCCACCGACCATGACCGTCTCCTCCGGCCCCCGGGTCCCGCTGCTACGGCGGGGCCCGGGGGCCGTCGGTGTGCCTGCCCGCAGCCCTCTGCGCGGCTGTGGGGTCCCGTGCTGCTGGGTCGCGTCGGTGTTGCGGCTTCTTGACCGGCTTGCCGGCCGCCGCCCCAAGGTACGGATCACCGGGCACCCATGGGAACGGCCACCGCTCCCCAGCTCTTCGTGCCCGGCCCTCAACCACCGTCGACGGCCTTCGCCGTCTCCCGGGCAGGAGCTGCACCGATGACCACCCCCGCCACCACTACGACTGCGGCCGCAACCGCGAGCGTGATGAGCGCCGCCGAGGCCCTTGCTCTCGCCGACCCCTTCACCCCCTTCGGCTTCGACGCCGACCGGTACGCGGAGATCATCTTCTACCGGTGCCAGGCGTGCGGAGAGCGCGGACCGGTCGGCCGGGCCCTGCTCGACGGACACTTCAACGACCTGCCCGCTCCGGAGCAGGCTGCGCACACGTGGCCCACCGACCACTTCAACACCAGGGGACACGAGTACGCCGACCGCATCTCGCTCTCCCGCGCCCCGGCCCGCATCACCACCATCCGCCGCCTGAGCAAGGCGACCCGGCCCACCACTCGCACCTGACCCGCCTCACATCTGACGGCCCGTCCCATACTGGGGCGGGCCGTTCCGCGTTCCTCAGGGCGAGTTGGCGTCAGCTCCGCGCAGCCTGGGCACGCGCCCACCGCAACGCCACCAACCACCATCGGACGAGGCGGAGGAAGAGCTCACTCCGCCGACCCGGCCGCCCGTTGCGCCCTGCCGGTGGTGGTTGGCGGAGCCCTCGGTCCAACCGAGCGCGCCCGCCCCCAGGCCCGCACTGATTGCCGTGCTTGCCCCGCGCCGGACCACGGTGCGTCCGTCACCTCGCCCCTTCAACCTCCCGGAGCCGATCATCATGAACACCACCCTGGCCCCCCTGCCCCCGAGCAGTTCCCCGGCGCGGCCGAGACCACGATCGACCTCACCGGCGTCACCGGCGCACACGGTGGGCATCGTGCGCCTCGTCGAGGCGAAGGGCCTGCGCTCCACCTGGGGCCAGCCGCACGGCCGCACCCGCCGCATCATCCTCAATGCCGTCGGTCCGCATGGCGCGTTCGGTTCCATCGTCATTCCATCGTCATCGTCCGTTCCAGCGGCAAGGTGCTGCGCGCCGAGGTCATCCACGGCAACGACGCCATGAGTCCCCCCAGGTGTGTGCTGGAGGGCATCATGCGGCATCCGGAGACCCGGCGATCAGGATGTGGCTATTCCGTGACGATCCGCGCGGTCGACGCTTCCTCTGGGGTGAGCAGTCGCGCCAGCTCGTGCAGCCCGTCGCGCAGGATCAGGTGATCGGCGGCGGGGAGCCGGGCCGTGCGTCCGCTTTCCAGCTCGACGTCTTGGTGGGCGTTCTCGTGGGTGAGTCGGACCGTGGCGGACCGGCCGCCCCCAGCAGCAGCTCCGCCGACAGGGACCCGACCACCGGCAGGTCCTCCTCCAGGTTGCTGTCGACCCGGTGGTGCGGGCCTCCAGCTCGGCGGCCGGCACCGTGGCGGCCATGTGCTCGTAGACGTGAAGCGAAGCCCGCCGCAGCCGCTCCACGACTCCCTCGCCCGCGGCGAGCTGGTCGTCGGTGTCAGCCTCGACCAGCCGGGCGAACTCGCACAGCGCGATGGCGAGCTGCCCGGTGGCCTCCCCGATCGGCTCGGCCTGGTCGCCGGGGCCGGTGGCCGCGGGCATCAGCACGTCCAGGGCGTGCCGGGCGAGCTGGTGCACCGCCTGCGGGTCCAGCGGCGCGGGCTTCTACGAGCGCACCCGCGCCCTCGACACGTTCACCGCACCCGACGGCCGGGTTTACCGGCTCCTGTTCGGACAAAGCACCCGACACGACAACCGCCTGGATCCGGAGGGGCGTTGGATGTGCTTCTGGGGCTACCGCTGGGACCACGGGGTGAAGTGGCTCGGTCCCAGCCGCGAGAACGCTGACCTGGCATACAAGCAGTTCGAGCTCATTCGGCAGGGACGCGCCTGGTGACACCTGATCCGCTGCGTCCCCCCGCCAAAACCACCATCCGCCGCATCAGCAAGACGCCCCGGTCCGCCGCCCGCGCTGCACTGCCGTCTTGCCCCGCTTGGCCTCCCAGCCCGACGGTGTGGCCACCCAGGACCGGAGCGACCGGTCACCAGGGCTCGCTCACACCTCAGTGCAAGGAGGCGTCCGTGCTGTTCGCCGAACCCGCCCATCCCTACGACGACCCCGACCATCCCGACCAATGGGCCTGGCGTTACGGGTACTTCGAACTTCTTTACACCCCTGGCGTGAAGACCCTGTCCCTATCGAGGGGCCCCAAGTACTCGATCCCGGGTGGAAAGCGCTCTTGCCACCGCTGCCACGGCAGCGGCTACCTCCCCAGGCACATCAACCCCGACGTAACCGCCGACACGGCCATCCTCTGCCCGACGTGCCCCGCCTACCGCATCCTCTTTGAAGACCTGCCCCTGTGGCCCGTCCACTTCCTCGACCAGCTGCGCCACCGCTGGTTCGGCAGGCAGCGCCGCACTACCGGCCATTCCCCCCTGACCCCCGACAAGGCAGGGCCCGGTTGGGGCGGAGGTTACAGCGACGAACCACCGTTCTGACCCCGGCTGCGCCCTGCCCGTTCGGGGCATGAGCCGTCCCGGCCCCGCACGCACCGCGCGTGCGGGGCTGGCCGCGCCGATGGAGCGCTGCTGCCGCACACGGGCACTCCGTTCCGGCCCGAGCCACACGCCCGGGAAACTGCTGCACGCTGCTTCGCCTGCAGTCCTGCGCGGATGCGGGGCAGAACGGGCCTTGCCCGCCTAGCCCGTGCCTGCCCCACGGTCCAGTCATCCCCACCCTGGACTGGAGCTGCACGATGGAAGATCCGACCACCCCCACCGGGCATCATGCACCGATAGCCGCCGCCGGACCCGGCACCACTGTCCACCACGCACACGACGCCGAACGGACTCGTGCCCGACTCGCCGAATTTTGAGGAAGCCCACGACACGGAAACCTCCTACGGCCTGGAGCTCTTGCGGGCCATGGTCAGTTCGGTCACCGCACAGGACCCCACCCACGACTCACGACCTAACCCTGTACTGCCGTGGCTTGTGCGAAAGCAACGCCGTCGCCTACCGCACCAGCGACGTGTGGGTCGCCCCCCCACACCATGGGCCAGCGCATTGCCGCGCACTCTTTTCTCTCAGGCCGTGGCCTCACCGCTGGCAACATGGAAGATCTCGCACCCGCCCGCGACGGCTTCGTCTACTTCCCCACGCCGCTCCACCTCTTCGACTGCCAGCCCCTCCACGGCCTGGCCTGGCACATGGGTGGGACCGGCGACGACCTCACCACCGACATCGAGATCATCACTGTCACACGACTCCTGCTGCCGCTGCTCGCCGCCCATACCAAATTGCCCCGCACCCCTTACTGCCCAATGGCATAGTCACCCGGCACCGCAACGTCCTCAACGGCTACAGCAACCCCGTCCTGTTCGGCGCCCCCGGCCCCGCGACTGTCCTGGTGCTCCTGCTCGCCTTATGGGACCTGCGCCGCCCCACCGCCGACGTGACGAGGAGCTCGCAGACGGCAGACGAGGACACCGTGACCGTTCTCCAACACACCGTCCCCGGCGCCAAGAAGATTGGCCGCAGCGGTTAGAACAAGCACGGCAGCCGGGCACCGGCCAAGCGCCCCATCCGCATCATCCGCGAACCCGCCCACTTGCCCGACCCGAGCGACCCGCCCGGGCCAGCGCTGGAAGGACGACACCCTGCGCTGGGAGGTCAGCGCCAAGTCCCAGAACCGCTGTCCCAACCCGCACCAGCACCGCGCGATCATCGAAGCAGACGGAACGTGCCCGCCCGTAAGGGTCCCCGTACGCGCCCACCTGAACGGCCCCAAGGGCCGAGACACCGACCCGCGCCGGACCGTGCGCATCGTGCCCGACCGCCGCGCCAGGACGCGTAGTCGTCCAACCTCCGGTCCAACCTCCGGCACCAGGACGCCCCCCCGTCCGACTCCCGACAGCCCGCCCCTCCCCCCCGCTAGGGGGACGGGGACGGGGGCGGGGCGGGCCGCACCACCTCACACCCCCGCAAGCCGTTGCCTGCGACCGGACGCCCGGGTGCTGACGCCGGAGGTTGCCGGCCTTGGTTGCCTCCAGGTCAGTAGTGCGGGCATCGAGAACGCAGCTCTCGCCCCTGGCTCCCGGCCGGGGCCGGTCGAGCCCACCGGCGACAGTCCGGCATACGCGCTCTCGCACTCTTCCCGCCACCTCTGCACAGGAGTTTGCCATGCCCCCGTCCGCCCCTGCCTGCCGCCCCTCCGCGCCCGTCCCGTGCCCTCCTTACCCCGCTGCGGGCGCCGCTCCGGGCAGTGTCCCGCCAGCCGCCCCTGTCTGTCCGGCCCCCGCCAACGGCCCTCGCATTGCGGCCGCCGACTTCTTCATCCAGGCCCGCATCGGCCGGGCGCGGACCACGCTGCCGCCCTTCCGCGACGGCGACAGCCTCAGCTGCCCGCTGGGCAACGAGTGGCTGCGCCTTGAGGGGCGGTGGATCGCCCCCGGTTGGCCGGGCGGCCTAACCCTGGACGACCGGACGGTCACCGGCTGGTGGCATACCCGGCACCGGCCGGGCAGCCGGTTCGCCCTGGTCCACCGGCTCACTCCCACCGAGTCGAACCTGATCACCGGCGACTGCTACACCAGCCGCAGCCGCCTTCTGAGCCTGCGTGAGGGCGCGTTCACGTACACCGAGCCGGTATCCGGCCCGTGGCTGCGCCAGATGGCCCGGCAGATCATCCGCAGCCGCACCGTGAGCGTCCATCTGGAGCTGCCCACTGGCATCGTCACCCTCCACTCGCGTCTGGTCGGTGACGTGTTCTTCCACCCCGCCGCAGCCGCCACCCCGGCCCTCTGTGCCTGACCACCGCTGCCCCGGGCCGCTGCCCCGCCCGCGCTCCGTTCCTTGTGGGGAGCGCGATCACCGCGACCACCGTTCCCCGCCCCTGACCGAAGGATTACCACGATGCCGACTTTTCCCGCCGCCTCCCGCGCGAACGCCCGGCGCCTGATCGAGGCCCTGCCCCGCTTCCTGCCGCAGGACGACGCACGCCGCGCCGACGCCGTGCAGAGCGCCCTGCTGGACAGCGGACTGCTCGACAGCAACGACCTGGGCAACTCCCCGGCCGTCGCCGCCGCCACCCGCGACGGCCTCACCAGCCTGGCCCACCTCCTAGACGAGGACGCCCCGGGACACGGCGCCGGGCAACTCCTGTTGCTCCTGCTCGCCGAACGCAACGCCTTCACCCCTCACCCCGCCCCCGACACGCTCCAGCGCCACGCCCGCGACGCCGCGACCGCCCTGCTGCACCTTGCCCTGTGGCACACGGACGACCTCCTGCGCCTCCTCGCCAACGCGTTGCAGGTCCACGCCGAGGAAGCACTCAACAGCAGCACTGAAAGGCCATGAGAGTGGACGGCGTGTGCCTGCTGGTGTCCGAATCGATCAGACGGCTGGAGACCGAAGGCTGGCACGTCGAGCTCGCCGAGGCCGGGCTGCCCTGACCAACGGGAAGCTGACCCGCCTCATCACCTACCGCGACTCGCTGGCCAGTCTCGTGGACCGGGGCGACACCGACGACGCGGTTTGGACCCTGCGCAGGGCCAAGTCCGCCGTAAACGCCCAACTCCCCGACCCGCCCGCGCGCGCACCCGACGGTCCGCCCCCTCACAGCCGGGGGCGGACCGCTCCAGTCCCGCGCCACGCTGGCCCGTGCTCGACGAGCCACACCGTCGGCGCCGCCACTCCCGCCTCGCCCGCTCGCGCCCGTCCAGGACGCGGCGCCGCTTCCTGGCTCAAGACGCGCATGACCCAAGGGGAGCGGAGGCCCCGCCTGCGGCAGGCCGCCATCCGGCGCGGGGCATGGCGGCAGCGACGGCGTGGTTTTCCGGGGCGTACAGCCGCGCCGTCCCATTCCCAAAGCCCGACCGCTCGATGCTGCCCCGCCCAGAATGCGCCGGATGCCCCGGCTCTGAGGGCCTCGCCCGCCTCTTGCGCCTCTTGCCACGCCCTGGGCCATGTTCGATCCAGCGGCCCGGAGAGGGCGGTGACCACCTCACCCGCCCCTTCGGGTCGCCCCAACCCAGCAGCGCCCGGCACGGTAGACAGCCTCCCTCGGAGGACTTCATGAAGGTGACACGCAGCGGCTACGTGCTGGAGCCTGGAGTTCGACGTATCCACCCGGGCGCATGTCCACACCATCTCCCGCGACTCCGACCACTAACGACATCACCTACACCGACGACCGCCACGTCGTCCTAGCCCCCGTCGACGAGGACCAGGGCAGCTGCCCGAGCGGTTTCCGTGCCGGCTTCGACGGTGACGCGCACGGATACGACAGCGTCACCCTTTTCGATGGATCCGGGGAACTGGCGGTGTGGACCCAGCAGGAGTGGATCGAGGACCCCAGCATCGTCTTCGCCATCCTCAACGCCGCCTGCTCGGCTTCACCCACGGTCCTGACGCCGTGCGGGCCCGGCTCCAGCGTTGACCCGCCCGCAGGCCGCACGGCCGCGTGCGCGTCACCCGGCGTCCAGCTCCGCTGCGCCCGCCCGGCTGGGCGCCCCGGACTCCCGGCCCCGCCCTCCGTGCCTTGCTCGGGCTGGCCGGGGATGCAGGGCTGCGTCATGCCCGCCGCCCGCCGGGGGCACCAGCCGCCGTGCCGTGCAGAGGGGTTGCACGGCTTGCGTGGCCGGCCCGCACCCTCAGCCTCGCCCGGCCCAACCCTGTGGGCCCGTGACTCTTCCGGAGCACTGACGATGACCACCTCCCTTCCCGCCTCCCCATCCGCGCTGCTGGTGACCCCGCTGCCGTTCATGCCGACCAAGTCGACGCCCACAACCGGCAGCACACCTGTGGACTTGCCCCACTCCGAGCAACACACCTGGATCAATCAGCAGGTTGGCGGCTGGGCCGACGCGGCCACCTACCACTTGCAAGCGGTCATCCACGTGCACGGCAACGGCATCGCACTCGGCCTGCAGCCCAACCCCGTCCTGTGGACTCTGGCCAGCGCCTGGCGCGACCGCATGCTGCCCTACACGCTGAACGGCCCGGCCGTCATCACCGGCCCGGAGGACGGCAACGGCCGGTACACGCCGTTGACCCCGCAGATGGCAGCACAGACGCAGAAGGCACTTCAGACGGCAGCCGACTGGTGGCTGGAGCACGACTTCGACATCGCTCTGTGGCCCGTCAACCCCTCCTCCCGTCTGTTCGCCGAAGCAGTCACCCGCACCCGCGCCGTGCTGTGACCCACAAGGCCGGCCGGCCCTGCACCCTGGCCCCGAACCCTCGTCATCCCGCCCCGGGTTCGCGGGGCCGCCGCTCCCGTCACTCTGTCCGGCTGCCGGGCCTTGCGCGGCTTGGCCCCGCCGGGGCAGTGTCGGTAGGCCCGGAAGGTACTCCCGCCCACATTCCCTCACCCTCGGGATTGTGGTCGAGCCTTCGGCCGCCGGACCGTTTCCATCCCCGTCGGGCGGTCCGGCGCACCGCCTGCACCGTCGGCAGCCACAGCGCCCCGACGACACCCCGGGAATTCGCCCGCCTCCCGGGGCCGACACAACGCGACTCCTTCACCCCGGGAACGCCTACCCCCGCCAATCGGGGCCTTTTCCCGCCTTTACCTATAGGCCACTGAGCCTATGGCACTTATCGATGACATCGAGTTCTCGTGGCGACTGCGCCCCGCCCGGACCAGCCTGGCCCCCGAACTCCTGCCTAGACGGCCGGTGTTCGGGGGCTGTGTCATGCCGGTCCGGGCGGGTCACCGCCTCAGCCTGCCACTGCTCCGGCGCCGCTACTGCGTCCCCGTCACGGCCCCGCGTGCCCCGACGCCGCTGAGCGGGCCGCCCGGCAAGCTGCCGGGACTTGCGCGGCTTGGCCCGCCCGGTAGCAGTGTTCGTCGTGCCAGAAGGCGCTCCTGCACCGAATCCCCCGAGGTGTGGTCGAGCCCTCCGGCTGCCGGGCCACCCCCGCCCCCTCACCCGGGGGTGGCCCGGCATACCCGACCTCCCGCCGCGCCGCCCGTTCGGGGCCGCGCCCTGAGTCTCTCCGGAGTGTCCATGCCGTTCACCAGCACCAGCACCCCCCTCGTCCGGACCGTTCCCGTCGGCAAGATCCTGCGCCGCCGAACGCCCCCAGCCCGGCACCTACGTGGTCACCGAGTGGTCTGAAGAGTGTGCGTGCGGCGGCAACTTCCTCGGCAACACGGAAGAGCCGTGCCGCAAGGACTGCACCGGCTACTACCCCGCCCGCGGCTACTACGTCGCCAGCTACGGCGACGGCGGCCCGCAGGCCGACGGCCAGCCCGGCGACAGCTACGGCCCCGCCCAGGCCACCTGGACCGACTAACCTCACCCCCGGGGCGGCCGCGCGCCGCTCCCGCACCGGCCCCGCACCCCTGGGACATCACGTCCCCCGGGTGCGGGGCCGCCGCCATGCGCCGCCCCGCGCGGGCGGGGCTGGTTGCATGCCTTGCCCCCCGCCCCGCCACAGTCTCTCTGCTGCCGGGCTCCCACCCCAAGAACAGGCCCGGCCCCTCTCGGATCGGAAGGCATCTGCATGACCACCGCCCAACACCCTTCCCACATCACGATCCGCCCCGTGCGGGCCGACGAACTGGACCCGTACATGGCCCTCACCCTGCTCATCGACCTCCACCTCCCCGCCGACGAACTCCCCGCCGTGAGGGACCTCGTCGAGCGGACCTTGCGCATTCCCGGCGATGCGTTCTCCCACGTCGATTCCAACCACTTCCTGTTCGCCGAGGCCGCCGACGGCACGCCCGTCGGCGCCATCCACGTCGGCCCGCCGCACTGGATGTGCGACCTGACGTTCCCCAGACACACACAACGCGCCCTCGCCACCCGGGTCAGCAACATCGACACCATCGCCATTCACCCCGACCACCGCCGCCAGGGAATCGCCACTGCCCTCCTGACCCGTGTCGAGGACGACTACCGGCGCGCCGGATTCAGGGCCCTGACCCTGCGACACGAGCACGGCAACAAGCACTTCTTTACCGCCAGCGGCTACACCAGCCTGTCCCGTCTGGCCATGGACGTGCCGCCCTTCGGGCTGGTCAGCCTCCGCGCACCGGGCTGGAAATACGCGGTCAAGCTGCTCGACCCCGCCGTCACCTTCACCAACCTGCGAGGCTTCATGACCGTGTCCGGGCTCCTGGACTGACCCCACAGCGCCGGTGCCCCGCGCGCCGACGCCTTCCGGGCAGATCCTGCGGGCCGCCGGGCTAACAACTCAGACCGGCGGCCGCCGCACGCTCCCGCCCGGCTCCCCACCTCACCGGCTCACCACCGCCTGACCACCCCGTGCGCCGTTCACCGGCCCGGACATGCCGCCCCGCCCCCGCGTCGGCTCCGCATCCCCAGGGACATCACGTCCTTCGGGGTGCGGGGCCATGTGCCGGCCAACGGGCCGTGGCCCGGCCGGCTACCCGCCCCGTCCATCGGGGGAGCGCCGCGCAGCGCGCCCCGACAGGCCGTCTGGTCTGGCGTGTTGCGGTGGTCGGGCCGATTTCGTTCATGGTCAGCGCGACCGCCGGGGGATCTGTGACCACCCCGGCCCGCGTGCCCCACCGGATAGGAATACTGATGCCCCAGCCCCGCCACCCCGTCGGCGCCCGCCCAGCCGGTGTTCCCGCAGCGCCCGTGACGACTCTGCCGCCCGCTCCGCGGCCCTGCCTCACCTGCCCGTACCGCAGGGACGTCCCCTCGGGGGTCTGGTCGCCGCGGGACTACGAGAAGCTGCCTCGCTACGACGGCGAGACGTGGGAGCAGCCCGCGCGCGTGTTCATCTGCCACCAGCACGACAAGGACGACATCGACGTGCGAGTGTGCGGAGGATGGGCAGGCTGCCACGACGGTGATCATCTGCTCGCCCTGCGCATCGCCGTGATCGAGGGCGGGATCACCACGGCCACTGCCGACGCGATCCGCGACTACACCTCTCCCGTCCCGCTGTTCACCTCGGGCGCCGAGGCGGCCGCCCACGGTATGCGCGACCTGAACACTCCGGGCACCGAGGCCCTGCGCGCCATGGACAAGATCAAGCGCACCCGAGGACAGCGCCCGTAGAACGCCCGCCCCCATACCCCGCCCCTGGCGTGCTCGCCCGCCGGGCGGGCGCCCGGCCGTTTCACCCTCACCCCGCCATCCGGATTCCCGCCGGGCGGAAGGTCGCCGCCCTTCCGACTTCGCGGAGCAACTCCCTTACGTCTTGCGGCGGTTGACATCCGCCCGGCCATGGTCATCCCGGCGGACCCGACACCATGAACCCCCTGCTCTCTCGGGCCCGAACCTCGGGCATTCGCCCACCCTCCAGCCGAGCCTTGACGGGACGTTCCATGACTACCGCTGCCCTCCGACCGACCGCTCTGCCACCAGGCACCCTGACCCGCCTGAAGCCGGGAGACTGCACGGCCACCCAGTGGTCGACCGCACAGCAAAAGGCCAACTCGGGAACCGCGTCCTCGCATTCGTCGAGAACGGCCTGTACGCCGACGCCTTCCTTCGCCGCCTCTACCACACCTGCTACCAGCACCTGTTCGGCCACATCGCGCACACCAACCGGTACGGCTTGGCCGACACCTGATTCACCACTCCCGACGACAAGGCCGACTTCATCCGGCACGCCATGAACGCCCGCTGCGTCGGGGATCCCGCCTTCACGTGGTCAGACGTCGAACGCCACCTCCAGGACGCGCTCGCCGCCCACCCGCACCTTCAGCAGTCGTCCGCATGGCCGGGTGCCCGGCGCCCCCACGCCTACCCGTCCTACCGCTGCACCCCCCAGCCGAGCACCTGACCCCGCACCTCTCGCGCCTGGCCCGGCGCCCCGCCCCGCCCCTCCCGGCCGGGCCCGGGCCGATCGCTGCCCTGCGCCCCACGCCGCGCGTCACACGCGCCGGTCCGCTAAAAGCCCCCGCAACACCCCTGACAAGGGAGACCTCACCGATGGGCAAACTCACGTACCCACGCAGCGCCGACGCCATCGCCACCCGCGCACGGATGACCCTGGCCGCCTACCGCGCGGTCCCGGCCAGGGAGGCCGCCTATCACCTCGGCGGCTCCCTCCAGGACATGTGGAACTACGGCTACTTCGCCCTCCACAACGCCGACTCCGCCCCCTGGGAGTGGACCAGGCAGCATCTCTTCAACGCCGTGCAGCTGCTCACGACAGGCGCCGACGATCCGAAGAGCAGCGCCCGCGCGGCGGCCGACGCGATCCACTGCTTCGAGCAGACAGCCGGCATCGCCCGCGGCCCGGCACCCGAAACCCTCTACACGCGTGCCGAAGCCGAACAGGCCGCCAACGCCGCCTTCGAATGCATCAGCCGCTACGTCAAGCTCGACCAACCCCACGACCGCCAGTTTGTCACCGAAGCCTTCCTCGCCTTCCTCGACAACCCGGACAGCCCCTACCCCTACAAGAGCCACGACCTCGACGACGCAGGCGCCGGGCAGGCAGACGACGGCACCGTCCAGGCTGGGTCCGGACCGCGCCCCGACGAGACCGGGGAACGCGACACCTGTCGGCCCGACCCGGCCCGCCACGCCTCCTGACGGTTCCTGACGCACCGTGCCCGGCCGCCACCCCGGCCCTGTGCGCCTGAGCGGCGCCCCCGGCCGTCCGATCGCGCCCCGGCCCCTGTTCCGGCGCGGGTGAGACCGGTCCCGGGGGAGCGGTGACCACCGCCCCTCCTGGCCGCCGCGCCCCGCCCGCCCCGCTCCGGTGCTCTGTTGCCCGCACAATCTTCGAGGACGTCGTCATGACCTTCACGCTTCGCGCCCACCGTGCCCGCACGGCCCGCTCGCCCCGCTACGTCGACCGCCGCCAGCGCCCCGTCGGCCCGCGCTCGACGCGCCGCACCGTCGGCGCCGCCCGCTCCCGTCTCGCCCGCTCGTGCCCGTCCGGACTGCGCCGCGCCGCACCCTGGCTCAAGACACTTGTGACGAGGGGAGGGTGGCGGCACAGCGTGCAGGAAGCCGCCATCCGCCGCGGGGGCCTGGCGGCGGCGACGGCATGGCGCTGCGCCGCGTACGGCCGCGCCGTCCCGTTCCCGAAACCCGACCGCTCGATGCTGCCCCGCGAGGAACGCATCGGCCGCCCCCGGCGCTGAGAACCGCCGCCGGCCCACGACACCCCGGCCCCGCGCCCCGCGCCCCGGACTCCGCTTCCCGGGCGCGGGGCCATCCGCATGCCGCCCGGGCCACTGAGCCCGAACCCCTGTCGTCTCGCCCCCTTGTGCTCCACCCTCGTGCCGTGCACCGCCGCGGCCCACCCGGCATCCACCGAACCACCCGGGCCGCCGCGCCGGGTTGTCTTGTGCGGCTTGCCCTCTCCCGCCGCACCCTCCATGGCACTGACCAGAACTGCACCAGGGAGACCCGCTGTGGGATACGAGATCTACTACGAGGGCCGCATCACCTTCGACCGGCCTGTGAGCCTGGACGCCGCAGGGGAGCACCTCTGCAATCTCACCCGATTCTTCAACCCGCTGCTGATCGAGCGGACCGAGGGCACGGACACCAAGCGCTACGTCACCGGCTTCCAAGTGGATGAGGCAAACAGCGACTGGGCCAAATCGTGGCCCTGGGCGATGGACTTCGTGACCATCGAGGACTTCGCGAGAGACCACCAGGTCACTCTCACCGCCCACTTGCGGTGGCAGGGCGACGGTTGCCCCTCCGACCCCGCCGACGACCGTGGCCACATCGTGTTCGACCTTTACGGTACGCACCATCAAGTCCCCGACAGCAAGAACGACGACCGGGCCGTTGAAGCCCACCGGCAACGCTCGTGCACCTGCTACGGCAACGCCGCCCCGCCTCCCGCAGCCCCGGCCAACGACGGGCCCGGGCATCGGACGGTCGGCCCGCTCACGCCCGTGTACCGCTACGCCTTCTCCTCGCTCCCCACCTCCCTCCGCTTCAGCCTCACCGCCGCGACCGCGGAGGAGGCCCAGGCACAGGCCGCGTGGCTCGAACACGAGACGCACGACCTGGCCTCCCTCAGCGATCTCGGCGTACGGATCGAAGACATTTCCTTCGGCGACCACAGCGACACGGAGATGGCCGAGACGGACGAGCACGGCAGCGCCGACTCCCCGGACGCGTAGGGCCTGCGCGGCGGTTGCGCGTCTTGCCCCGCCCCCGGCCACGTTCATCCCAGCGGCCCGGAGAGGGCGGTGACCACCTCACCCGCCCCTTCGGGCCGCCCCAGCCCAGCAGCGCCCGGCACGCCAGACGCAACGCTCTCCCCGGAGGAGTGCAAGAACCCGGCGCACCTCACCTTCGTGACCACCGCGATCACCGCATTCGAACAGGAAGGCCCGGACGCCCGCCCCTTGCTGAAGGGCTGCCCTCAGGCCGCCGCCCGACGGATCTTCGAGGAAGTCACCGAGGCGTACATCACCGCCGAGGACGCCACCTGCATCCAGGCCCGAGGCAGCACCCTGGTCCGCGCCCCCGGCCCGGCCCGTCCGCCCGGCCGGCCCGTCCGCCCGCCCGGCCGGCCCGTCCGCCCGGCCGGCCCGTCCGCCCGGCCGGCGGCCCGGCTGCCGGGTGCTGCCGCCGGGGCCGGGTTGCTGCGCTAGACGGCCGTGCCCCGACGGTGAGCCCACCCGGCCGCCGCATCACGCCCGGGCCGCATCCGCCTACGGGCCAGCGCACCCGCCAACCCCCGGAGCCTTTCGTGACCACGCTCGATGACCTGTGCTCGACCGTCCTGAAGAGCCTCACCGCCGCCGGGTTCACCGACGTCACCGCCACCTGCCGAAGCGACACCAGCGTCATCGCCACCGTCCCCGCCGCACGCTCCGCGTGGGCCGAGTTCGCGCTCGCCTCCCACACGGTGCTGCGCCTGGCCGACAGGGCAGGCCGCGCCCGGTACGCGCTCTTCCCCGCCCGTGACGACAGCACGCCGTACAGCCGCACCGTGTACTTCTGCGCCACCCGCCCCGGCCTCGCCCCCAAGGGCGCCGGACAGGTCCTGTGCCACACCGTCCGCATCGTCCCCGGCGTCAACACCGAGGCGGACATCCCCAAGGCGCTCGCCGCCGCCCTCTTCAACGACTCCCGGCGCGCGGGCGACATCACCGTCACCCGCCTCGCCTGACCCCGCGCCCCGCCACGCCCGGCCCCGCGCCCCGGAACACCACCGTTCTCGGGCACGGGGCCGCCAGCGCGCCCTCACCCTGCCCCGGCCCGCCGCCCACCGTGGTCCACCCCGGCCTGCCCCCGCACCGCGAGCCGGCACGGTGGCGGGGCTAGCCCCCACCGCTGCGCATGGTCCCGCCGCACCCCATCCACACCGGCGGAAGGACCCCGCGACCATGTTCGCTCCCAAGCCCAAGCCCGCTCCCGGCCCCGCGACCATCACCAAGCCCGACGCCACGGCCGGACAGTTCCTGCGCAATGCCCTCAGCCGGGCGGGGATCCCCGCCCGGCGGGACGGGGACAGCGGCAGCAGTTACATCGCCATCCGTGTCGGCGCCCACGGCATCATCATGATCACCGGCGTCAGCGGGCGGGCCAAGGAGAACGAGATCGACTACCGCCCGCGCGAACACCAGGGCTGGGGAGCCGTCTACTACCCCAACACCCGTGACGACGACGGCCGCTTCACCGACTTCTACCGGTCCACCAACGCCGACCTCGCCAGGGACACCGCCCTGGTGGTCAACGCTGTCCAGGACCTGATCGGCAGACGCTCCACCAGCTGACCCCCACAACCCGCCGCCGACCTGGCCCGCCCCCCTCACACGGGGGCGGGCCAGGTCACGTCCGCCCCCGCAACCCGCCGCCGTCGGCCCCGCTGCCTCCCCGCCGGCCGGGTTGCCGTTCTAGCCGGCCGCACTTGCACGGTGCCGCCACCGGCCGCCGCACCCCCGCCCCCAGGCCGACCTGGTGCGGCCCCGGCACCCCCTCCCCTTTTTTCCCGCGAGCCCGAGAGGCAGACCAGCATGTTCCTGCACCTGACGACCCTCCTCAACCTCGACCAGGACCCGATAGCCACCGTCGACGCCCAGTTTGTCGGCGGCGCATTCGGCAACACCTTCATGGTCGTCGCCACCGATCCCGACCGCACCGGCGGCATGGTCGCCCTCCACACGTACGGGCCGTTCGCCACCGCCGACGACGCCCACGTCTGGGCCGCCGCGCACATCGCCTCCTACAGCGCCTGGGCCGTCGCTCCCCTCGCCGCCCCCTACACCAACGCCGAGGGCAACGCCGGACGCCGCAAGCCGATCACCCACTCCACGACCGCGCGCGCCGCCCGCGCGAACACCATCGCCACCTACCTCAAGCCGCACCGGCTCACCCGCCTGCGCTACGGCACCCGCCGCGACACCACCCGCCAGGGATTCACCGCCCGCGAGCTCGACCACCCCGAGCTCGGCCCGGTCGTCGAGCTCACCGCGCTCGGCCCCGACGCCTACCAGCGCGACCGGGACCACCACCTGATGCACACCGTGCTGCGCCACGACCACGCACGCTACGAGGTCACCGACCACCACACGCACCTCCTGGTGCGGCGCCTGTCCGACGCAGAACTCCACGCCGCCGCCGACCGGGCCGCCGCCCGCGTCACCCCGCACCTGGCCGCCCTCACCGCCAACACCCCGCCCGCCACCGAGGCGGCACACACCCTGTTCCACGCCGTCCTGAGCGAGGCCCGGGAAGTGGCCTCGGACGACCCCGACGACAGCGACCTCATGCTCCAGGTCCAGGACATGGCCCCGCACGACGCCCTCACGGCCCTGAAGAAGGCGTTCCTGCCCTCGGACCTGATCGAGCCGATCGCGGACGCCCTCGCCCTCCTGGCCCCGGACACCTACACCCCCACCACCGGCTGACCCCGGTCCGGCAGCACACCCCTGCGCCTGTCCGGCCCGTCCGGGCCCGCGCCCCGCCCTTTCGCGCGGGCCCGGGCCCGTCCCTCCCCGCCGGCCCGCGCCCGTCCGGGTTGCCGCCCTTGGGGTACACCGGGCCATGGTCGGCACACCGGCCCCGGGGGAGCGGTGACCACCACCCCGGGTCCTCCCATCTCGCTCGTCCCTTCTTCGGAGACGCCCATGCCCACGATCTCCCACGCCCCCACGCCCCCACGCTCCCCGAATGCGTGACGGTCATCATCTGCGCCGAGTGCGGCACCCACCCCTTCACCGCCGCTGCGGACCACACGTTCCGCTGCCCGTGCGGCAGCCGGATCACCGCCCGGGACATCGACCTGGACGGTGCGACCGTGTGGGCCGTGACCCGGACCGGACACCTGGCCTACCTGCCCGACCCCGCCGACGCATGGCAGCGGTACGCCGAAGCGCGCACCGTCATGGACGACCCGGGCCAGCGGGGGCCCGACCTGGAGGCCGCGCACCGCGCATTCCGCGAAGCGCTCACCGAACTGGAAGCCGCGCAGCTCCTCGCTGTGCAGCTCCCCGACGGCGCAGACGTACAGATCGGGCGCGTCTACCTCGCCTGTGTCCTCAATGCGGACGGCACACTCAGCGGCTCGAACGCATCGGCACTGGGGTGGCCGTGCGAGGCGTGCTCGCCCCGGGCGACCGACCCGTACTACCAGCAGCGCTACCCCTGCCGGAACCCGCGCGGCCACGCCTGGACGCAGGTCCGCGACTGGGAACGCAACGTCAACACCCACCGCAACGACCACTACGTCGTCCACTCACCGCTCGCCCCGGACCTCCCCACCGCCCGCCGCCTGGCCGCCGAGAAGTGTGCCGCCCGCGCCGCCGCTCTCACCGCGTAACCCCTCCCACCCGCCGGGGCGCGGCACCCACGCCGCGCCCCGCCCGCCGCTTCCTGATGTGCCGTCCGGCCCCGCACCCGAACACCACCCGCCCAGCGCCGGCGCGAACTCCACGAGTTGCATCCCTTGGCCCCCGCCCGGTCATGGTCGGCGCACCGGCCCCGGGGGAGCGGTGACCACCCACCCGCCCCCTGGGGCCGCCGACCATCCACACCCCAGGCAAGGACCCCGATCGCGATGCTCCCCACCCTGCTCCGCACCGCCTACGCCCGGCTGTTCCCCCCGCTGTGGAACGCGACGTACTCCTGCGGCCGGTGCGGCCTCCACATCAAGATCACCAACCACACCGACCGTGACCGCGTCGCCGCGCTCCTGCGCGCCGCCCACGGCCACCCCTGCAAGCCGAAGTCCAAAGCCCTGTGACCCGCTCCGCCCCCCAAGGAGAACCGGCCGTGCGCCTCGCCTTCCACCGCAAGCCCCTGTCCGAGCGCCTCAAGGACGCCGGATGCCCCGGCGAGTTCGTCTACGACCCCGCCGAGGGCCGCAACATCGTCCGCATGCCCGACGGCCAGGCACTCACCCCCGGCGAGGCCGCCGACCTCTACAACATCGACGTCCTGTAACCCCGCACGCCCTCCCTCACCAGCCCCCCGCTCCGCCCCGCGCCCGGACCCCGTCCCGGCTGGGGGCGGGCCCGCCACCACCGAGCCAACGGCCGCCGAGGAGGCCGCGCACACCCTGTTCGACGCCGTCCTGAGCGCCGCACGCGAGGTGGCATCCGACGACCCCGACGACGCCGACCTCATGGACGAAATCCGGGACATGGACGCCCCTGACGCCCTGGCCGCCCTCAAGGACGCCTCCCTGCCCTTAGACATGATTGGCCCCATCGGGGACGCCCTCGCCCCCAAGGCGCCGGACAGGTCCTACAGCATCCCGCCCACGCCGACGGATCACCCCTAAGCATCCAGCTCTTCACCATTGCGCACACCGGACTCGGACCGTACGTCGGACTGCCCGTCACGGACCTGTGGCTCGACGCCCCCCCACTTGCTAACCCGGGAGACCGCCGCTCGGGCCGCCGCCGACGCCGCCCGCGACGACCTGTGCCTGAGCTACACACTCGCCGCCGACGGCACCCTGACGCTCCAGTGGACCGACAATTTCGAGACGGTGGGCCACGTAGTCATGGTGGTGCCGGACGCGCACGGCCGGTACCTCCTCGGCGGCCTGTGGCCCTGGACCGTGTGGGACCGCGCCGCGCCGCACACCGCCGGACAGGCCGCCTACGCGCTCGGCGCCGCCGAGTACCAGCTCAGTGTGACCACGGCGTTCCCCGACGGGCTGAGTGAGCGCTATGACCAGGGCCGCGAGGAAGCGCACCGCCTCACCCTGCGCCGCCACGAACCCTGATCCTGCGGCCCCGTGTCCTGTTAGCTCGCCCCGGCCCCGGTCGCCTTCACGGCGGCGGGGGCCGCCCCATGCCCGCCCCGACTCCCACCGCTACCGCTCACCGCGCCCCAACGGGCCGTTCATGCCGCGTTGTTGCGGGGCTTGCCGTGTGCCGGGTCAGGGTGCGGTCACCGGGCCGGAGGGGGCGGTGAGTACCCTCCCGCGTCCCGCTCCACTCCATGTCCTGTCGACGCCAAGAGCAGCGACGGTCCGGCGGGTTTGCGGGGCTTGAGCCGGTCGTCGGCACTGTGCGGTCATCGCGCCGAGGGAGCGCTGCATCCCTTCCGCCCCGGGCTCGGCTCGCCTTCCTGCCCCGCCGACCGGCGGGTCCGCTCGGAGGGCGCCCCGGCTCCGCGCCGTCGCCCGCCCGTCCCCAGGGGCGCATCTGCCCCGCTTCGCGCCGCCGTCGGCCGCGCGCGCCACCTGTTCCCGTGTTCTCTCTTGAGGAGGCCCGTATGGGCTACGACATGTACATCCACGACCCGATGACCGATGAGGAAGAAGCCGCCTACCGCAGGGCGCGCGAGGCGTTCGACGCGGCGGTGAGCGACCGTGACGGCCTCCCGCACGCGCTGCCTGAGTACCAGGACGCCAAGCGCCGCCTGGACACTGCCAAGGCACGGATGGAGAAGGAGGGCCGTTCCGCCGAACTGTCCAGGGTGGTCATCGAGGCGGGCGAGGAGATGCGCGGCCTGAGGTTGTCCCACCCCGGATACAAGGCCGCCCAGCAGAAGGTCGATGCGGCATACGAGGCTGTGCAGGCCGCCGACGTCTCGTACTTCCGTCTCGACATCCACGGGATGGGCGTCTACCGGACCGTCATGCACCAGTTGGGCATGCTCGTCACCGACTACGACGCACCCGACTACCCCGAGCTGCCGGACGGAGTGACCTGGGAAGACGTCGACGCCGCCAAGGACGAGCCGACCCCCGGCGCGGGTGACGGACTCCCGGTCAAGGCGGCGGCCGCCGTCTACGTCAAGGAACTCGACGCCCACCTGGCCTGGCATCCGGGACCCGCATCCGGGATCACCGTGCACAAGCTCGGCTCCAACGGCGGGTGGCTCGTCACCCCCGCCGAGATCGAAGCGGCGCTGGCGGCCTACCGGACCCACAGCGCGCCCCAGGTGATGACGCTCCTGGCGGCCGCACTCGGTGACGAGGACGACAGCCACAGCTACTGGATCGAATGGATCACCTACCTGGAGCGCGCCCGAGTACGCGGCGGCTTCAAGGTCCACTGACCCACCGCCGCCAGCTGCGGCTCCTGGCCCCCGCCGCCCATGTGGCGCCGGGGGCCGCTGCCATGCCGCACGCCCCTCCCGACGCCCGCGGCCCGACCGAGCGCGCCCGCCCGGTCGGGCCGCCGCTCTGTGTCCCGTGCCCCCACCAACCTCTTGCGCGCTGAGGCGCCGTCGCCCGCTGCCCGCCGCCTTACGGGAACGAGCTGCCGGGCCGGGGGAGCAGTCCCCGCGCCAGCCCGTCTCCTCGGCCCGGCCCGTGCACCGCCCGCCTGCCCGTACGCCGGCTGCCCGGCTGCTTGCGGTGCTAGCCCGGCGCCGCAGCAGGGTCGCTCTCGCCGGCGCCGCCCGCAGTCGCGGCATCCCTAGGGCATTGGCCTGCGGATACCGCCTGCCCCGCGGCCATCTGCTGCGCACCGCGCCAAGGCGCGGCCCCGGCCGCCCCGCCTCCCAGCCCGCCCCTCCGGCATATCCGGGAGGCGGGCTATGCACATCACCCCTCCGGCATCGCTGCTCCTGACGCCGGAGGTTGCCTGCTGACCATCCCGGGCTGACCGCCGCGTCCGCATAGCGGCCCCGAGCCCCTGCCCTGCCGCCCCCGGTTCGGGGCCGGGGCTCGGGGCCGATTCCCGCCTGGTTGGCCGCGCCTTGCGGTCCTTGCCCAGCAGTCAGCCAACTTCAGGGCAGCGGCGCGCCCGCTCCGCTCACCGAAGCCGAACGGGAGACACCCGCCCATGCCTGACGAGACCAAGACCTACTCACGCACCGAGGACGGCATCACCATCCGTGTGACGGCTCAGGAGGCCCTGGCCGAGGCCCGCGCGGCGATGACGGACCGGGTAACCGACCGGGCGCATGTCCGCATCATCTCCCGCGACTCCGGCCGCTACGACATCACCTACACCGACGACCGCCACGTCGTCCTGGCCCTCGTCGACGAAGGCCAGCGCAGTTGTCGAGCGGCTTCCGCATCGGCTTCGACGGTGACGCGCACGGATACGACAGCGTCACCTTTTCCGGCGCGGGGATGCCGACGCTGAACGACGTGGTGAAGTGCCCCCTCGCTGGCCGCCTGACCCCCACCCCCTTCTCACCTGTGCTCGTACCGATATGGAGACCTGTCATGTCCCGTACCACCATGTCCCCGTCCCTTCCCCTGCCCGACCGTGCCGCGGCCTTCCTGCGCCCCCGCTTCGACCAGTACAGCCCCGGCTTTCGCGACGGGTGGCACATCATCTCCCGTAACGGCCGGTGGGCCGTCGTGTGGAACCTGGCCGGCCGCGAGAGCGGCGAGACGCCGGAGCAGGTCGCGAAGCGGCTGGAGTTGGCCAAGGCCCTGGCCGCGGGCGGGTACGCCGTCAGCACGCCGCCCGGCTTCTCCATGGTGTTCTTCGCCGACCGGCCGCGCACCGACGGGCCCCGGTACTTGGTGGTGACCGATGACTCTCTGTGCGGCCGCCCGCGCGTGGTGATGGACACCTGGACCAGCGTCGGCATGGCGTCGTTCGAGGACCCGGAGGAGGCCCGCAAGCGCTGCGCGGAGCTGGAGCGTGAACAGACGCTCGCCGACGCGGTGGCGAACTCGACCCCCAACATGGCCAAGTACCTCAGGCGGGCGGACGAACTCCTCGGTGACGGATTCTGGTTCCTGCGCACCGAGGAGTACAGCGACGCCGACCACCGGCCGCCGACCGTGCACACCCGCGTCGACGTCCTGGTTGACGTCGCCAACGCGGTGCTGCGCGGCGCCACGTTCGAGCGAACCGGGCGCCGGATGGCGTACGAGTCGGAGGAGTACGACGTGGCGTGGTGCCCCAAGAGCAGCACGCCAGCGGTCGGCTACTTCCCCGGGTGGCACGCGCAGGACCGGCGCACCCCATTCGTGGACGCGACGATCGGGCTGCTGATCGACGCGGGCCTGACCCCGGCGGTCTTCGGCGAGTCCATCGGTGACAGCGCCTTCATGGTCGAACAGGAGGGGTTCCAGGTGGGCACCGCCCCGCAGGCCCGGCGCGGCTCGCCGCGCGTGTGGGTGTCCCTGTGCGGGCGCGGTGTCGCGCTGGCCGAGCACGGGCGGGCCGTCGAGGTGCTGCGGGAAGCCGGGTGGACGGTCAACCCGTCCGAGTTCGACGACGAGGGCATCCATGAGGCGTTCCCGCCCGCTGGGACGGTCGTGCCGCGCCGGGAGGGCACGACGCTGGGCTTCTACCCGAGCGAAGCGGACCACGAGCACGTGCAGGCGGCCGTGTCCCTGCTGCTTTCCTGCGGGTTCAACCCGGCCGAGACCCGCGACAACCGGACCGTCGACACCCCGCATGGGACCGCCCTGGAGGTCGACGAGCTGGCGAACGGGTTCCTCGTCCACTCCACCGGTCAGGACGACTACGTGATCGTCCGCTTCCTGATCGACGGACAGCACCGGGTCGGCACGAGGACGGACAGCGAACTGCACGCGTACACGAAGACGCTGCGGGCGGGCGGGTTCATCGGCGGGTACGTGGACGGCTACCACCAGATCTCTGCCCGTCGGCTGCTGGGCCAGGAGGCGACGGACGTCGCCACCATCCGGGAGGTGCTGAATGAGGCTGGGCACAGGTGGGAGTCGCTGCACATGGAGGGCCTGCGGGCGCGACTGCGCTGGTACACGGGATCGGTCGTGGTCGAGCCCTTCGGGGAAATGGAGCCCGAGGAGCGGGCCCGGCGCCTGGAGCGGATTCGGGAGGACCTGGAACACGCCGGCGGGAATCCGGTGCTGCTGTCGCCGTACCACCTGCGGGTAGAGGTTTCAGCGGAGGCATGGGAGGTCCCGGCGGGCATCGGGTGCAACGCCGAGCAGCACGAGCGGCCCGAAGTCCGGGCGGCGCTGATGACCCTGGAGGGCAACGGCTGGTTCGGCGGCATCTTCACCGAGGAGGAGATGCACGAACCGTGGTCGTCACCCGTCGGCTTCCACCTCTTCCCGACCGGCCAGGACGGGACCGTCATCGTCACGGCGGAGCGGGACGAGCACATGGGAGACCCTTGGGGCAAGGAGATCGTGGCGAAGCACTGGAAGGCCCACGAGCGCTACGCCCGCATCTTCGAGGGCGCAGGCTGGACGGTGCGCCTGCTCGGAAACCGGGACGAGACCGGCGGGACGCTCGCCGTGCGGGGCCCCGGGCACTAAGCCGGCTGCCCCTGGTGAGGGTTACGCCACTTGGCCCCGCCTGGGGGAGTGTCGGCCCTTCCGGAAGGCGCTCCCACACGTATCCCCCGAGGTTGTGGTCGAGTCCCCGGCACCTAAACCCCCACCCGGCCCTCGGTTCCTCTCCTCCGACCGGCCGCCTGAACCGGATCGCGATGCACACCACCTCAACGTGGTCCGCACGAAGGCCCACCCTGCCCCGGGTGGGCCTTCGTGCTGGAACCGCCTCCCGCCCGACCTCACCTTCTTCCTCGGCTGAGGCTGTACCCACCTACTGATCCGCACAAGAATGCGGCGCACCCGGCAAACCGTCACGGCACGTTGCCGTACTAGGGCAGTACTCGGGCAGTGTCCAGCCCTACCCAGGGGCCCCTCCAAGAGGCATCTCCCCGGGGGCGATTCCCGCATACCACCGTCACGAAAGGCACCCACGTCATGTCTGCCCTCCGCCTGGACAAGAACGAGCCCACCACGGCCACGACATCTTCAAAGGATGCGCCTTCAGCGGCCGCTACGCTCGTCATCCTGCTTCTCCTGATGGCCACGTTCTGTGCCCTCCTGGTGCTGCTGCTGTTCTCCATAGACGACCGGGACTACCGCACCGGCCACCGCACCGCCCTCGACGTGGTTGTCCCGCAGTGCGCCACCACGCCGACCGCTCCCGGCGCCGGGGCGCAGCGCCCACAGCCCTGACGGTGCCGCACCTGCCTCGCTCATCCTCCGCGTAGTGCCCGCCCCGCCCAGGCCGAAGCAATGCCGGGGCGGGGCGGGCCGGGTTGTGGAGCTTGCCCGGTCCCGTTCGATGGTGTGCCCGTGCCGGGCGACCGCCCGGTGGCCACCCCGGCCGAACCCTGTTTTCTGCGAGGAGTCCCCTCTTGATCAATATCCTGTTTGCGATCATCACCGTGCTTCTAGTGGCATCCTTCGTGGTGGCCCTGATCACGGTCCTCAAGCCCGGTGTCTCACAGCGGACCCGGCAAAGGGCGTTTCGCGCACTGACCGCCGTGGAACTGCTCGCCACCGTCGCTCACCTGATGAGCGGCCACGCCCTCGTCGGAACGCTGCTCGCCGCCCTCACTGTCCCCATGCTCCTGGGTACCTGGGAGCAGGCATCCCAAACCCTGGCCCGCTGGGACCGGGCACGCAAGCGAGAGAAGCCCACGAAGTAACGGCGCGAGCACCCGCTTACCCCCTGCCTCGGCCCGTCCTCGCGGCGGCCAGGGCCCCCGCACACACCCCCCCGCCCGCCGACTCTTGCACGGCTTGCACCTGCTCCTGGCAGCATCACTCTTGCCGGTAAACGCTCCCACGCCGCACCCCCGCGGTTGTGGTCGAGCCCCCGGTCGCCCCGCCCCGCACTCTGGGGCGGCCCGGACCCCCTTGAGGCGCGCTCGGCACGGTCGGACGCTCCCACACACCCCACCCCCGAGCGGGTGGTCGAGCTCCCGGCCGCCGGACCTCCTTCCCTCCCGGAGGGCAACCGGGGGCGCCCCGCCCCCACCCCGGCCGGCCCGACAAGCGACCCCGCCCCGGGCCCGCAAGCCCCTCCGCTCTGTCACCCTCCCGCACCACCGGAAGGCATCACCATGCCCGTCACCGACGCCACGTTCTACCCGCTCATCATCACCGACCGCCCCACGGACTCCCTGTACCAGCAGCCCCCCACGGGCACCGACATGAGCGCGGCCCGTCTAGTCCCCATCACCGACGTCCACCCCGGCGACTGGGTACTCGGCTCCTACGAGGCACCCCTGACACCCGGCCGGCTCGGCACCCTCATGCAGTCCGTCTCCAGCTTCCCCGCGCTCCCCGCCACCCTCAACGGGTACGTCGCCCTGGACGGAAAGTCGGATGTGTGGCATGACGAGGGAACGGTACTGATCATCCCCCGCGCCCACATCCCCGGCGACACCTACGGCGACCGCAGCGGCGGCTACCGCCTGGGCGACCGCGTAGAGCGCACCTTCATCCACGAGCCGACCCACGACAGCGCCCGGGACACAGCGGGCGTCCGCCGCCCGGTGATCCAGCGCGGCACCGTCATCGCCGTCGAGGGGGATGCGTTCACCGTCGAGTGGTCCGGCCGCTGGCCCGGCAGCGTTGAGGAACAGGCCATGCGCCTGGCCGACCCCGCCGAGATCGCACGTGAGCGGTCCGTCTACGGATTCGCCATCGGGGACACACTGTCCGACCCCCGCAGCACCGTCGTCGGCGTCGTGCTGGAGCTGTTTTTCCACTCGTGGTGGATGTGGGACGGCGCGCCGAGCGCGCGCGTCTACTGGCCCGGAAACGGCTGGGCCAACACACACACGTACACGTACCACCCGACGCACCGCTTCGAGCACGCGATCCCGAACAGCGAGCACGAGATCCGGTCCCGCGAGCAATACCCCGCCCCCTGACGGCCCCGACCCTGGCCCCGGGGCGCGACGCCGCGCCCCGGCCCGCAGCCCTTCTCCTGCGCCGACGGGCCTCGCTCGCCTGGCACAACTCTCGGCGCCCACCGCCCACCCAGCCAGCCCCGCCCGGGTGGCAGAGCCATGCCGATGCTTTCAACGCCCTCATCGCCGCCGGACAGTTCCCCGACTTCCACGACCTGTACGGATCGGGCAACCACTGGCAGCACCAGCCCTTCGCCTCCCCCCCCTCCCACGCCGACGCTCCCTGGGCGGTGTTCGACCTGACCACGCGACAGTTCACCGTTTCCACCCGGGAACGGACCCACGCCGGTGAGCACTACCGGCCCCCCTCACGCAAGCACCGCTGACCACCAGCTGATCAGACCAGCCCCGCGCCCGGGAGCACCACATCCCCGAGCGCGGGGCCGATGGCATGCCCGTCCCGTCCCGGATCTCCGTCCCGGCCGCCTGCACGGGTTGCTCCGCTTGATACCCGCACCCCCACATTGGGTCCAGCCAGCCGCTGCAAAGCGCCCGGGACCCCCACCCGCCTAGAGATCACCGCACCCGCCCAAACCCCAAAGTCTTTCTGCGGCCACGCTCGATCGGCACACCAGAACACCCCCGCCGATCCCGGCGCGCCCCGCCCGCACCAGTTGCTCCCCCCAGGGGGGGGCAACCCCGGGCCGGTTCCTCCCCCCTCATACGGCGTCAGCCGCGACGGGCCCCGCACTCATCCGCCACCCCTCCTCCAGAAAGAGCACCCATGCCGGACAGCGCCCTCTCCGTTCTGCTCGCAGCCTTTGCCGCCGCCAGCGTCCCGGCCTTCCACGACGAGGAGGTGATCATCGTGCACGACGCCTCCGTGCCGCAGGACAAGGCCCACGACCACCCGCACCTGATGATCGACTGGGACGCCCGCAATCCCTTCGCCGAACCCCGGAGCATTTCCCTCTGGGCGGAGGAGCCAATCGGAGATCCCGACTTCGCCGTCCTCGGATCGCTGTACGCCGCCGAGCGCCTCCCCCTCACCGCGATGGCGGACGGGGCGGCACGGGCCGCTGCCAACTGGCTCGCCGGGCGCAGCTCCGCCCGCACCGCCCTTACCGCACTAGCCGAATGGGACATCTACACGGACGAACGTGCCTTCGACCCCGACCACCTCCAGATCCCCCTGCCGTTCACCCACAGCGCCTGGGGCTTCCTGTCCATCGCCGACCGCGCGGGACGGTTCACACACACCACCGACGAACACACCGGGTGGACGCTGTCGCTCCACGACGAGCACGGCACCCCGATCGGCAACCCCGTCTGGTCCTCGTCGAACGACAGCGATCTGGTGGACTGCGCCGAAGACTCCACCATGCTCGCAGCCGTCGTCGCGCAGTGGCTGACCTCCCCCGTCTCCCGCCACTGCGACTGCTACGCGCAGGAAACCCACAACCAGCGGCACGACGAGCAGTGCAACCGCTACCGCCTCCCGGCATAACCGCCTCACCGCGATCACCCGCCTGGCCACGGTCCCCACACCGGCCGGGGGAGCGGCGACCAGCGAGGGCGACCCCACTCCCCGGCCGGGCCGCGTCGCCCTCGTTCGCTACACCACCCCCGCAACCAGCTGGGCCGTTCCTGCCCGCCGAACTGCACGCCCGCTACGAGGACACCGACGCTGTCACCCACTGAACCCCGCCGCCCCCGGCCCCCGTTGCCCCCGGACCTCACGTCCCGGGCACGGGGCCGGCCGCGTGCCCGCACCCCGGCTGTGCCTTGCCCGCCTAACCGCCCACCGCCCCACTGTCACCCCACCAACCAGCCGCGCCCCGATGGGAGTACCCGCCGTGACGACCGCCGTGACCCGCCCCCTCACCGCCACCGCCCGCATCGACACCCCCGACAACGCCCCCGCCCCGCACGCGTACACCGCCACCGTCTACATGAACACCCACCTCGACAACTTCGACGGCTACCAGCCCCACCACCCGCTCGCCGCCGCCACCCGCACCGACGGCAGCCCCCTGCGCCTGGTCCTCCACACCAGCGACCGCATCCGCTCCCACCGGGAAGCCGCCCGTGCCGTCTTCAGCGTCGGCAACCGCCAGCGCGCCGACGACAACGGCCAGACCTGGCCCGGCGACATCCGCTCCGTCTCCGTCGGCGACGTCATCAAGATCACCGGCCCCGGCCACTGGATCATCCACCTCAGCGTCGACTCCTTCGGCTTCCTCGCCGTCGCCGAGCCCACCCACCTGACCGGCCTTGCCGGGAAGACCCGCGTCACCAGCCGCCGCTGAACCGCCACAGCCACCGCACCCCACGGCCCCCGGGCCGGGACACCCCGTCCCGGCCCGGGGGCCGCCCGCGTACACCCCACCGCGCCTTGCCCGGCTAACCCCCCGCCCCCGCACGGTCACGCCACCAACCGCGCACCGACCCCGGGGCCGCGGTCCTTCAACCGGAAGGCGAACCGTCCTCATGACCGTGACCGTCGAAGAGATCCCCATCACCCCCGCCCCCAAGCCGGAGGACATCACGCCCGGCGCCGAGTCCGACTCGTCAGCATCTCGCCCGTCTGCCTGAACGGGCTCACCGGCACCACCCAGCTCAACCCGACCAGCCGGGCCACCACCCGCCTGGACGTCCTCCTCGACGAGAGCTCCACCGAATTCCTGCGCCGCGACCACCGAGTCGGCAACACCCGCAAGGTCAAGGTCCCCGGCCCCGACGTCACCCGGCAGCTCCTGAACGGCATCCCGACCGACCGCATGTTCTACGCCGAGAACGACAGCTGACCAGCCCCTCCCACGGCCCCGTGCCCGGACACCGTCCCGGCACGGGGCCGATCGCATACCCCCACCCGCCCCGCCCCCGTACGACGCCGGACAGCCCCCGGGCCGCCCCCACCGAGACGTCCCCGGGGCCCCACACGCACTGAGCGTCCCTTGCCGCCCTAACGCCCGAGCCCCCGACCATGTGGCCCGCCGCGCCCCGCGCCGGCACACCACCCAGCACCACACACGCGAGGGCCCCATGACCAACAGCACCCAGCACGACGGCACCACCGAGCCGCTCCCCGCCTTCCACACCGACCTCCATCAGGTGATCGGCTACCTCTGGGACAACGAACACGCCGACTACCACCAGCAGGACGCCGACGGCCGCGCCCGCCACATCATCGGCCCCCTCACCCGCCTGCGCGCCCTGATCGACCCCACCGGCCACCACACTCCGAACGACTGCTGCCCCACCAAGCGGTACGCGCTCCTCGTCCCCGGCCTGATCACCGTCTACATCACCGCCCCCACCGAGGCCGCGGCCCGGGACGAACTGGCCCTGGAGGGCGCGGACACCATCGAGCTCCACGACCCGCACCTGACGGCCGGCGGCCTGACCATCACCGGCCTCGACCTGATCCCGGCCGCCGCGAAACTCGACAAGGTCGACGACACCCTCGTCGACGACTCGCTCCCCGACGCCGACTTCCACATCTCCGACATCGCCCGCGCGGCCGCCCGCCTCCTCGGCGGCACCTGGACCGCGACCGCCGGAACGCACGCGGTCACCGGCCACCTGCAGAACAAAGTCCGCGACACCGGCACCTACACACTCTCCGTGGTCGAGGACACCCTCCAGCTCCAGCACGAGAGGGGGGACAACCCGTGCGCCGAGTTCGACGGCAACGACCTGCCCACCCTCGCCGAAGCCGTCGCAACCGCGGTCCTGGACGACCTGTGCCGCAACGAAGACGGCGGCGAGTCCACCGCCGACGGCGAAGGCTACGACGGAGAGTGCGGCAACTGCGCCTACCGCACCGCCCGCGCCGCATCCCCCGCGACCGAAGACGACTGACCGCCCCGACCCCCACCCGGCCCCGCCCCCCGCACACCAGGGGGCGGGGCCGCTCCGCATACCGCTGCGCCTTGCCGCCCTAACCCCCTGGCATCCCACCGTCCCTCCCGCCGCGCCCGCCCCGGCACCCGCCGCACGGCGGCCCCGCGCACCCCATCCATCCCCACACACGCCAGGGACCGACATGCCCAAGCACGCCCCCGCCGACCACGCCCCCGCCGTCCCCGACACCGCCGTCCCCGACACCGCCGTCCCCGACACCGCCGTCCCCGACACCGTCGTCCCCGACAGTGCCGAGACCGCCATGCAGCACCCCGACCAGATCCGGCAGCTGCTCACCCTGCCCGCCGAACAGCGCCCCGCCTGGCTCAACGAGTTCCTCGGCACGATGGACGTCCCGCCGATCTCCGACACCAGCACCACCCCCCTGCTGGACGTCCTCATCGCCACCACCGCCTACGGCGAGAAGAAGGCCACGCTCGTCTTCCCCCTCGCCCAGGTCCTCGCCGCCGCCGAGCACGCCGCCGCCGCCGACAAGCACAAGCTCGGCTACGAAGAGACCGAGGCCGCGCCCCGCCTGTGGTGGGTCAAGGACGACGGCACCTACCTCATGAGCAGCGGCCAGGACCCCACCGACACCCGCGAGAACGGCCGCCTGCCCACTGTCGTCCACGCCGAAGGCTGGGGCCCGGGCACCGACGCCCGCTCCATCCTCGGCGGCGACGACTTCCGCCAGTCCATCGACCTGACCACCCCCATCTTCGAGGACGGCACGACCCTGCTCGGCATGCTCCGCGAGGCCGCCGCCAACGGCATCACCCGCTTCACGCTGGAGGCCGCCTTCAACGACGACTACATGGACCTGACCTTCACCACCGAATAACAGCCCCCCACGGCCCCGCGCCCGGACACCGTCCAGGCGCGGAGCCCTCGTGGCGTATCCCGCCTGGGGCGCCCCCCACCCCAACCCGCATCCCACCACCCGGCACCCGCGCTCCGCACCCGCTCCGCGCCCCGCCCGACCCGCCTACCGTCCAACCGCATCAGCAGGAAGGCCACCACCAGGAAAGGGGGAGCGCCGTGAAGCACGAGACCACCATCAACGAACTCGCCCAGTTCGCCGGTCTCTTCAGCGTCGTCGACCACATCACGGTCCCCGAGACCAACCCGGACACCGACATCACCGAGGAGGTCACCCTCCCCCCGCCGCTCATCCGCTGCACCCAGCGCCGCGACGACACCGTCGTGTGGATCCTCACCCCGCCCGGCATCAACGAACGCATCTTCGTCGCCGACCAGGCCACCGTCACCGTCTACCTCAAGGACGTCGACCCCAGCCGCTTCACCGGCCACGTCCCCCAGCACCAGGCCCCCGCCCCGCAGCCCGCCGCGGCCGCGCCCACCGCATGGCAGCAGCAGCCCGCCGCGCCCGCCGCCTACCCGGCCCAGCAGCCAGCCCCCGCCGCCCCGCAGCCGGCCGCGCCCCAGCGGGCAGCCGCCCCCTGGTCGAACCAGCAGCCCCCCGGCTGAACCCCGCCCCCGGCCCCGGCCACCGCCCCCGCGGCAGCCGGGGCCACCGCGCGCCCACACCGAACTCACCGCGACGACTCCGGCCACCCCGGCCGCGCCCCGCCGCCCCCGCCCGCCGGACCCGGCGACTGCGACGGGTCGGCCGGCGGAGCGGTCGGCGCGGTAGGAGCAGCGACCGAGGGAGCCGGGGGAGCCGCCACCGGGGGAGCGGCTGCCGCAGCAGCCCCCGCCGCGCCCGCCGCACGCCCGCCCCCGCGCCGCTCCCCGCCCCCGTCCGCCGCCTTCCCCACGGCAGCCGCCGTCTCCGACCCCGAACCCGCGCCCTCTCCGGCCAGCGCCTCACGCCCCAGCCGCCGCAGCTCCTTGATCCGCTCCACCCTCACACCCAACCGCTGCCCGCACCCGGCCACCGTCTCCCCGGCCTCGCCCATCGCCAGCACCACCCGCGCCGCCTCCACCCGCGCCGCGTCGATCCGCACCTGGCCGCGCGCACGCACCCGACGCACTTCCTCCTCCACCTCGGCGGCCACCGACTGCTCGTCCTCCACCGCCAGCTCGAAGTCGGCCGCCAGCTCGTCGAACGCCGCCTCCTTGCGCAGCCGCTCGGCCTCCGCCTCCTGCGCCGCCCGCCGCTGCTCGGCCACCCTTGAGGCGGCACGCTCCAGCGCTGCCTTCCGGCGCGCCAGCGTCCCGCTGGCCTTCCCCTTGCTCTTGGTCCGATTCGTCGCCATCGCAGCCACCTCCCGGTCGTCCGGGCCCACCCGTCGCGGGCCGCGCCGGGTCAGTCTCAGCCGCCCGCCAGCTCCCCAACCGGCGTGAGCGCTCCGCGTCCCAGGCCGTAGCACCCACGTCGCTGCGCCCGGTCCCGCTCACGGGACGGCGCCCGTACGGGAGGGAGCGGGACTGCGGGCAGAGGCGGTTCCCCGGGGCGCGGGGATGGTGATGGAGTCCGGGTGTCGGTGGGTGCCGGTGGTGTGGATGCCCCGGGTGTCGGGTCGGTGTTGAGGGTCGGTGGTGGTGGGGGTCGGGTGGTCCCCGGTCGGTGAGAGGTCGGTTGCCGCGCACCTCTGGCACTTTTGGCGCCGTACCGGGCTCCGGGCCCGGTTTCCCTCCTGGCGGGACGCGTTCGAAGGTCGTGTCCGGGGCCCTGGGAGGTTCGGGGCTCAGCAGCGGACCGCGCCCCCATCGGCCTGTATCGCGGTGATCTTCTAGCGTCGTGGGGATGACGGTGAAGGGGATCACGGCGGGGCGGGAGCGTTACTACCGGCGCGACATCGCCCTGGGTGACGGTGCCCGGGGCACAGAGCCGACGGTGTCCTCCGCCGTGCCGGGGGTGCCGCCCGGTGTGTGGCACGGACAGGCCGCCGCGGCTCTGGGGCTGTCCGGCGTCGTGAGCGGCGCCCAGATGCGTGCCCTGTTCGGGCTTGGCATGCACCCCGATGCCCAGGCGATCGCGGCCCGCGAACTGAGCGAAGGCGCCTCCCCCCGGCGGGCTATGAAGGTGGCCAAGCTCGGCCCGGCCCTCCCTCAACTCGCCGAATCTTCACCGCTCGACAAGGGGATCGAGCAGGTCTTGGAGCACGTCAGCGAGCAGCTGTGCCGCCCGCTGACGAAGGCCGAGACGAAGGACCTGCGGATGCGGACCGCGGCGCGCGCCTTCGAGGCCGAGTACCACCGGGCGCCGGCCAACGGAGCCGAACTCGACCGGTACCTGACCGTGCGGACCGGCCCCCAGCGCCACGCCGTGACCGGCTACGACCTGACGTTCTCCAACGAGGAGCTGTCCCTGCTGTTCGCCCTCGGCGGCCCCGAGGTGCGCAGGATCGCCCTGGAGGTCCTGGCGCAGGCACGCTCGGAGACCCTGATGTGGCTGGAGCACCACGCGCTCGCCGTACGGACCGGTCCGGGCGGCGTGGCCCAGCAGCGGGCCGAGCCGGGCCTGCTGGCCACGGTCTACCTCCACTACGAATCCCGCGCCGGCGACCCCATGGTCCACGAGCACGCGGTCATTTCCCCCCGGGTGAGAGGGCCGGACGGCCGCTGGCGCAACCTGGACTCCCGGCTCCTGCTGCGCGATGTCGTGGCCGCCAGCGAACTGTTCAACCAGCGCTCCCTCGAGCTGATCTGCTCGCGACTCGGCCTTGTTGCCGAGGAGGTCGAGGTCACGCCCGGACAGCGGCCCGTGATGCGCATCGCCGGCATCGACCCGCGGCTGCGCGCCGCTTTCGCGCAACGGGCCAGCGCGGTGCGGACCACCGCGGACGCCCTCTTCGACAACTACCGGCGACGCCACGGGCGCCAGCCGCACGGCCCGGCCCGCTACGCCCTGCTTGAGCAAGCACGCAGCCGGACCCGTCCCGCCAAGCGTGCGGCGCGCTCGCTGGACGAGCTGCTCGCCACTTGGCGGCGCCGCGCCGTCGCCGTCACCGACCACGCCACCGTCGACAACCTGCTGGCCACCGCGCAGGCCGTAGCCCGTGGCCGACCCGTCCCCGAGAACTTCGATATCGCCGCGGCGGCCGAGGAGGTCCTGGCGACGGTCACCGAGCGGCGTACGACGTTCCGCCGCCGCCACGTCCTGGCCGAGGCACGCCGCTACCTGATGCGGACCCTGGCCGGGGCCACCGCCGCACCTCAGGCAGCCGAGCACATCACCGATCAGGTCCTCGCCCTCGGCGACTGCCTGGACATCACCCCGCCCCAGATCAACCCGCCGCACCCCGACCTCCAACGAGCCGACGGCACCTCCATCTACCGGCCCATCGGTTCGCAGACCTACACCACGCACTCCCTGCTGGCCGCCGAGAACCGGCTCCTGGCCGCCGCCCGTCGCAGTGTCATCCCGCCCGTCGGCCGAGGAACGTTCGCCCGCGTCGCCGCCCTGAACCGGAGCCCGATGGACGCCGGACAGCGCGCCCTGGCCTCCTCCTTCGTGCTGTCGAAGCAGCTGCTGCTGGCCGGTCTGGGCCCGGCGGGCGCCGGAAAGACCACGGCGATGCGGCTGGTGGCCCGCGCCGTGGACGCGGCCGGCGGCCGGCTGGTCCCGCTCGCGCCGTCCTCCCGCGCGGCGAAAGTCCTCGGCGGCGACCTCGACGCCCGCGCCCACACCCTGCACTCCTGGCTCCACCAGCGCGGCCGCGCCGCTCAGGGAAAGACGGTCGGGAAGGACTTCCAGCTGCGCTCCGGCGACGTCGTCCTCATCGACGAGGCGGGCATGGCCGGCACACTCCTGCTCGATCGGATCCTCGCGGATGCGGCGGCGGCCGGTGCGGTGGTGCGCCTGCTCGGCGACCCCCACCAGCTCGCCGCGGTCGAAGCCGGGGGAGCGCTGCGGCTCATCGCCCGAGCCGGCGGCGCCGTCGAACTCGACCAACTGCACCGGTTCCGCGTGGACGGCGAGGCCGACGCCTCCCTCGTCCTGCGCGACGGCGAGGACAACCGGTCCGCCTTCATCTGGTACCGGGACAAGGGCCGGATCGTCGCCGGCGACTACGAGGCGATGTGCGACATGGTCTTCGCCGCCTGGGCCAAGGACCTGGGCAAGGGACTCACCTCGCTGATGACGGCCGCCGACACGGCGAGCGTGACCGCGCTCAACGTGCGCGCCCAGGCATGGCACATTACAGCCGGCACCGTCGACACCAGCACGTCGGCCGCGCTGCGCGCCGGGCAGCGCGCGCACGTCGGCGACACAATCGTCACCCGCCTCAACCGCCGCCGCATGACGGTGCGCGGCGGGCGCGACTTCGTGAAGAACGGCGACACCTGGACCGTGACGAAGGTCCTGCCCGGCGGAGACGTCGTGGTGCGCCACACCCAGCACCGCGGCCGCATCCGGCTTCCCGCCCACTACATGGCCGCCCAGTGCGAACTCGGCTACGCGAGCACCATCCACCGCTCCCAGGGCATGACCGTCGACACCTCCCACGCACTGGCCTCCGCCCGCTCCAACCGCGAAGGCGTCTACGTCCAGCTGACCCGCGGCGCGCGCACCAACCGCCTCTACGTCGCCATCGAGGACGGCGACCACCTCGACGACGTCCTCACCTCGATCGCAGCCAGGCGCCGCGCCCAGCTCTCCGCGACCGAATCGATCGCCGCGCTGCAACGCGAGATCGCCGCGCCCGGACAGCTGGCCGCCGAGTTCGCCGATGTCGCCGAGCGGGCCACCACCGCCCGGCTGACTGGCCTGCTCGAGCACACCCTCAGCGCCGACCGGGCGGCCTGGTTCATGGCCGCCGACGCCTACCCGGCCCTGATCCGTGCCCTTCACAACGCCGAGCGGGCTGGCTTCGACCTGCCCCGTCTGCTGGCGGGCACCGTGCCCCGGTGCGGCTTCGGCGACGCCGACGACCCTGCCGCCGTGCTGACCTGGCGGCTGCGCGAGCGCCTGGCGGAGGCGGCCGAAGCCCAGCAGGACAGCCGCAACCGCCCCTTGGCCGCACTCACGGTGACGCAACTGCACACCCTGAACCGGCTCGCCGCCGCCCACCGGGCCGTGGCCCGCGAGGCGCTCAAGGCCGCCGACGCCGCCTTCACCCACCTACCCGCCGACGTCACCACCCGCGCCGGCCACACCCACCCCGCCTGGGACCGGCGCCCAATGGGGGACCTCTCCCGCAGCTCACTCGCCGCCCAACTGGCGCACGCCCGCACGCAGATCCGCCGCGCCCAGGCGGACCGGACCCCGCTGTCGGACGCCGCCCGGCACGTCATCGCCAGCCTCACCCACGAGTCCCAACTGCGCCGCGCCCTGCACTGGCGCGACGCCGCGCGCGAGGAATTCCAGCGCGAGCGCGCCACCAGCACCGCGGCCCCCGGCGCCACCTCGACGGCCGCCATCCGTGAAACCCTGACGACACGGCGCGCCTCCACAGCCCAGCGGCAGCAGACCGCACGGACCGCGCTGGCCCGCGCCGACGCCGTCACCGACAAGATCGCCGCCGAACTCCGGTGGCGCGAGCGCCTGCCCGATCACCTCCCGCACCAGGCCAGCCACCGCGGGGAGATACCCGACTGGGTCGCCGACCGGCACGCCCTCACCCATCCCAGCACCCCCGAGCACTGGGTCACCCACCTAGCCGAACGCCACCGCATCCTGGCCCGCGCCCTGGCCGACCGCGGCCACACCCTGGCCGCCGCCCCGCCCGCCTGGGCCCGCCCGCTCGGCCCGCCGCCGCCCACCAGCGCACCCCGCCGGCGCCACGCATGGGCCACCACCTGCGCTCTGGTGGAGTTGTGGCGCACCCGCCATGCCATCAGTGGCGTCCCCGGACTGGGCCCGCGCCCCACCGACCCGCAGAACGCCGCGGCCTGGGACGACCTGGATGCCCGGGTCCGCGCCCTGACCGGACGCCGCCGCCCGCTCCATCTCCCGCCGCCCGGCGCCCCCGCCTCGGTCATGATCGAAGCCGCCCTCAGCCACCTCGATGCGCCACCGCCCGGCGGCCCGCTGCCCGACCACCCCGCCCTGCGCGACCCCCTCGGCGTCGCACCCCTGTCCTACGGCGCCCTGGACGCACGCGTCGCGCGGCGCGCCCTGGCCGCCGTCCTCGCCGGCGAAGCCCTGCCCGAAGCGTGGATGGAGGAGATCACCGCCCCCGGCGAGGACGACGAAGACGAGCAGCGCACCTACACCAAGCTCCTGACCGTCATCGGCGACTACCGGCGCCGCCACCACCGCGCAGGCCCCGACGTCCTCGGCCCGCGCCCCGCAGGCCTCGACGGCGAGGAATGGGACCACCTCACCGACGCCATCGACCTGTACACCCACGCCCGCGTCGAGCGCCGCCTGGAGCAGATGAGGGTCCGAACCGCCGCGACACGCGCCGCCCTTCTGCCGCCGACCTCGCCGCTGCGCCAGCAGCCCCCGCCCGACACGCACCGCCCAGGACAGCGGCCACCGACCCGCTGAACACCCCCGCCGCGCGACCCCAGCACCACACGGCAACCACGACGACGACCCCCGCACCGAGGAGATCAGCCCCCGGCGCGGCCCCTTCCTCCCGGCTGAAGGCAGAAGAACATGGCACCCACACCCGGCCCCGCACTCATCCAACTGGCGGGCCACACCGTACAACTGGCCTGGCTGCGCGAGCACTCCACCCAGGCCGCCCCGCTGTTCACCCGCGCCCGGGCCGAGGTCGGCCACGCCTGGTGCCTGTGCCGCCGCCCCGCCCTGCGCCTGGTGATCCGCTGCACCCGGGCGGGCCGCTACCACGTCGCGGGCTGGCCCGGCGAGGGCGAACAACACGCCCCCAGCTGCCCCTTCCACAAGCTCGGCCCCGGCCTGTCCGGCCGCGACCGCTACAGCACGCAGGCCATCCGGGAGACCGACGACGGCGTGTCCATCCGCCTGGCCACCCCCCTCACCAGCACCCTGACCCAGCCCGAAACCCGTGATGCCGCGCCGGAGGAGTCAGACGACGAAGCGGGATCACGGCGCTCCGTCGGCCTGCTCGGACTGCTGCACTGGCTCTGGGAACACTCCCGACTCAACTCGTGGCATCCGCAGACAGGGCGCCCAACCTGGCGCACGTGCCACGCCCGGCTGCACCAACAACTGCGGGAGACCACCATCAACGGACGGGGCGCGGACGAGACGCTCTACGTCGTACCGCCCTTTACCCCCGTCACGGCCGACGCCAACACCGCCGCCCTGGACGCCTTCCGCACACGGCTGGGGCGTCACGGCACGACCGAACGGCGCGCCCTGCTCCTCGGACAGATCAAAGAGGTGACACCCACCCCGTACGGGGTCGCCTACCGCCTGGCCCACCAGCGCACCCCGCTCTACGCCCGCGCGGCGCTGCACGCGCGGGCCACCCGCTCCTACCGGCACGCCTTCGGCAAGCCGGCCGCCGAGCACGGCGCCACGCGGATCGCCCTGTTCGTCGTCGAGCGCAGTCCCAAGGGTCACCTCATCGCCGCCGACCTGGCCGCGATGCTCACCACCGCCACCTTCGTCCCCGCCGACTCCTCCCACGAGGTGGTCATGGCCGATGCCCTCGCCGCCTGCCGCCGTGCCTTCACCAAGCCCCTGCGCTACGACACCGCCGACGCTGTCCTGCCCGACTTCGTCCTCACCGACGTGACACCCGCGGCCTACGTCGAGGTCTACGGCATCCACGGCCGCGAGATCTACGACCGGCGCAAGGCCGAGAAGCAGGCTTTCTACCAGCGCCAAGGCGGGCAGCTCATCGAGTGGGACGTCACCCAGCCGCTCCCCGAACTCGCACGCCCCACCTGCCAGCGGCCCTGCGGACCGAGCACCTGACGCCGATTCAGCACCGGCAGGCGGGGGGCACCGGCACCTGGCGGACGACCTCTTCCCGCCCGGATGCGAAGAGACCTCGCTCTCCCACGAGGACCTCGTGGGGTGCCGGCGGAGAAGGTGGTTGGTTACATCCGGGAGTGGCCCTGGATGTGGGTAGGGGTCGCTGCCCGGCCTGCCGTGATCTGATCCCCGGGGTGGGGTCGGCGGCGGGACGGCGAGGTCGCCTCGCCAGCAGACCGGTGCACTGGCGATGAGCGCGGCGAAGCCGAAGCGGCCCCGACTCCTGGGCTCCAGGCTGTATATGGCTGATCGCCCTGCCGGATTGGGACTTGATGTCGATGTCGCGCGATGTGCCTGATCAAACGCATGGGGGCCTCCGAGGTGTGAGCGCCCGGGTGCAGTATCAGTATCCCGGGCGCACCGGCCGTCGACTGTCGGGTTTCACGACTTCAGCAGCGACGACGGGCTGACGGCCGGGATGAGCGAGGCGGTGAGGGCGGTGAGTAGACGGGTGTTTGCCGCCTGGTCATGGCTCAGGTCGATCGCTTGCCGCGGCAGCCGGTTGAGGTGATCGAGAACCTCGGCACGGGCCCTCGGCGTCCCGGCGGTGCTTCCTTCGGTGAACCCGAAGAGATCGGGATAGCGCTCTTCGTCCGAGATCACGAAGACGCTGCTTGTGACCTCAAGACGGCAGCCCTCGTTCGCCTGGCCAGGGGCCCCGAGAGACGGGGTGAGGCGAGGGAGAAGAACCGCGGCCGCCGTGAGAGGTCCACCAGCGCCACGTCACCGGCAAGGACTCGCCAGCCCCGGCGCACCAGCGCCAGCGCGACGAGCGATTTGCCCGCACCATGTCCGCCGAACAGCACCACGACCCGGCCGTCGGCCGGAAACCGCAAGGCCACCGCGTGCAGACACAGCGTGCCGCAGGCCAGATGCAGCAGATGCAGATGGGCGTTCAGCAACCGCCGAGCATCCCCCACCGACACGCCGCCCGGCAGAAGTGCTGCGCCCGAGCCGACCCCTGGCCGAACTCCGCCAGGCAAGACACCGGGCAGGTGCGGGACGATCTCATCCCACCGGGAGCCCAGCGCCGCATCCGCCTCCACCCACAGACTCCGCCCGGCGCTCACCACCTCGTACGCGCCCCGCCCCAGCTCACTCACCGGCCACGTCCTGTCCCCGGGACGACGTCCTGCAGAGCACGCCACACGGGCGCCGACCGCAGCTGCTCCACCGCCACCCGCAAAACCGCCGCCGGAACCCCGGACATCAGCCCCTCCAACTGCCCGGCCCCGGCAACCTGATCCGCCAGCCGCGCCCCACCCATCAGACCCAGCGGATCGCTCACATACAGCAGCTGCTGCGGGACATGGGCAGCGCGGGCCACCGCCCGCTGAAGCATCCCCGCGTCCGCCCGGGCGCTCTGCCCGGAGGCCTCGTCACCGTCCACGACCGCGCCGAACGGAACAGGAGGCGAGTACGCAATCCCGAGCGCAGTACGGTGCTGCGTCGGCGTGAAAAGGACCCGGTCGCGCCGCACGCCGGCTACAACGGTGCGCTCACGCCTCCCGCCGTCGAAATCGCCGTCCCAATCGCCGATCTCCGCGATGCGGCCGCCAGGCGTGATGCCAAGAGTCATGGGGCTTGTCCCTCCAGCCTGAACAAGTTCGCGCGGACGGTCACCGCAGGCGCGGTCGGCCCGGGGACCACGGCCGCAGAGGTAAGCGTGCTGATGTCCATGCAGGGTGCTCCTGGTGACAACGAAAGGTGCCCCGGCGGGGCACCCAAGTACGGAGGAGAGGTCCGGGACGGACCGTCACGGCCCGTTGCCTGCCGCCCCGGCTCCCCTTCCCACCGAGGCTATGGGCCAGGCGGTCAGAGGGAGGACGAGACGGCAGGCGTAGGCAAGATTCGGTATGGGGCGTGGCCGGTTCCCGCTCAGCGGGTGGGCGTCAGGCGCAGGCCCGGTAGTCCTCGGCGTCGAGCAGTTCGGCGATGGCCCACGGCCCCTCGTAGTCCGGGGTGCTCATGACGAGGGGCCGCGCCGTGTCCACCGCGTGTCGCAGGAGGGCGATCCACGCGTCCCAGATCTCAGGCTTGGCCTTCCACTCGGTGAAGCGCTCCTGCACACGCCCGGCAACTTGGGTGCCGTTCGCGTCCATGTAATCGAGGATGTTCAGCGCGGCTGCGGCCTCGGGCACGCCGATGATCCAGTCCGTCGTCCGGAGCTTGTGCCACCCGTCTCGGCGTGCTGCGCCCGCCCGCCATGCGCCCCCTGCTGGTCTCCCTGGTCTTCCTCGGTGCCTCAGTCGGTGCCCTCGACGTCGCCGGGATCGCCGTGGCCAAACGGCAGGACGCGTCCTGGCTGGCGGGCACACTGCCTGCGGCGTTCTCCGCGGCGGGACTGCTCGGCGGCGTCCTGTTTATCCGTTTCCAGCCCACCGCCGCCCCCCGGCCCCGCCATCTCCTGCTGCTCGGCGCCGCGTTCGCGGTCTGCTGGCTCCCCCTGCTCCCCGCTCCGGCGGTTCTCGCCGTGGCGATGCTGCCGGGCGCCTTGTTCGTTCCCCTGCTGACGGTGGCCGGCCTGGCCGTCGCCGCGCTCGCTCCACCGGGCGCGTCGACCGAAACGGTCGGCTGGATGTCCATGCGCCAGGGCCTGGCCGGCGGCACTGCCCCTGGCCGGCCCGCGCGGCGGCCACTTCGCCGTTCCGCTGATGGCCGCCGCCTTGTGCGCGCTCATGCTCGGTGCACCACCTGCGCATAGGCAGGGTGGTCCGCCATCGTCCCGCAGCGCCCGCCCGGCTCCCGACGGCCGCGTCTGCCGGACCAGTGCGCGGCGAGCCACCGGTGACGTTCGCACACCTCCCCCCGGTACTCCAGAGCACGTCCCTTCTTGCGGCTGCGCGCCTCGACCACGTGCGTGGCCAGCGCGGAGCAGACGGTGAGCTGACGTAGCACAGGCATCCCGGTTCTTCCCTCCGTTGCGGTCTTCAGAACGACCCTGGCCGACCAGGAGACCGCTGTCGGCTCCACCGGAACACACCGAGCGTGACGGCCGTCACTCGATCACCGCGCCCGTACGGAAGTCCGCCGGACGGTCCGGGCCACCGACAGGGACCCGGGTTTGTCCCGCATCCCAGACCCCCGCGCCAACTCGCGTCCCACCCCGAGGAATTAGCGGACTTGGTCCCTATTTGTCCCTGGCGGGAAGGGGCTGGCCCTGTTGAGATCACCTCTGTCCAGCCACGCTTCACCGTCTTCTCCGAGGAGCCTTCGATGAACCAGCGCCCGCTCAAGTCCCGCCCGCTCGCCGCCGTCCGCCCGCTCGTGTCGGCCCGGCCGTGTGTCACCGCCCGTCCCGACGAGGACCGCCCGCTCGCCGCGCGCCCGTAACGGCACGGCGCACTGCCATCCGCGTGCCCGCCCGGGCCCTCCTTCGTCCATCCAGCCCGGGCGGGCACCGCCGTATCCGGGCCCGCCCACCCTGACCAAGGAGATCACCCCCTCCATGCACGCACCAAGGCCACCGGCAAGCCCCTGCCCGGAGCGGTCATCACGATCAACGCCGACACCCTGGACGCCTCGGGCAAGCACACCCGGGGCAAGGAGATCGCCCGGCTGACCACCGGCAAGGACGGTACCGCCAAACTCAAGCTCGACGTGACGCTCAAGAACGGCAACGACTACTGGGCCAGCGAAGCCAAGGTCCCCACCGGATACCAGGCCGACGCCGCGCCCCAGCGCTTCACGGCCACCCCCGGCGCCCAGGTCACAGTCACCCTCGCCGACTCCCGGACCCCCGCCCCCTCCAGCCCGCCGGCCACCACACCTGCCCCGCCCGCTCCCCACCAGCCGCCCGCCGCGCCGACCGCGCAGCTCGCCCACACCGGCGCGGGCAACACCACCTGGCTCATCGGAGCGGTCGGCGTCCTGGTGGCCGCCGGAGACGGCGCCGTCTGGGCCGGCTCCCGCCGCCGGCGCCACCCGGATACCTCCGACACCCAGTGACCGGCCGCCGGGCGGGCGCCCAGACACGCACCCGCCCGGCCGACAGCCCGGACGGACAGCGCCGGGTGGATACGGACCGACCGCCCCAGCACCCCGGTCCCCGGGCGGGCCCGCCCGGGGACCGGGGCCTGCTCGCGCCACCGCGCCACCGCCTATCCGCCGTCACCAAGGGCTGTGAGCTGCTGCTCGGCGTCCAGGACCCGGGCCCGTTCGGCGTCCAGCCGTCGCCGCCGGGCCAGCGCATGCAGCCCGCCGCACGCCACCGACACCGCCAGGGCGGTACTCATCACGACGGCCGCCGAGGCAGACAGCTCCTGCGCGTGCGCCACGAGATCCTCGGGGCCGCGCAGAAGCGGGATCGAGCCGGGTCTGCACCACCCACACGGCCAGCCCGGCGGCCGCCAGCAGACAACCGGCCAGCACCCACACGATCCACACGGTGCGCGGCGCCCACATCCGCGCCTCCACGGGCAGTCCTCTGTCGTGCCGGGCCCGGCGCAGTTCCTGCGCCTCCTGCCTCCGGGCGGCCTTCTCCGCCACCACGCACCCGGCCGCCAGCGACCACAGCAGCACCACGACGACCGCGACGCCGGTGAACACCGCACCCCCGGCGCGCGCCACGACCGCCAGGGTGAACACCGTGAACCCCAGCGCCCCCAGCAGCCCGGAGACGGCTTCCCACCGCTTCGCCCACGGCGCGGCCGCGTCCCGCCGCCACACCGCCCAGGCCCGCGTTCCGACCGCGGCCGTCACCGCCGCACAGATGACCAGCCACACCAACGCCCCCGCCACCGAGCCCCCTTGAGTCGCCGCCCGCCGGCCGCGGGCTGGGCCCGATCCTTCAACGCCCCACCAGCCGCCCGAGGCGCACGCAGCGAGGGTGCCCGGCCCGCCGGGCGGTACGGGCACCTCATTGCACTGCCGGGCCGGGGCGTGGTTGGCTCGGGTGCCCGACCCGTCCTGGAGAGACCGTGCCCCGCCCCGCCTCCGCAGTGCCCCCGTGGACCGCGCTCACCGCCGGCGCGGTTGCCTGCGTCCTCGCCGCCGCGCTCGGGGACGCCCGCGCCGAACTGAGCATCATGGCCGCCGGGCTGGGCCTGGGAGCCGTCACCGCCTATGGGGTGGCCAGGACACGGGCCGGGCTGCCGTGCGCGGCCATCGCGTGGCTGGGTGCCGGGGGCGTCGCGGGCACCTTGAGCTGGGGCTGGGGGAGGACTACCCGGTCGGCTACGCACTGGCACTCTTCCAACTCCTCGTCGGCGCCGCGCTGCTGCCCGGGCACCTGCGGCGCTCGGCCCGCGGGGCCGTCGCGGGCGCCCGGGCGGGCCGCAGCGGATCCTAGACCTCAGCCGGAACCTTCTCGGCCGCCGGCTCGGGAGACGGCTCGCCTTCGGCAGCCCCGGCGGTGTCCGCCGCGGCCTCGTCCTCGGTGGTGGCGTTCGCGATGTACATCGCCGACCCCTGCTGGTGCGACTTCTCGACCACGTTCTTCCTGACGAGGCTCTCCAGATTGTTGCGCACCGTCTGGATGGACGTCGCCCGGTCGGGATGGTCCTGCGCGAGCTGGTCGGTGACCTCGCGGGCCACACGCGGCTCGCCGGGGGACTTGAGGAGGATGGCCAGGATGAGATCGTGCAGCGGCGGCCCCGTCCTCTCCTTGGCAGCGGCCTCCTTCGCCGGAGCCTCGTCGACGAGGACCTCCTCCGCCGGGGCCTTCGCTGCGGCGGTCTTCTTCGCCGTGGTCTTCGCCGCGGCGGTCTTCTTGGCGGCGCTCTTCTTGGCGGCGCTCTTCTTCGCCGGGTCCTTGCCCTTGGCGGCAGCCGTCTTCTTGGCGGCCCGCTTGGGCTGTGCCGCCTCCACCGGCTGGTCCTGCCGTGGCGCCGGAACGGCCCGGGACACATCGCCTGCGGCCGAAGCGGGGGCCTCGGGCCGTTCTTCCTCGGCTGCGGCAGATGCCCCGGCATCCGGAACGCTCGGGTCGGCCGCTGCGGGCAGGCTGCCCTGCGCCTGGGTCAACCAGACCTCATCCAGCTTGAGTTGGTCGAGTCGCGCCTGGAGGCCGGTCATCTGCTCGGTGACGTCCGCCTGCTCCTTACGGTTGGCCTCGAGATCGTCGGCGAACCGCTGTGCGTACGTATTGCGGATGGGGGTCTTCTCGGGCTCGTCGGCCACGGCAGCACGCTCCTTGTATCTGGTTGTTGCTGCCGGATGCTACTCACCGGGCGGGTGTGGTAGTTGCTCCCTCGCAGGATCACCACCCGTGCGGGCACTGTGGAGACTGCTGACGCAGCCTCCACGGCCGCCTGCGAAACCATGTCACCGGGGCAGTTGCGCACGGGCTTCGTCGGCCAGTCGGCGCGCCGCGTCCTCCCAGCGGTCCCGCGCCGGGGGCGGGACGGCGTTGCCGGTGTCGGGCAGAACGGTGGAGGCCAGCCGAAGGCCCTGAGCCGTGCAGGCTCCGCGCAGGGTGTGGACGGCCTCGGCGGGCATCCGAGTGGTGGCCACCAGCCACGGGCGGCGCTGGCCGGTGGAGGTCGGCAGGTTCCACAGCAGCTCGTCGGCGCCCTTGGCGACCCGGGAGTGCAGCGCGGCCTCCCACTCCTGGTCGGTCAAGGTGCGCGGGGTGCGGGTGGCCGCCGCCTGGTCCCATCCGGTGGTCTCCTCGCGCAGCAGGTGTGCGATCCATCCGTCCCGTGCCTCCTCCCATCGTGCTCCCCAGCGCTGCCGGCCGGCGTCGTCGGTGGCGCGCAGGAACATGCGCCGTGCGAGGCCGTCCTCGAGCTCGTCGTCCGCTGGCTACGTGCCGTGCTCCCGGGCGAACTGCTCCAGGCGCTCCTCGTACGCGTTCCAGTCCTCCAGTTCGCCGCGCGCCGCGGTGAGTGGCTGCGGCGCCTCGCCCCTCGCGGGCGCCGTGGGTGCAGCTGGGTGACCGTGACGGGGTGCGCGGGCACGCAACGCCCAGCCGCCGCGCCCCGCCCCGCAGCGGCCGTGACCTGCGCAATAGGCTCGGGGCTGTCGTCGAGCCGCGACGGGGGAGAGGGAGAGATGACCGGTGCGCGGGCCTACTGGCGCACGGACGCGGCCTGCCGCAGTACTGACCCGGAGGAGCTGTTCGCGGACAGCGGCGGGCAAAACCGGGCCAAGGCGGTTTGTACGGGCTGCCCGGTGCAGATCGAGTGCCTGGCGGAAGCGCTCGACAACCGCGTCGAGTTCGGCGTGTGGGGCGGCATGACCGAGCGCGAGCGCCGGGCTCTGCTGCGGCGCAGACCCGAGGTCGCTTCCTGGCGGCAGGTTCTGGAGCGCGCCCGCCGTGAGCATGAACAGCCGCGCGCGGGCTGACTGTTCGGCGCCGCCCGCAGACGGCTGACCCGCACGACGGATCCACTCTGCCGCGTCCCCCGTCAGCGGGACGGCAGAGGAGGCGAACAACCAGATCACACGCGCGGGGCCCGGTACGCAAAAAGTAGCTCTGTGTGATGTATGGTCAGCCACGCTATACCAGAGGTATAGCGACAGAACGTTTTGAGGCTACAGCCGGGAGGGGCCATGCCCGAGGACACGCATCCGGTCGAGGATGCGCACCACGAGCCACCCACAGTCGAGGAACTGGAGGACTGGGTCCGCGACAACATCAAGGCCGTCCTGGCAGTGACGGATGAGACCTTCACCGACATCGGCGCGGTCCTGGACCTTTCGGTCGCCGTGGTCGGCCGGCGCCAGCGCGGCGTCACCCCGTGGACGGTAGCTGAACTCGGGCGACTGGCCAGGCACTGGCGCATCGAGGCGTCCTTGATGTTCTCCCGGCGGACCGCTGACGTTCTCGGCGCGCTGCCCCGCACACGGATCGTGCAGCTGCGCGCCTCCAAGAACCTGACCGCGACCACCAGGCCCAAGACCCCGGTCGCGGCGTGACATGGAAGCGGCCCGGGACCGTAGTCCCGGGCCACCAGAAGGTCTCGCGCTCTCCCTCGCTAAAGGCCGCGCGGGCCCTTCCCGATCAAGCCGTGATGCAGTGCTCGTCCCGCATCACTCCGGCCCGGGTTGCCCCGGGCGCGCCCTCCACTGTACTGGGGAGCCGCCGCCCGTGGGATATCGGCGTACGGAGCGAGAGGGTGGAGCCACGCACAACACGGCGGAAAAAGGACACCTTGCTGGCCAGAACCGAATCCTCCCACCCCGGGAGCCCCGGCCGCGCCTCCCCCCGCCACATCGCCCGCTGGTGCGCCGAGCAGGGCTGGTACGTTCACCCGCTCGCGCCGGGCCTGAAGGTCCCGCCGGCGAACTGCGCGCGCTGCCGCGAGACGATCGCCGGGCAGCCCAACCCCCGCTACGTCCAGCACAAGGCCGAGGAGTGCCAGTGCATCGAAGCGGGCCGCCACTGCCACGGCGTTCGGGCTGCTACCACGGATCCGGATCTGATCGACCAGTGGTGGAGTGAGGACGCGCGGTACGGGATCGGCGTCGCCGCAGGTCCCTCCAACCTGCTCATCCTCGACCTCGACCTGCACCATGTGACGCCGCCCGAGCCGGAGAAGATCCTGCCGGGCCTCGACCTGCCCGCCGAACTCAATCCCGCCACGATCTGCTCCGGGCTCGCCGTGCTCGACCTGCTGTGTACGCTGCGGCGCGCCCCGCGGCTGACCGAGTCACCCGAGACGTTCAGCGTCCGCACCCCCTCCGGCGGCCTGCACCTGTGGTACACCGTCAACGACGGCAGCCAGTGGGCCATGGACAGCCGCGGGCGGCTGGGCTGGCAGATCGACGTCCGCGCCGACCGCTCCTACGCGGTCGCCCCCGGCACCCACACCCGCGACGGCGTGTACGTGCCCGAGGGGTCCTGCCGCAGGCCCGCACCGCTGCCGCGCTGGCTCGCCAACGACCTCGCGCGGGCCGGTCTCAAGCGACGCGCCCCCCAGCGACGCCCGCTCACCCGCCTGAACCTCCCGGGCGTCGCGGCGGGACGCGGCTACGTCGCCACCGCCGTACGAGCAGAACTCGAGGCCGTCGCCACGTGCCACAGCGGCCGCAACGACCAGCTCAACCGCAGCGCGTTCAGCCTCGGCCAGCTGGTCGGAGCCGGTCTGGTGGACCGCGACGATGTACACCAGGCCCTCACCGAGGCGGCCCAGGCCGCCGGAGTGGACCCGCACGAGGCCAAAGCCCAGTCCACGATCCGCCGGGGACTGGACGCCGGCTCCCGGGTTCCACGACGGATCGGGGCCCCGACGTGAGCGAGACGACCACCGCCCACCGCATCGTGCCCGCCCCCAGCACCGAGCGCGAGGAGCCCCTCCAGCCAGACGCCTACACCGGCGCCGGCGAAGCCGCGGCCACGATGACCGCCCACCTGCCGCAGCGAGAGGAACGCGGGGGCGACAGCAGCCGCCCCCGGCAGGCCGACATCCTGCGGACGATCGGCGAGACCGGCTACCGCTTCGTGCGCAGCGACCAGACCATCTACGCGGTCGGCGACGGACCCATCGCCCGGCCCATCCGCTCCAAGGGCGGTGGCGGGGGCACCGGGTCCCTGCGCCAGTGCCTGATCCGCGAGTACGTCCTGAACACCGGACGCACCCCCTCCCAGGCGGCGCTCGCCGACGCGATCGCCGCGCTGGAAGCGATGGCGATGGACAGTGAAAGCCAGGACGTGCACCTGCGGGTCGCCGGCGACCAGGTCGACCGGTGGACAACCTGGCTCGACCTGGGGCGCAGCGACGGGCTCTCGGTGTGCATCGAACGCGGCAGCTGGGCGGTCCTCATCCCCCAGGACGGCGAGGGCCCGCTGTGGCGCCGCAGCCGCCTGGTGCACGAACTGCCCGTACCCGAACGGTCCCCGGGAGGCTGGCAGCACGGAGTCGAACTGCTGCGCCGCATCCTGCCGGTGAGCGCCGACTCCTATCCGATGGTCGTCGCCTGGTGCCTGGCCGCGCTGCGCCCGGACATGCCCCGCCCCCTCGCCGGAATCCTGGGCGAACAGGGCACCGGCAAGAGCACCTTGTGCCGGATGATGGTGCGCCTGGTCGACGGCACCAAGGCCCACCTGCGATCCGTGCCGAAGTCCGAGGACGACCTCGCGGTCACCACGGCGGCCGGGTGGTGCCTGGCGCTGGACAACCTCTCGGGCATGCCCGGCTGGCTGTCCGACTTCCTCTCCCGCACGGTCACCGGAGACGCCCTGGCCAAGCGCGAGTTGTTCTCCGACGACGACGTGGTGATCCTGATCTACCAGCGTCCGGTGCTGCTGACCAGCATCGAGATCGGCGTTCTGCAGGGCGACCTGGCCGAGCGGATGCTGCCGATCCAGCTCGAGCCCATCACGGGGAAGAACCGGCGTACCGAGCGGCGCCTGTGGGAGACCTACAACGAGTTCCACCCCGAGATCCTGGGAGGACTGCTCGACCTGGCCTCCCTGGTGTGGGCCAAGATCCCGGAGGCAGAGGCCTCCGGCAGGCTCAGCGAGCTTCCCCGCATGGCCGACTGGGCGGAGATGCTCTGGGCGCTGGACGAGGTCACCGGCTGGCACACCCTGGACACCTACACCGGCGCGCAGGACGACCTCGTCGACGACGTGATCGAAGGCGACCCGGTGGCCACCTCCGTCCTTCGCTGGGCCGCCAGCCGCCTGTCGCCCTGGACCTGGGAGGGGCAGGCGGCCCAGCTCCTCGCCGAGCTCGAGATCCCGCCCAACACCGACAAGGAGAAGGACTGGCCCAGGACCCCGGCTGTCCTGTCCGCGCGCCTGCAACGCGCAGCACCCGCGCTGCGCCGGCGCGGGGTCGACGTCCGCAAGCTGCCGCGCACCAAGAGCGGCCGCCCACTGCGGATCTCCACCGGCCCGGCCACCGCAGGCTGACCCGTCGCCGGGGCCCGCGCACCGCAGCGCGGGCCCCGGCACCAGGCGGCCTTGCGGCAAGCCCCTGGTAAGCCAGCTGGCACTGCCGCGCGGGTCAAAGGCCATGGCTGGACCCGCGCCGGCGCTCAGCGGTCATCCGCTTCCACGTCACCGATGAGCACACGGAGGTCGTGGACGCCCTGAAGCAGCTGGATGACACATGACTCCACCTGGCCCAGTGCCCGGCGGACCCCGTCCACATCTCCGCGCCGGGCACCCGCGTCGGCACCGAGCGCGGTCACGGCCCCCACCACCGCAGCTCAGGCGCTGATCTGCCCCGGCGGCGTGTTCCCGGCGTCCGGATCCGCGGGGTCAAGGAGCTGAATCGCCGTTCTCTCCAGCTTGGAGATCACGACCGCCAGCGCGAGGTCCCTGTCGGGGCCGACCTCACCTGTCCACCCCATGTACACGTCACCGAGGACCTCGAGTTCGTCGCCGCCCGGATCCGTTCCGCTCGCGGCGGCGAGCTCGAGTTCGGTCTTGGCCAGCAGGCAGCCCAGCAGGCGGGCACGGTCCTCCTCCTGCGGGCCGTCCGGCCACAGCTGCGGGTTCCAGCACCGGTGCGGCCCCCAGGGCGACCAGCGCCCGGTAGACAGCCTCCGGGCCCACTGGGTTCACGCTGCGAATGCTCACCCCTGAGCTATTGCCGGACCGGCACCCCGGCACCCGGCCCGCCGCTCGCTGTCACCCGCGTGTACGGGCCGGCCGGGGAGCCGCCGGCACCCGATGTTGGGCCGCACTGAAGATTTCAGTCGGTAGGGCTGTGACCTGGGCACTGAAGTCTTCTGTGCGACGGCTACGCGGCAAGCTGCCGCACAAAAGACTTCAGTATCAAGCTGTCGCTCAGTCCGCCAACTCCTCGTCCTCCTCCACCCGATGGATGTGGATGTACCGTCCAGTTGGCCGATCGAGTACCAGCGTGATGGGCTCGGGTCCGGTTGACGGCGTCTCCTCCACGTCGGTCATGACCCAGTCGTAGTCCTCTCCGCCAGCCGGGTCAGTCGGGCGCGGGGCCAGGCTCAGCGGGATCGATGCTGCCACGATCACTTCGTCCGGCACCCCCTCAAGAGCCGCCCGCAGGCGGCCTACCGTCCATGCCTCGACGGTGTGGTGGTAGCCCTCCGAGCTGATACGGCGGTCGCTCATCCTCTGCTCCTCCTCTGTTTGCCGGGCCGTACCCGACTGCTGCGCCCTGACCAACGCGTTCGCCCACTGAAGAGTTCGGTGCGGCGCTGAAGAACCGACTGAAATCTTCAGTGCGCCACTGAAATCTTCGGTGCGGCCCGACACCCGACGGGGCAGACGGTGATGCTGGTGACGCACTTCAGGATCGGTGACGCACTCGGTGACGCACTCGGTGACGCACCTCAGCCCATCGATAGACACTCTGACCTGCGGGTTTTCTGCTCCTCGCCCGCCTGGTGACGCTGGTGACGCACTTTCCGGGTATTCCTCTGTGAAAGAAAAATAGGGAAGAAAAGGGCGGTAGAGAGATACCCGGAAAGTGCGTCACCAGCGTCACCACCCGCCCCCGGCGGATAGAAATCACAGGTCAACAGGCACTCGGAGGGTTCTGAGTGCGTCACCAAGTGCGTCACCTGCTCGTCACCCCGATCGCCAAGTGCGTCACCCGGCCCCTCCCCGGCCCGCCCCCGGCGTGACCCTGCAGAGCCTCGGGCCTGCCGCGAGGCGCCGCTGCGGACCGGCGAGCGCGCACGCAGAGCAGCCGCCCGGCCGGCCGCCCGGCCCGGTCCGCATGAGACGGACCGCCCGCAATTTCCCGCAACTTCGCCCCCTCCAGGTCGAATTGGGCGCAAGTTCCCGCAACCCCATAGTCACGGCACGCACCGCTCCACAACACTCGCGACGACCACATGACTACCCACGGGAGTGTTCCTTGAGGCCTGCGCACGCCTATCTCGGCGACCGCCCGCCCACCGTTGACGAGCTGACCGCAGAGGTCGCTGCCCTCGCCCGCGGGCACGAGGGCGTCTGCGACCTCGTCACCATCGGGCGGTCCCGGCGCGGGGAGAACCTGACGATGCTGGTCGTTCCCGGCGAGGGTCCGGCCCTCCAGGTCGTCAGCGGCGTCCACGCCAACGAGCCCGTCGGCCTGGCAACGATCACTGCCCTCGCCCGGTACGTGGTGACCAGCCCGGACGCCCGGCGCTGCTCCTGGTACCTGCTGCCGTGCATCGACCCCGACGCCACCCGGATGAACGAGGCGTGGTGGACGGGCGGCGTACCGACCCTGGAGTCGTACCACCGCGGCTTCTTCCGCCAGGCGGAGGCGGACCAGTCCGAATGGGGCCTGCCCCGCCCCGGCGCCGACGGGCTGCCCGAGGGCCGGGCCGTCGCCGCCGCCATCGACCGGGCCGCCCCCACCGGCCTGATCACCCTCCACAACAGCGACACCGGGGGCACTTTCTGCCTGTCCGCCGCGCCCCACCCGGCGCTCGTTGCGATCCTGGAGCAGGCCTCCGCCCGGCACGGCCTGCCGGTGGAGGCCGCGCCGTCGGACGCGATCGAGTGGCCCTCGCCCGGCCCCGGCGTCCACGTCCTGCCGCCCGCCGAACAGATGTCCCCCGCGCCCGGCAGCGGCCGCCGGCCGTTCGGCACCAGCAGCGTGCACCACGCCCACGCGCGCGGCGCCGCCCTCGCCTTCGCCACCGAGACGCCGATGTGGACGAGCCGACCCCACGACTTCCCGGCCGAGGACGCTGCCCGCCACCTGGATGAAACCGCGGCCCTCCTCGCACCCGTCGCCGCACTTCTGACGCCCCGCGCGGACGACCCCTTCCTGCCCGCCGTCACCGACAGGCTCGGTATCCACGCCCTGATGGCCGCCGCCTACCGGCGCAACCCGCACGCGGGTGCCGGGCAGGACCTCGCCCACCTCGGCCCGCTGCGCACCGCCGGGATGCTCCTGCGCGCCTGTGACGCCGAGCTCGCCCGCGGGGCCGACCCGGTGCTCAAGACTGCCCGGGACGAACTCGACTCCCACTTCACGCGCTGGCTCGCCGCCGCGGAGCGCGCCCTGAAGCCCGAGCCGGTCCCCCTCGCCCGCACGGCCGGCTTCCAGCTCGACATGATCCTCTCAGCAGCGGACCTGCTGACCTGCTGACCTCCTCCGGGTGGCACAGGCGCCGCTCACTTCTGGATGTCGTCGGCGTCCATGTCGTCCCGCAGACGCAGGTAGCGCACCGGATGGCGGAAGCGGCCCGCGTCCACGGCGGTGTCGGCCACGAACTCGGCGACGAACTCGGGCACGACCGGCTGGAAGGCCAGTGGCTCAGCGGTGTTCCAGCCTCCGGAGAACCGCCGGCCGTGCCAGGGGTGCTCCGGGCCGGCAGGCCGAAGCACCCCGCCCAGCGCGGCAGCCGCCGCGCGGTGCAGCGCCGTCGTGCGGCCGATCATCCGCAGGCGGCCCGCACCGTCGAACTGGCCCAGCAGCAGGCTTGTGGGGGAGCGGGACGTGCCGGTGACGGCGCCGATGACGGCCTCGGCCGTCGCATGGGCCCGCAGCTTGTCCCAGCCACGCGCACCGGGCCGGTACCGGGACGCCGGGTCCTTGATCATGACGCCCTCGACTCCGGCCGCCCCCCAGGCCGGATCCAGCCAGGCACGCGCGGCTTCTCCGTCGGTGGTCTGCGGGCACAGCGCCCACGGCGCGGACAGCCCACGGACCGCGAACAGCTCCTCGAGCGCGTCCCGGCGCCGGTGCAGGGACGCCTGCAGCAGAACGGCCCCCTCCACCTCCAGGAGATCGAACACCACCAGATGCGCCGGCTGCTCCACGGCCGCCCGTGCTGCCCCGGCCCCCCGGCGGCGGGCGCGCTGCTGCAAGGCGGCGAAGTCGAGGTGACCGGCACCGCTGCTCACCACGAGCTCCGCGTCCAGCACTGCCTCGACGCCGAGCCCGGCGGCCGCCCGGGCGATCTCCGGGAACGCCCCGCTCAGCGGCGCGCCCCGCCGGGACTGCAGGTACGGGACCGGACCGGCGAAGACGATGACCCGGTAGCCGTCCGTCTTGGGCTCGAACACCGCTGGCCGCCCGATCGCGGGCAGCGCGCTCACCGAACGGGCCAGCATCGGCTCCAGCGGAGGGGACAGGTGCACCCCTCCACCCCTACGCCACCCCCGCCCGGACCGCCCGGCGGGAAGCCCGGCGAGAAATCCGGACGCTGCGCCCCGCCGGGCGGAACGGCTTCTGCCGTTGCCCCGGACCCCCTCCCGGCCGAGCCGACACTGGCTCGGCCGGGCACCGGGCCACAGGCCGGAGAAACGGGGGAGCGCACCGTGGAGGACTTCCAGGCCGAGGACATCGCCGCCATGCGCCAGGAGGGCGACCTGCCGGCTTTCATGCGCCTGCAGATCCGCCCCGTGCGCACCACGGTCCAGGTCGTCGCGCTGTGGCAGCGCTTCCCGGCGCCCGCGGGGCACACGCCCGGTGCCTGGCCCTCCGCCATACCGCCGAAGACCGATCTCCGCCGGGGACAAGGAGCAGCGGCCTGCTGCGACTGTCCCCGCTGCCGGACGCTGAGCGCCCCCGACGAGAACCACCCCTGCCCCTGCCCGCGCTGCGCAGCCCCTCAGGACACTGCCGCGTGACGGACGGCGCCGCCGGATGGTGCCGCGCGGTGACCTCCCGCAGGGACCCGCGCCCCGGTCCTCAGTCCAGGCCGGCGTACGCGATGCTCAGAACGGTGACGGTGCGGGTCTCGTCCCCGACCAGAAGCACCACCGCGAGATCACCCGCCGCCCACAGCCGCATTACGCCGTCATCGACGTCGCCGTACGGACTGGTGGCCGCCCGCGGATCGCTCGCCGAGTCGAGAAGGAACTGCGCAACCCTCCCGCGCGCCTTGTCCGGGAGATCCAGGTACACCCGGTGAAGGGTGGGGTCCATATAGAGCCGGTACATGGATCAGGCGGCCCGGCTCTCCATGATCAGAGCGGTGACGTCGGTGTACTCCGGCGGCAGCTGCCCGTCGTGCCCCTGCTGGTAGGCGTGCAGCTCACGGCCCCGCGCGACACCGGCTTCAAGGTTCTCGATGACCCTGACCCACCGCTCGCCGAGTCCCGGCAGCTCACCGATTGGGGTGAGGTTGAACTGCTTCCAGAACTCCTGGCGCATGTCCGCCGAGGGCAGGGCATGGGCGATGGAGTCCGGAGTCCACACGTCGCTACCCAACATCACAACCGCCTCTACGTCGTCTGCTCCCCTCAGCGTAGCGGCCCGCCGCAACCGGGCGGGAGACAACCTGCACAAGGCCTCCGTCCCCCGCCCGACCGCGCGCCGGGCGCCCGCCGGGCGGCGAATCCCGCCGGGCGGGAGCACCGTGCAGGACGCCAGCGCACGTGACGGGACAGATCCCCGCCTGACGACTCCGCCCGCCGGGCCGCCTGCTTGTCTCGCAGGAGAACCGGCCAACCGCCTGACACGAACGGAGAGCCCCGCATGGAGCCCAGCGTGCTGAACCATCCGCGGATCGCGGGGGTCGTCGACGCCCTGGTGGCCGCCGGGGGCGGACGCGTCACCTACGACACCGGCTGCGGCGGCCGGGAAATGCTCATCGCCGCCGCAGCTCAACTGGCGGCCGAGACCGATGCCCCGCTGACGATCGTGGAAGCCCGCGTCCTGCACTCCGAAACCCGCGCCTTCGTGCGCGAGCTGCAGCCGGACATCCGCTGCGCGGTCATCTCCGCCGACGAGGCCGCCCTGCAGCCGGCCGGCAGCATCATCGGTGTCCTGGCCGTGCACGCCGACGTCCTGCGCGACCCGGACGTCCGCCGCCCGCTGCTCGCCATGGCCCACAGCGCCAGCCATCTCGTCGTGGCCCGGCACGACTACAGCGACACCACCCTGGACTCCCTGGCCACACCCGGGCTCGTCCTGCGGGCCAGCGACCTGATGCCCCCGCCCCGCCCCAACCCCGGCCCACACATCGACGAGCTCAGCCAGCGCCTCGCGCAGTTCCGCGACCACCAGCAGCGGCAGGCCGCCGACTACCCCGCACCCGCTCCCGGGCGACCAGCCACCGGCGACCACGGCCAGGAGCAGGCCGCCGCGCACCAGCACCAGCACCCCCACAGCCCCGGCCGCGCATAGCCCCGCCGCACCTTCGCCGGGAACCGGCGCCCGCCATCCCCGCGCGGGGATAGGGTGCAGCCCAGAAACGGCGCGCGCGGCGAAGGGGGACAGGGTGAACACGCCCCGCTGGATGTCGTGGCGGCGCCGCCCGCTCGCAGCAGCCGCCCGCACGATCGCCGACTGGGACGCCACCGTCCGCCTGCCCGTACGCGCGCACCTGCTCTGGCTCGCTCAGCAGATCACCGAAGCCCGCACCACGGCCCAGGCCACCCTCGACCAGCCGGAGACGGCCCGGGGCCGCCTGCCGGACGTCCTCGACCTCACCCTCGCGCCCAAGCTCCACGCCGAACACATGCCTCCCGGCGCGCAGCAGCTCGCCGACGCAGTCCACGCGGCCCGCCGCACTGCTGTGGCACCCGCTGCGCCCCGCGCGGCCCGCCGGACGCTCACCCGCCTGGCCGACGATCTCGTCCAGGCAGAACAGCTCCTCGCGCGCGCCTGCCACGACGTCTGAGGCGCTGACCTGAGATCCGCAGACCTCACCTACCTCTACCTCGGCGGCCTGCGCTGGGACGAGTCCACCCGTTGGCCCGAACAGCAGCGCGACCACATCCACGCCGCCTCCGATCCGGTCGACGGGATCCGCCAGATCCGCGACCGCTGAACACGGCAGCGTCCCGGTGGTACGGGGGGAGACCACCGGGACGGCAACGCCCAGCCTACGCAGCACCGTATCCCTGCGTGCGAGGATCGAAGGACGTGTCCGGATGAGGCCGCCCGGGAGCACCGGAGCGCACCCGCGCGCGGGACAGCCCTCGCATCACGCGCAGGGCCTGTCTCCCGCCTCCGGGGACACCACCCCCAGCAGGTGAGCCGCCGGGCGGCACGCAGCACTCGCCCAGGCCCTGCGGCGTGGCCGCCGTTGCTTGCCTTGCCTCATGACCCTGATCCGGGCGGGCGCGGACGCAACTGACCCCTCGGGCCATGGCCCCGGCGCGGCCGCCGCTCGGCGCGACACCACCGTCGCCCGCCCGCCCGAAGCCGGCACACCCGCCCGCCCGGCCCGCTACCGCGACGTTCTGCGGGTGCCCTTCGCCACGCGCCTGCTGGCCGGAACGCTCATCGGCCGCATGCCCACCGCCATGGCGCCGCTGGCGATCGTCCTGATCACCGCACGGGAGGGCTACGCACTGGCGGGCAGCCTGACGGCCCTGTACCTGCTGGCCAACGCGGCAGGCGGCCCGCTCGCCGGCCGCCTGGCCGACCGGTACGGGCAGACCCGGACGCTGACAACAGGTGCCCTCGTGGCCGCAGCGGGCTTCACCGCGCTCGCCGCCACCGGGACGTCCCACCCCGGCGCCGCGGCGGGCTGCGTACTGATCGCCGGGGTGGCCAAACCGCCCCTGGACGCCGCCTTGCGGGCCCTGTGGACCGTTCTGATGCCGACCCGGGACCACGAACGGGTGGCGCTGTCACTCGACGCCGCCGCCCAAGAGCTGATCTACGTCGGCGGCCCGCTCCTCGTCGTCGGCGTCGCCGCAGCGGCCTCTGCCCGCTGTGCCCTACTCGCGACTGCGGCCGTGGGCGTGGGAGGGATGATGATGGTGGTCAGCGCCCCGCCGTCGCGTTCCTGGAAGCCCGCCCCGCAGCGCACCCACGGGCTGGGCGTCCTGTGCTCGCCCCCGTTGCGCGTGCTGTACCTGGCCATGGTGTGCGCCGGGCTGCCCATGGGCGCCATCACGCCGCTCGCGGTGCAGGCGGCCGACCGCCTGCACGACGCCGGTCTGTCCGGCACGCTGCCCGCGGCAGTGTCCGTGGGCGCGCTGCTGGGCGGGCTCGCCTACGGCGCGCGGTCCTGGCCCGGAACGACAACGCGGCAACTGCTGTTCCTGTGCGGCGGATTCGGCGCCGCCTGGCTTCCGATGCTCGCCGCCCGCACACCCACGGCGGCCCTGGCGGCATGCGTCCTGCCCGGCCTGCTCATGGCGCCCCTGCTCAGCGCGGCCTACCTGCACACCTCCGCCCTCGCCCCGGCCGGATCCGTGACCGAAGCCAGCGCCCTCCTGGTCGCCGCCCTGGACATCGGCTGTGCCGCGGGCACCGCGGCCGCCGGTCTCGCGCCGATGCCCGTCCTGCTGCCCACCGGAGGTGCCGCCGCCTGCCTGGTCCTCTTGGCCCCCCGCCGGACAGGCCGGCGCCGGGCGAGGGGACCGCGGGGAAGCGCCGGACGCAGCCACCCGGGGCCGGCCCCTGCCCGCCCATGCGCCGCCCTCTCCGCCACGCTCTGTGCCACTCCTGCCTCAGCAGCCTCAAATTCCCATTCCTGTGGACTCCTTGACGCAGTTCTACTCCGGGCCCGGATACAGGGCGGGCCGATCACGCCCGGCCGACCGACACGAAGGAGAAGACGATGACCAAGACGAGGACCGACCGCACGACGGACGCACAGACGATCACGGTGGGGATGGCCCGGCGGCCGGGCACCGAGCCGCCGTGCGCCGACGGGTACGACGTCCAGCGGCGCGGGCGCCGGGTGTGTGCCGCCGTCGTCGACGGCGCGGGCCACGACGAAGCCGTCGTCCGCTACGCACACGTCACTCCGCCGGTGATCACTCACATCGGCATGACCATGGGCGGCCTGGCCGCTCTGACCACGGCCGGGCAGATGGCGCACGCCTACGACGTCCCGCCGCACGCCTCGGCGGTCTACGCCCGCATGGAGCCGGGACAACCTACGGCGATCCAGTGGATCGGGGACTGCCGTGCCTACGGCTGGGACGGCACCGCGCTCACCCGGTGGAGCACAGACCAGACCATGGGGGAGTATCTGCGCCGCAACGGCGTGGCCGTGGAACTCGCCGAGCACCACGACAACTGGTCGCGGACCGGTCTCGCACAAGCAGGCGCGGCCATGTGCCGTGAGGCGCAGATCCCCGAGGCCGTCCGCGTGGTCCTGCTCGTGACCGACGGCATTTCGGATCAGGTGGGCCACGAACGGATGGAGGCCCTGTGCCGCGCGCACGCGGCGGATCCCCAGGCCTTGGCCGACGCTCTGGCTGCTGCCACTGAGGCCGACGCCGAGGGATACCGCGACGACGCCACGGTCATCGTCCTGGCGCACGCACTGGCCCCGACGGCCCGGGCGGTCACCGGGGCTGATCGGGCTCCGTCGCGGTGAGGAACTCCCCCAGCGCCGCGACGTCCAGAAGGTCGATCCAGGCCATGTGATCGGGCAGGGAGCCGGTCTCTGCGGTCAGCTGGTCGGCCGCCTCACCGCCGACGGCGAGGACCGTACGCATCGCCGCCTCGTGGCGCCGGGGCAGCGGGAGTTCGCCGGGCCCGGCCTGGGAGAGCCCAGCCAGGTAGGCGCGGGCGGGCGGGGTGAGGACAACGGCGTGGGAACGCAGGAAGTCCTCGAACGCGGGGTCGGACGGGTCGGCGGTGTTGGCCGGATCGCCGGGCTCGGGGTGGGGGAGGGAACAGTCGTCGAGGAGGATCGTGACGAGGCTGCACTCCTTGTCCTCGTCCTGGTGCGGCACGACCCGCCATCCGGTCCCGTCCTCCGGTCGGCTCGTCTCGGCGCGGTACTCGTCGCAGACCGCCTCCAGCAGCTCCCGCAGCCCCAGCACCAGGACGGCGGGGTCGCTCATGGACAGCGTGCCGGGCTGTCGCGGCACCAGCAGGCGCTGGCGAAGCCGTTGGCGCACCGTTGACGCCTGCGCGGCGTAGGCGGCGAGAGTCTGCTCCGCACCGAACCGCGCCGCCGCCGCGCTCGCCTCGGTACTCCCGGCATCGCTGTGGAACGCGCCGCCGGCGGAACGCCACCCCACCGTCCAGCGCCAGCACCCGGGTGATGCGGCCGTCTCGGGAGAGCCCCACATCGGCTCGTCCCACGAGGCGAAGGGGTGCGACTCGAGGGCTTCAGCGGCAACCCGCGCCTCCAGAGGCTGGGGCGCTCCGGGCACCGGCACCAGCGCGGTGAGCCCTTCGCCGTCGTCCTGCCAGTCCAGCCGGGCGGGCGGGAGCGCGGAGACCCGCAGCAGGGCGTCGCCGAGGCCTGCCAGGCGGACCAAGAGGGCTTTCCGGACGGCGCTCGTCTGCTCGTCAGTCCACTCGCGCGGGTGGACGTGGTCGAACAGCTGAAGCAGCGCGGCCTCTCGGGCGCGGCGGTCCCGTGGCAGTGCCGCAGCCTCGGGCAGCGGTTCGTCGTCCTCCGCCCAGATCCGGGCGAGGACAGGCTTGTCGTGGGCCAGTGCGACGTCGCCGCGGGTGAGGGCCAAGCCCTCGGCGGCCTCGCGCAGTTCGGCCGCCGACACCGTGACCAGCGCGGCCAGGCCGTCGACGAGGGTGGCGGCCTGCCACGGTGTCGGCGGCAGCGTGATCGGCAGAGCCGGCCACCTCTCGGCAGTGTCCTGCAGGTCATGGACGTACAGACGGACATCAAGGGGCACTTGGTCTAGCGCGGCGAACGCTCCTGCGATCAACTGCGCCGCGAGGCTCTCACCGGGCGCGCGGTAGCCGCAGAACGCGCACACCGCGGTGACCAACTCCCGTTTCGTCGAAGAAACCTTGAAGGCGGTGGCGGCCAATTCGGTCCGGGACGTGGAAACGTGCTGGGACATCGCCGCAAAGGCTCCTGTCAGGCTGCTGGATCAGGCATCGCAGGCACATCGACGTACGCACCGCTGCATCGAGCATAGGAGGCGACGGAGCGACAGCCCGCCACTTCGCCCAACCATCACCCGCACCACGATGGGTGCTGGCTACTACCTCCAACGGCCTCGGTCGGCCTGCGGCAGAGACCCCGAGCCTTACGACGCTGGCGTATCCCGCTCCGCCCGCTTGTCCTTGAGCCACCTGCGCTGGCTGACGCCCTCCGGGCGCTCGCTCTCCCACCGCACCTCGTCCGCGGCCCGCTCGGCCTGGACGGCCGCGTGCTCGGTGGCGTGGCGGGCGTACGCGAGGGCCTTGGCGACGGTCGACAGGACGGCGGCGGCGAACCGCGGGTCCGCCTGGTCGGCGGCCGCCACCGCGAACGCGACGGGGAAGGCCACGTCGGCCCGGGGATTGGTCATCTCCCACTCCACGTGCCCGATGCCCTCCACCTGGACGGTCCGGGGGACGAGGAAGGTGGCGTGCGCGCGGACCTCCCGGTACAGGGCGGTGCTGTCGGGGTGTTCACGGTCGAGGTGGTCCTCGTGGCTGACGATCACGTGGACTTCGTAGCCGGCCCAGGAGAAGCGGGCGGTGCGCTGCGGCGTGAGCTGCACGTCGGCGAGGGGCGCGCCCCACTTCGACGGCTCGGTCTGCCGCAGACCGGGGTACGCCTCGGCGAGGGTGGCCACGGTCTGTTCCAGGGGACCGTGCGGGACGGGCAGGGCGGTGTTGTCGGACACGGCGGGGCCTTCCTGCTGGGAGGGGACGGGAGATGCGTCCAGGCCCGCATCCGGTAGCCGGTGCGGGTTCGCCTGGTGACGCCGTCCCCGCGCACGCGGGGCAGAAGGCCGGGGCTGCCCGGCTGGCACCAGGATGCCAGGTGGCCGCCGCTCGCGCGGGCCCTAGCCAGTGCCGCTCGACGACCAGGCCAGCTCCCGCGTAGCGCTGGGGGTCCGACGCCCACCCAGGCGGGCAGGCCGGACGCGGGCAGCCGCGGCCCGCTCGGCGTCGTCGCCCAGCATCCGGTCGCCGGCAGGCCGGTCGAGCTCGCCGACCGTCACTCGCGTGTCAACGAGGTATGAGAACTTCATGCTGTGGTGGCGTGCTCGGCGTAGCTTCCACCCACCGGGGAACTGCGGGGAGGGCCAGCGCAGCGGCTCCGACACTCGTCAGGTTCCATCGCCAACCACGCCCACCCCGCAGGGAATCGGTTGCTTCGGTGTCAGGTTCGACCCAGCCCCGGGCGCGCAGCCGCTTCATCACGGCGGTCACCTTCCGGCCTTGGTCTCCGCCGAGGCTCCGGCTCTGCTCGCTGGTGTCCCGGATCTCGGGCCCCTCGGTGTGCTCGACAGTGAACACGGCTCCCGCCTCGACTCTCTCAAGTTCCCGGCGCTCGCTCTTGGTCGGTGGTTCGGGTCTGTCGGCGGGCCGGGCCACCGCTGCGGCGTGGACGCAGCGGTGGCACGTCGCGTAGGCATCCACGGGTTCACTCAGGGACATGAGGTGCGTGCGGGCGATGCCCTCGCAGAGCGCCCGGCCAGCCGGGTGCTGCCGACAGGCGCCGGTGAGCAGGTCGATGGCTGCTGCAGCGTGCTGAAGAGGGACGTCCAGCACGGAGCGGGCGTCCGTCCGTACGGTCAAGGCGAACGGCGCCGCGGCGGCGATCCGCTCCCACAGTGCCCGTTCCCTCTCCTGCTGGCGGCGCCGTTCCTCGGCACGTTCCTGCTCGTAGCGTGCGAGCGCTTCGCACTGGTCGATCCGCAGCACTGGATTCCTCCCCGGCGTGTCCGTTGCCGACGAGCATGCAGGTGCGATCTCCGGGCGGCCAGCAGGTCACGGCTTCCCGGAACAATCTGCCGCAGTACGCCGCTGCCCGCGCCCTTGGCCCGCCGCTCTCCAGCCCCCGCAGAAGGCGAGCCCGATCCACTCGTCGCCGGCAGCGAGCCCGATCCACTCGTCGCCGGCAGCGCGGCCACCGTGAGCTCCTCGTCCTCAGCGGCCGAGCCAGCGCCGCTCCACGACCATGTCGCCTCCCGTGCAGCGGTGCCACAGCAGGGGGCCGACGCCGGGCCAGGCGGGCAGGCCGGGTGCCGGCAGCGGCGGCCGGCCGGACCGCTCGGCGTCGTCGGCCAGCAGCCGGGCGAGGCTGGCCCGGTACTCCTCCTTGCCGCGGTGGCCGCGTTCGACGTCGGCGAGGATCTGCCGCAGCGGGTGGGTGCGTACCTCGATCCGGCCGCGGTGGGTGGTGTGCTGGTGGTGGGTAAGGATCTCGACCCAGGACCAGGCGTCCAGCCCGCGCGCGAGCGCGATGCGGTCGATGCGGTCGGCCAGGGGCCCGCCCCGATCGGTCCAGGCCGCGTACAGGCGCACGGAGCCGTCGGGCTGGGGCACGTCGGTGCGCACCAGCGTTTCGGGCCCGGCCGCGGCGAGCGCGCCGGCCACGACGGCCTGCTCGACCGGGCCGCGGCTCCCGGTGGGGGTGAGAGGGGGCCGCGCGGTCGGGGGCGGGGCCGTGAGGACCGGCACGGGCAACTCCAGCGGCGGGCAGGCGGGCAGGACTCCGCATCCTCAACGACGAGCCGGCCGCCCAGTCACGGCCCCCGTACGGGCACCCCGCCCCGCCCAGGCAGGTCCGGCGTCCCGGAGTGGGCCGCGGCGGGGGCGCGCGCGGCCCGGTGCGCGCCCTGTCGGGTCGGCCTGGCCGGTCGTAGCGTCGTGAGGAGCCCGCGCGGTCGGCCGCGCGGGCTCGGATCGTGAGGAAGAGGGGGCGGGTGTGAAGCGACGGAGCGTGCTGGTGGCGGGAGTTGCCCTGGGAGCCGGTGCGGTCGGCGGGCCGGTTCCGGCGTGGGCGGCCGCGGTGCCGGGACTGTCCGCCGGCGACGTCGCCGCGGCGCGCTGGCTGTTCGCCGTCGGCGCCTACACGCGGCTCGGGAAGGTGCTGCCGCTGGTCCTGGCCGCCGCCGAGCACAGTGCCGAGCAGGGCCCGGCGGGCGCCGCCCGCGCCGCCGGTGTGTGGGTGCTCGCCTCCCAGCTCGCCGTCAAGCAGGGCCGCACCAGCCTCGCCGGCGCCCACGCCGAGCGGGCCGGCACCGCCGCCACCCACTCCGGTGACCCGGTGGTGCTCGCCGCCGCGGCCCGCGCGGCCGCGACCCCGCTGCGCCGCACTGGCCGTTCGGACGAGGCCCTGCTCCTGCTCGCCGAGGCGCGCGCCCACCTGCTGGCCGGCGCCCGGCCCACGGCCGCCGACCTGGAGGCGGCGGGCCTGGCGGCGCTCACCGCCGCCTACACCGCCGCCCAGGCCCACCGGCCCGCCCCCGCCCGCGACTTCGCCGCCCAGGCCGAGGAGGACACCCTCCGCCTCGCCCGCCACCCGCACACCCCCGGCAGGCCCCGGGAGCTGACCGCGGGCCAGTGCGACCTCTACGGGATCGGGATCCACCGCCACGTGGCGACGGTCTGGAACTACCTCAACCAGATCCGGCCCGTTCTGCTGGAATGGTCGAACTGCTATGACCACCTCCGGGAAGTCACCCGCGACGACGTACTCGCCCATCTTGAAACCGTGCAGGGCTCACAGCAGCAGCACACCATCATCGCCCTGCGGTCGCTGTTCGGCCGAGCCAAGAAGAACGGGACCATCTTCAAGAACCCGACCAGCCGCGTCCGCGTCGGCCAGCGCGAGGAGGGCGTCATCCAGCCCCTGGAGCCCGAGCACATCAACGGCTCTGTCGCCGCCGTCACCCATCCCGCCGACCGGCTGATCCTCGCCCTCGCCGCCGTCCACGCGGCACGATCTGCGGCGATCCGCCGCCTCCAGCTCGACGACCTCGACATCGGCAACCGACGACTGTCCATCGACGGCCGCACCCGCCCGATGGACGAACTCACCCTTCAAGTCACCAGAGAATGGCTGGAGTTCCGGCGACGCCGCTGGCCCGACACCGCCAACCCGCACCTCCTGATCAACAAGCACACCGCACTCGGAACCGGTCCCATCGGCAAGAGCTCGGTCGCCGGGCCGGCACTGCACCGACAGACCGCCACCCTGGAACGGCTCCGCATGGACCGCCAGCTCGAGGAAGCCCTCGCCCACGGCCCCGACCCGCTCCACCTCGCCGAGGTCTTCGGCCTCAGCGAGAAGACCGCGATCCGATACGCGAACTCCGCCCGCGCTCTCCTGGAGCAGGACCTGGAATCCGCCCCCGCGACTTCACCACGAACCCGCGGGTCCACCCCCTAGAATCGGGCTTCTGGACCCTCGGGTTCCCGCTGAGGACCCTTCAGTCTTCGTGAACTCGCGGGTGGGCCAGCAGGACGGCGGCGAGCCGAAGTTCGTAACGGGCCAGGACGGCGAGGCCGCCGCCGCGGCGTACCGCGACCTCCAGCACGGCAACCACATCCCCGCCCTGCGGGTGGCGCACCTGCTCATTGAGGGGCAGATGCGCGGGGGAGAGCCGGAGGCCCGGCGCGTCTGGGCGGCCGAGGCCGGACCGACGCAGGTCGCGTTCGGCGAGTGGAACCCGGTCCCGGCGAACGCGGTCCGGTGGCTGCTCGTCCTGCGCGCCCCGGTCGCCGGGTGCCCGCGCGACCGGATCGGCGCCCTGATCCGGGCGCTGGAACTCGTCCCGGCCGCCGCCTGACCGCAGCCCGCCGGCTGCGGCCGGGCAGCTCGGTCAGCGGCGACCCGCCAGGATCAGGGCGCGCGCGTGGCTCTCCACGTACTCCTGCATCCGAGCCCCATCGAAGCGGAAGGCGTGGGCCAGCGTCCTCAACTGGGCCATGCAGAGCCGCCGCTGCCGAGGCTCCCTCTCCATCCCCACGATGAAGATCTCCCGCCGGGCCGCACTGAGCGAAGACGAGCGCCTCGATGCCCTTGGCCGACTGCTGACCGATCCGGCGATACCGATGCGTCTCCGCGTCGCCGGAGTCATCGTGCTCCTCTCTGCCCAGCCCGTGAGCCGCATCGTCCGGCTCAGCGTCGACGACGTCATCCGCGACGGCGACACCGTGCTGCTACGGCTCGGGGAACCAGCCTCACCTGTCCCTGATCCGGTCGCCGCCCTGCTGCTGGAGCACACCGCGAACCGCGACAACATGAACACCGCCACCAACCCCGCGTCCCGCTGGCTCTTCCCTGGCCGCCGGGCAGGGAAGCCGGCTCGCCCCGACCACCTGTCCGCGCTCCTGAACAAAGTCGGAGTCCCGACCGCTGCCGCCCGCGGCGCCGCCATCCGGCAGCAACTCCTCGAACTCCCCGCACCTGTCGTCGCAGACGCTCTCGGCTACCACGACAAAACCACCAGCCGACTCCGCAACGAGACCGGCGGAACCTGGAGCCGATACGCCTCAGGGGATCACACAAGGTCACCAGCGGGCTGGGTTCCTCGGGGAACCAGCGACAGTTGAATAGGGGCGTCCACCAGTATCAGCACCCGTCCTCCCGACGCTTGCCGTGCTCGCCGAGGGTGGGCGATGCCGCGCACCGGGGCGTCTTCCGCCCCGGGGTTTTGTGGGGGAGGGGGGCCGGGCACCCCGGTGGCCGTTTCTGTGACGGTCGGTGGATGTCCGGTGGCAGCCGACCGCCCCGTACCCGTCCCGTTTCCACGGCCCCATTAAGTTGTATCGGGACACGGAGTATCTAACGGCACATGTAGGGACGATCTGGACAATAAATTAGCGTTGACTCCTACAACTGAGGGAATCTGCGCCCGTGAAAAAGCAATGAGGAGCGCTTATCGCACGGGCAGAGGCTGTTAATTCTCTGCTATTCTTCACCGTCGACGACGTAGAAGGCGAAGTAGAACAGGGAGGTGTTGAGGTCGGTTCCCTGGTGGCCGAGGACCTCGTTGTAGAACTGCACCTCGGAAATCTTGCGGCTGGCGAACTTGTGATAGGCGACAGCGGAGTACGCTTCGCGCAGTTCGCGCGGGGTGATCGGCGCGTTGTCCATGTCGGAGAAGGTGCGCTTCGCCGCGATCCCGACCTCTTTGCCGAAGCGCTGCGAGTAGGTCTTGTTGTCCAGCGTGGGGTCCACGCTCTCGCGGATGCGGGCGACGGCCTCGAGGACGAGGTCCCGTTCGGCGAGTACGGGGATGGGGTAGGGGGTGGCGGCGCGCTCGGCCTCTCGCGTCTTGGTCTGCCCGGCGAAGACGATCCGCGTTGCGTCGTCGGGGTCCGGGGCAAAGCTGCTCACGCAGCCGGCCTCGTACGGGCGGCGGCCGGTGAGGGCGACGACGGCGGCGATGGCCGCGGCGTTGGACCACCGGACCCTCAGGTTGTAGTTCAGCAGTGCCACGGCCCGCTCGATGTGTTCATCGGCGTTCAGCGGCCGCTGGTTGTGGTGCCGTTCCTCGCGCTGCTCCTGCTGGTGCTGGCGGTATTCCGTTACGCGGGCCGCCGAGTACTTGAAGGTGTCCAGGACGGACGCGTTCTCGCCGAGTTCGGCCTTGATCATGTTCCGGTATTCGGTGATCAGGCTGCGGTTCGTGGTGGGGGCGTAAGGCTCGTTGGTCTGAGGGTTGATCCTCCGGTGAACCTTCGACAGCTCGGAGAGCGCCATCATCCGTACGCGCTGCTCGTCGGATCCAGCATTGCGCACCTTGGTGACGAAGTTTTCGATCTGCGTTTTATCGGCCGGCGTCAGCATGGTGAGGCTCCGCTATCTGGTTGCGTTCTGCCCGGTCGGCGAGTGTGCCGCCAGACCCTCGATCTCCGCCCCTCCATCCATGTATCTTTGGGGCGATACCCCAAAGATACATGGATGGAGGGGTCCTCGCAACCACCTCGACACCCCAACTCCCCTCCACAGCCGCCCCCATACCGTTCGCGAATTTCCCGGCAGACCCAGTAGAAGGACGCGACTGACAGCTCATAAGAAAGCAGGCAAGAAAAGAGCACACGGACGGTCCGGCACGAGGGAAAATACATACGTGGAAACAGCGCGACAACCCAGCGCCGCGCGACCGAGATCGAATCCGGCGCTGGCCCAAATGAAGCCATTCAAACGTGGTGCGGAAAGCGCGGGCAATCCACTCCCCGCACGGTCAGGAGGCGCCCGTACACGCCTCCGGACCTCCCGCCATCCGCTCGTGCGCCTCGGCCGCACCCACCTCAGACGGCCCGGTCAGGGTCACCATCACCCCAGGCACAGCCTCGACATGCCCCTCCGACACCTCGCCCAGATCCCTCGGCCTGCGCGGCTTCCTCGCCTTGTCCCGTCCCATGAGCTGCTCAACGACGATCTGCCGCGCGCGGCACGATCCGCGCTCGGGCCGCGCAAGGCGCCGAAGCCATGTCCCAGACGACCATCAATACGCACCCGGCGGCCTCCACGAGAAGCTCGCTGAACGGCAGGAGCCCCACCTCGGCCAGGCCTCGGCCAGGACCTTGTCGAGGCTGTCCGGGGTCACCACCGGCGCGGCGGCGTGTACGGCTCCCACACCGGGGCCTCGCGCCGGCTGCGCCGCTCGCGGTCACCGGTCATGGAGACGATCCGGTGCACCGGGACCTGTATCGGCTGGTGGCCGTGCTGCGGAGTGAAGGTGAGTGCCCGTCGGCGCGCGTCCCAGCCAGTCAGCAGGCCGTACAGGCTCACCAGCGACTTATCGGTGCGCGGCCCGGCCTCGACGTCCAGGCGCACGACCATCCAGGAGTAGTGATGGTCGGCCAGGTCCTGCAGCTGCGCGGCGGCCGGGCCGGTCGCGGTGTCGTCCGGTACCCACGCCCACACCCCGTCGCTGAACGCGTGCCGCCACTGCCGCCTGACATCCCCTTCGCGCTGCGGCGCCCAGTAGGTGTCGGAGATGTCGGGGCGGGCGGCGCGCTGGTCGGCGCGCGCCGAGCGGACCTGAGCCGAGGCCTGCGGCCGTTTCCCGTCCGCGGCGACGTCCTCGGGCAGGTACGGGTACACGGTGCGCAGCATCACGCGCGCAGCCGACTCCGCCTCCTGCACGCTCTCCGACACAGAGGCGCCGAGGACGTCGCCGGCGGTCAGCACCGTGGCATGGCCCCAGCGCGGCCGGTCCTCGTGCGCGACGGCGTGCTCCACCGCGTACCGGGGCACCGCCAGCACCACGGCTTGCCGCTTCCGCCGCTCCCCGTACGCCTCATCGCGCAGCCCGGCGGGCACCGCCGGCCCGACCTGCCGGAACTGCGAGAGGTAGGCGAGGTCGCCACGGTGGGTCAGCGGCCAGTCGGCCACCATCAGCAACTGCTCCTCCTCGCCCACCGCGCGCTTGGAGGCGAACTCCTCCTCCAACCGCCCGCACCACCGCTCCACGAACGCGCCCCACAACTGCCGGTACTCCTGCTGCGCCCACTCCGCCGGGCTGGAGCAGGAACCGACCGGCGTGAGCGCGGGGGAGGGCAGCGCGGACACGTCGACCACCCGCTCCCGCCCCCACCGCTCGAACACCGCCCGCCGGGCCAGATCCTGGGCTCGGACGGCGCACCGCCCCTGCTCGCGGGCGTGCGCCCACGACAGACGGAGGCAGTCCCACACCCCGACCTCCGTCCACCGCCGGTCACCGCCGACGGCCCGCTTAAGCATTCGGGCCTGCTCGTGCACGGCCGTCTCGCGGCCGACCGCGTCCAGCGCCGCGCCGACCGTCACGCTGGCCACCGCCGACGGCGCCGCCTCCCGATACGCGGCCAGCTGCTCCTCGGCCCGCTCCAGCACCCGCGACCAGCCGGCCATGGCCTTCCACGCCTGCGCGCCGAACTCGTCATCCGAAAGCCAGGGCCGCAGCAGTTCCCGTACCCGGGCGTCCTCCTTGCGCGGCGAGCGGTCCAGCGCGACCGCGTATCCGAGCCACGTCCGCGCCCGGGTGTCCCCGCGCAGCGAGCCGACGAACCGGTCCGCCGCCACCGTGAGGGAGCACGCCCGCCACAGCGCGACCACCGCGTCCGGCAGCCGCCCGGGCAGCTGCCCCTCGCAGCGGGCGCAGACCTGGCCCAGCACGTCCAGCAACACCATCTCCGTCGGCTCACCCACCGCCCGCGCGGAATGCTGACAGTGCTCCGACCACCGCTTCTCCCCCGTGGGGACGTGCCACTTCCCGCCCCCGCCCGAACGCACCAGGCCCACCGTCGCCTCGGTCACCGCCGGGAGCGCCACCCCCAGCCGCTCCAGGTCGGCGCACGCCAGCACATCGAGATCACGCCGGGCCATCGGCTCCCCGCTCCTCCAGCTCGCTGGTGTCCTCGTCGCCGTGCCGGCGGCCGTGGAACATCATCGAGGTGCCGCCTTCGGGCAGGTACCAGCCGTCCGCGGCCATGTACGGCGGGATGTAGGCCGGGTTGGTGTCGGTGTTCAGGGGCGAGTCGGCGTCGGTGACATCGCGGATCACCCGACGCTGGACCTCCCGGAAGCCGTAGCCGTCGGGGCCGTCGACCTCCCAGGTGATGTCCCGCAGCGCCGCCCGGCCATCCTCAGACGTACCGGAGGTCTCCACCATCGGGTGGGCCTCGATCAGCCCCCCGTACAGGCACAGGACGATCAGGAGCTGGCAGACGCGGTCGGAGAAATCGCCGAAGCCGTACTCCTGCCCACAGCCGCAAGACGGGTCGTGGGCATGGACGTCGAACTCCACCTCGTAGGGCTTGCCGGTCAGCGAGTAGGCGGGAAGGGGCTGACCCGGCCCACTGGGGCATGGGTGGGCGGTGTCGAACAGGTTGATCCAGACCCTGACGGACGTGGCCGCGAACCCGGTGTACTCCGCTTCCAGGGCCTTCTCCAGGCGCTGATGGGCCGCGTACGCCTTCGTATCCACACTCTTCCAGCCCTCGCCGAGCCGGTGCCCGGCCAGGTGCAGGAACCGGTCGGTCAGCAGCGACAGCTCCTCGACCGTCGGCAGCGTCCCGTCCGCCGGACCGGACGCGCCCGCGGGCGCGTCGGCAGCGCCATGGTGGCCGGTACCGGCGTTGTTGTGGGTCGGCCAGACCTGGGTAAGCTCCTCACCGGGCTCAGCGCGGCGGACGAGCGCGAGGTCGGACAGAGTCATCCCGAAGTACGAGTGGCCGTCCCACACGCTCAGCCAGGGCACGTCCACCGGGCCGGTGCTGCGCGGGTGGACGTCGGTGACCTCCACGCAGACCTGCACCGGCTCGGGGAACCGGGCGCCGGGCCCGTACCACAGAGCCAGCACCCGGGTCCGATCAACGAGGAACTGCTGCGCCTGGCGCACCGCGTACCGACTGTGGTCCGAAGGGATCCACCAGCCGTCCCGCGCCCAGGCGTGGCCGGCGTCGGCCAGCAGCGGACCGCCCGCGTCGTAGAGCGTTTCGGCGGCCTGCTGCCGGGCCTCCGCCCGCAGCGCCGCGCACGGCTCGCCGACCGGAGCGGTGCTGCCCAGACCGTCGGCGTCGGAGCCGGTAAGCGGGGCGCCGTCCCAGGCCGGGACGCCGGGCGGGGTGAAGGGGAGGGTGCCCAGGATGACGGCGGCCTGGTTCGCCCGGTCGATGCTGTGGCTGATCCGAGCGTCCGCACGGGTGGCGGCGGGACGCTCGTCGTCGTCCTGCGCTCCGTAGCGGCGCTGCGGGTCGTCGGGTTCCTCGTCCAGACTGTGCCCGAGCAGCATCGGCAGCAGCTGGTACTCAAGGAGCTCCATGAGGCCGCTCTCGACGTTGGAGGCGTCCCCGGTGACTGCGAACGGCTTCATGACCTGGCCGATGCCGTCGCTGAGGGAGTGGAGGAGGTGGTAGGGGGTGCGATGCCGGGCCCGCTCGCAGGCCTGCGTGGTCAGGGCCACCGCGTAGGCGATCGCAGCTGGCCACAGCGCGTCCCTCCAACGCACATCCGCCTCACGGCACATCGTCTTCGCCTCGGCGCGGGCGGTGGGGTCGTGACGGTCGACGGCGTCGACGAGCGCGCTCAGGTTCGCGCCGGCACCCAGGTGCCGGAACATCGGGTGGCGGTCGGCCGCGGGCGGCAGCCAGATCCAGGAGCGGGTCAGCGGATCCCCCCAGCGTTCCATCACGAACGGCCAGCCGCCGCGCTCCCGAAGCGCGCGGTCGAGCCGGCCGCGCAGGTTCGCACCGCACGTCAGCGAAAGGACAGCCGCGACCGCATCCCATCCCGCCGGAGCGGACAGGTCCCCATGCAGGAGCCGGTCAAGCCGGACGGCGAAGTACGGAAGGTCGGTGCGGTAGGGCTGGTCGCCGTCGAAGACGCACGCGGGGCACACCGGCTCGGCGCCAGGCGAGTTCCCCAACAGATGGTGCTCGGGGTAGCGGTCGCCGCAGATCGGGCACGGCGTAGTGGAGTGCTCCTCCATGCCCCGCACCCGGGCCAGCCGGGCCCGGCCGAGCCCGGTGTCCAGGCGCCGCGCAGTGGCACGCACCGGCTCGGTGGAGCAGTCGACCAGACCGTCCTCGAAGTCGTCCACGGTGGCGTTCCCAGACGGGCACATAGCCATCAAGTACAGCGGCTTGCCCAGATCGCACTGCTCGGGGTCGTCCGGGTCACGCTCCTCACCGTCGTCGCCCTGGTCGTCAGCGCGCCCCACCGACAGGCTCAGCCCAGCGACGGGCCCGGCGTACGCGGTCAGGCCAAAGTACTCCAATTCGGTCTCATCGCCCGCGCCCCAGCCCAGGCGGCGGAACTCCTCGACGAGGTCCTTCAAGTAGTCCTTCGCGAGGAACGGGCCCGGATCCGGCTCAAGTGCGCCTGGCTCGACGAGGAGGCGTACGGCCTCGGCGCGGCCGGCCTCGTTCAGAACCTTGGGCAGCAGCCCCTTCTCAGCGGCGTCGACGACGCGCTGCAACGCGCGCTGGTAGCCCATCCGCGTCTGCGCGTCGAGGGCCTTGGCGATCTGCCGGCGGTTGGTGGGATGCGTACTGTGCTTCGGTGACACGACAGCTCCTGCGCGCTCCCGGTCCGTGCCGCCCCACCACGACAGGAGCCAGAGCGCGTACAGGGGCGGTCACACGATGATTGGAAGCCAAGCATCACCACTGCATCACCCTCCAGCGGCAGCTGGATTCGCCACGGCCCGGAGGTGGGTCCGGGCAAGACACGTCACGGTGAGGTGCGTTTCCCCTGATGCTACCGGGCGTACCACGCTTAGGCCGCGGTACGCCCAGTCCGTCGCACGGCAACCGTCGCGTCACGAACGAGAGGCTCGCGCCGTGCGCCCCGGCTCCCAGCCCAAGCCAAGCCGGTCAAGGTGGTCCCGGACATGGCTGTCGAGAGTTCCGACCTGGGATGCGTCGCGCCAGTCCCTGGCACAGGTGGACAGCCGTACACACCGAATGCCCTTCGGAGCGCTGGAAGATAGGACCTCCTCGGCATGGCCACGAGGAACACGCAGATGCCCCTCTCGCTCGTGGAACTGCTCTGCAGCCACCAGACCCCATGCGTGACCCAGAGCCGACCGGGCCTGCTCAATACCCAGCTCCAAGCCAGCACGGCCGAGGTCTCCAACGGTTGTGACCTCAGCGACGAGCCGCTGGTACTCGACGTCAGAGTCGATGTTCTCCTCCCGACGCCGAACGATGGCAACCTCCGTGTTCCACTCCCACAGCGCCTTGATCGCCGGCGCTGAGGTGTGCCAGCAGGCCGCGTGCACACGCCGAGCCAGAGCCTCAGAAAGAACGAACGGCACAGACGCCGTGTACTCCCCGCGATCGACGGCGCCCGGCCAACGCCCCTTGAACCGCGCAGACTCAGGCACCCGCGGCCACTGACGATCCCAACCACGATATGCGAGCGCTGCAGCAACGCCCACCTCTGCCACCCGATCGATGGTGTCCAGGATCAGCCCGCTGCGCCGCAGGCCAGCAAGGAACGTACGCCACTGCCCCCGCCGTGCAGCCCTCGACTGCGCAGACAGCCCCTTGGTGTCCCACCGCCCCAAGGCTTCCCACGCCCGGCGACAGTCCTTCTGCTCTTCAACTACATCGTTCAGGTCCGCGCGTACAGCCGGCCCGACTCTGGTTGTCATCGGCTTCCCACTACCCATCCCCTCACTATGCCAGGAGAGCCGCCGCCATCTGACGATGTTTGGAAACCTCGAAAACCCAGCAAACAAACCAATCATGACGCACGGTCATTTTTTCAGAGAAGCCCAATCACCAAAGCAGAGAGGCGAAGTGGAAGAAATACCCAAGGAAGCACGCGAGAAGGAGGACGAAGGATCTAAGGAATGCCTGGAAACATTAATCAAGAAAGACAACAAAGCGAGGTGTCTGGAAAGGCAATGATGTTTGGAAACATGAAATAAAATCGGAATTCATGGAAATGAATATGAGAGTTTGGGGTGGAATTCAAATGAGAGTTTGGGGCTTTACCCCAAACTCTCAAGAGAGTTTGGGGTAAAGCC